>CAIQKQ010000304.1 GCA_903872425.1 uncultured Opitutia bacterium | reverse complement strand
GTCGAGTTCATGGGTGGCCAACGAGCTGGGGCAGCGGATCCTCCAACTCCGCGCCGAGCTGGCAGCAAGCCGGGTGCATCCGTTCTACCGTAACGCGGTGGTGTCGCTTGGTCGAATCTACGACGCCGCGCGGGCGGGCGACACGAAGGCGTTTGCAGTGGCGCAAGCGGACTTGCTCCGCGACGTGGCCGACGCCCGTGAGCTGGAGCAGGTCGCCGCCGCCGCACTGGACAAGCTGGAGACGGGGCGATGAAAATCGTTTATCGAATGCTAACGTGGAGTTTCGGCCACTCCGTCCTGATGAGGTACATCCATGGGACTTGAAAATCTTTCTGTATAAACAACTAGTAAAAAAATAATAAGTGACAGTATTACTCCACCTAGAAAGATCATCGCCATCCAGTATTGGAACGGGTCGGTGTCGCGATTATACTCGAAAGGAGGACCGTATCTTTTTAGGCTGACCACCTTGCCGCATCTAAAGGCGTGACGCAGATAGAAAAATAAGAGTAGGGTAATCGTTGAGCAGATGAGGAGCAGGAGGATCTGCTCGGGTTGTTCGGCCGCGTTCTGGATGGGGCTTTCATATTTATTCATGGCGACTCCTATCCCAACGTCGGACAGGAAGGATCCCATTTAGTCTCACACCTTTGCGAGTAACGCCTTAAGGTCCACGTGGTCGGTGATTAGTTTTTTGATGATGGGAATTTTATCGGTGTCTTGCGGTTGGGTTTTCACCGTCATGCCGAAAATCTTTGAGGCGATGGCGTAGCTTTCTTCTTTGGTGGCGATCACAGGGATGTCGGTCTGCGCGAGGAGTTCGGCAATCTTGGAGTGGGGCGGGGCATTGTTAGTGAGAACAAGTCCCGCGATGGCGCTGCCGCCGGCGAGGCGCGCGGTCGCGGTAGCGGCGAGGATGATGTCGTCACGGTCGCCGGGCGTGATGATGAGCGTGCCAGGCGATAGGTAGTCCATGATGCCATTGGCTGACATCGCGCCGACAACCACGCGCGCCACACGCTGTTTTGCTCCGGCTTTGCGGCCATTGAGCCACTGGCCACCAATCTCCTCGGCAATTTGTACAAGGTTGGGCGCGGAGAGGATGGGTTGTACGGGTAATACTCCGAGCAATGGCACTCCGAGCCGCTTGAGGCCGAGTCCGGCATACTCAGCGATGATTGGAATCTTGTCGGGCTCGACTTTGTTGAGGATGGCGCCAACGACCTCGACGCCAGCTTGGTCAAAGAGTGCCTTATTGAGGGCGATTTCGTCAATCGGTCGACCGATGCCGCCGGGGCAAACAAGTAGAACCTTTGCATTGAGCAACTTTGCGACGCTGGCGTTGGACAGGTCGAACACACTACCGACACCCGCGTGACCCGTTCCTTCGATGAGCGTGAAGTCCTTCTCCCATGAGACGCGGTCGTAGGCGCGGCAAATTTTGTCTTTCAACTGCGCGAGCATCGGTCCGGGGCTTTTAAGGTAGCGGCGTGTGAATGTGCCATCCACCGTTACCGGACTCATACTCTCAAGGGGGACGCGGACGTTGAAAACCGTATCGAGTAGGTGCGAGTCCTCGTCCACGTTCTGTCCCTGTACTTCAATGAAGCGCTGGCCGACGGGCTTGATGAAACCGATGCGCGGATGGAGCGCCTGCAAGGCGGCGAAAAGGCCAAGGCAGGTCGTCGTCTTGCCGTCGTTCATACGCGTGGCAGCAACGAAGAGGCGGCGCGTCTCTTGGTTTGTCGGAGCTGCGAGCAGCGGTTTCGCCGGCTGGAGAAACGGGTTGGTAGGCGTCGTGTCGGAGGCAGCCATGCACGGAATAAAATTAGTACGCGGACAAAGGGGTAAGTCTCAGGCGTTGCCGTAGAGCAGGCGGCGGTCAATGGCTTGGCAGCCGACGATGGCAGCCGCGCCAAAGACGTCGTGCGCACTCGAACCACGGCTAATCTCGGCGGCGGGTCGCGTGAGGCCGGTGATGATCTGGCCGTAGGTGTTAGCCCCGGCGAGTTGTTGCACGAGCTTGTAGGCGATATTGCCACTGTTGAGGTCCGGAAAGACGAGCACATTGGCCTTGCCGGCGACTGAGCTGGCGATGCCCTTAGCCCCGGCGACGGCGGAGTCGAGCGCGGCGTCGGCCTGCAGCTCGCCGTCAATCTCCAGCGGAAGTAGCGTAGCCTTGGCCTTGGCGCGGGCGAGCTCGGTGGCGATGCGGATCTTGGCGAGCAAAGGATGATCGGACGAGCCTTTCGAGGCGTAGCTGAGCATCGCTACACGTGGCGTCTCACCGGTGAGGTGGCCGGCGATGAGCGCGGTCGAGATGGCAATGTCGCATAGTTGTTCGGCGGTCGGCTCTGGAATGACGCCGCAGTCGGCGAAAAACAGCGTGCCGTCGCTGCCGACCTTTTTTTCGTCAAAATCAATCACCATGAGTGACGACGCGCTACGGACATTTTCAAGGCGCGGGATGATTTGAAACAATGGCCGCAGGCCGCTCGCGGCCGTCATGGTCGCGCCGGACACAAGCGCGTCAGCCTGCCCGGTGGAGAGCATCATCGTCGCGAAATAGTTGGTGTCGCGCAATGCGGAGCGTGCCTCGTCGAGCTTGAGGCCCTTGCCCCGGCGTTGCTCCTCAAAGGCTTTTGCAAACCCCTCAAACTCTTCGCTGCGTTCCGGCTCAATGACGCGGATGCCGTCGAGCTTAAGGTCGAGCTTGGCGGCGGCCGCCTTGATGGCAGCGCGGTCGCCGAGCAGGATGGGGACGCCCAGCTTGCGCGTGACCCACTGACGGGCAGCCTGCAGAATGCGCGGGTCGCCGCCCTCGGAGAAGACGACGCGTTTGGGATGGCGTTGGAGCTTGGCGGCAAGTTTCGGGATGAGCGACATGATGTTCGAATAATGGCTGGTCTAGATAGCAGCGTCAATGCCAGTCGCGCTTAACGCCCAGCCAATGCGCTTGCCAATCCGCCCGGCGCGGCGGGAAATTGCGTGCGTGTCGAAGCACCTCCATAAACATGTCGGCATCATCTCGCTGCTCACGGCGGTGTCGCGCGTGCTCGGTATGGTGCGCGACTCGCTTGCACTGGCGATTTTCGGAGGGCCCGAAAGGATATTTCTCAATGATGCATTTCTCACGGCATTCAATCTCCCAAATTTGTTCCGCCGACTGCTCGGCGAGGGAGCGCTGACGGCCGCGTTGGTGCCGACATTGCAGGAGGAGCTGCGCGAGGGTGGCGAGTCGGGGGCATTCACGCTGCTTAACCAGGTCACGAGCTGGCTACTCGTCGTTACGGGCACGATTGTGGGCATGGCAACGCTCGGCTTCAGTCAGTCGCGGCTACTGCCCGGCCACGAGGATAAATGGTATCTCGCGGCCGATTTGACGGCGCTGATGTTTCCTTACCTCGCGTTCATCTGTCTGGCGGCAGCGTTCAACGCCACGCTCAATGTGCTCGGCCGCTTCACCGAGCCGGCCCTTTCGCCCATCTGGCTTAACGTCTGCATGATAGCTTCGCTCGGCGGGGCGGGGCTGCATTTCGCGGCCACGCCGCTCGGTGAGGTCCGCTGGCTCTGCGCCGGCGTGTTGGCCGGAGGATTTTTCCAGATGATGGTGCCAGCGGCCGTGCTCATGCGAGCCGGGTGGCGGCCGCGATTCAGCCTCACGGCGGTCCCGCGGGTGCGGCAGATCGCTGCACTGATGCTACCTAGTGTGTTTGGTACGGCCATCTACCAGATCAACACCTTTGTGTCGCGGTTGCTGGCGTTTTCTCTGGTGGCATCCACTGCCACGCTACTTTACAATGCGAACCGCCTGATGGAGCTACCCATCGGGGTGTTCGCCATCGCAGTCACGACTGTGGTGTATCCGCTCATTGCGCGGCACGCCGTCGAGCGCAATTTCGCGGCACTCGGGGAAGACTTCCGTCGGGGACTGCGGCTCATTTTAATCATCAATGTACCAGCTGCTGCCGGCCTCGCGCTGCTGGGCGGCCCCATTTGCCGGCTGATTTATCAGCACCATAACGCCTCGCCAGATATGGTGGAACATCTGGCCTCTCTGCTCACACTGTTCGTGATCGGCCTGCCCTTTTTTTCGGTGGTCAATCTAACTGTCCGCGTCTTCTACGCTCTCAAGGACACCGTCACGCCAGTAAAAATTGCGCTGGCCGACTTCGCCATCAACCTCGGTCTGAGCCTCTTATTGATGCGGCCGCTCGGTGCATCGGGTCTCGTACTGGCGAGCACCACCGCTATCATTGTCCAGGCGTTTTTGCTGCAAGGCACGCTCGCCCGCCGGATACCGGAATTAAAATTCGCGCCGCTCTGGAGAGATGTTGCAAAGGTTGCCTTCGCTACCCTGACGATGTCCTTGCTGGTGTGGGCCGGATGGAAAATCATCACCATCGCGCTTCCTGGCCGACGGTTGGCCGACGTGTTGGCGGTCGGCGGGCTGATCCCGATTGCGGTGGCAGCCTACGCATGGCAGCTGACACTGCTGCGCGTCGAAGGCTACGATGCGATTGTCGCCAGACTGCGAAAGAAGCGCGCTGACTGAGACGAGCGCTTGGGCTCAGGCCGCGTCCTGGCCTTGCTCCGGCTTGG
>CAIQKQ010000303.1 GCA_903872425.1 uncultured Opitutia bacterium | reverse complement strand
TGGCCTGGATTTTTTCCCTACGCGTTTCTGGTCAAAATGCCGCTGGCTTTTTTCCCGCTATTCCTTGTCGCATCGATCGCGCTTGTGCGGCGCTGCGCTACAGCAGCCGCCTGGTATCCGTTTGCCCCGCTGCTCACGGTTATTTTTGTGTTCGGCGGCACGCTCGTATTCGCGCGGCTCAACATCGGGCACCGGCATCTTCTGCCCTTGCTACCGCCTTTGTACATCTTGGCGGGAGCAGCGTGGCCGGCATTAGCCGGGGCGCCCGCGTGGCGGCGCGGAGGCATCGCGGCGTTGGTCGCGGCGTTTGCGCTCGAATCATGGATGATCCGTCCGCACTACCTCGCATTTTTCAACCGGATCTCCGGTGGACCCGATCAAGCCTGGCGCCATCTCGTCGACAGCTCGCTCGACTGGGGCATGGACTTGCCGGCGCTACGCGACTGGCTCCACGATCATCAACGCGAGAAGGAACCCATCCATTTCGGATATTTCGGTATGGGCACGCCGGCCGACTACGGGATTTCGGCCGTGTCCCTCACCACCTACTACGGAGCGGAAACTCGCGGACTTTCTCCGCTTCAACCCGGGCTTTTCGTGGTCAGCACCACCTTGCTCCAAGTTTATGCGCCCGCCTTCGGACCGTGGAATCAAGTCTACGAAACCCGCTATCAGGCGGCATCGGCGGCGTTCGCCCGCTACTACACCGCGACGCCAGCGGAAGCGCGACGGTTGATGGCCGAAAAGGGCGATTCGTATTGGTCCGCGGAATTTCGCGCGCTCAATGATCTCCGTTGCGCACGACTTTTTGCCTGGCTGCGTCACCATCAGCCAGTCGCACAAATCGCCCACACCCTGTTGGTCTGGCGCCTCTCGGACGACGACCTACGAACCGCCTTGCTGGAAGCCCCGGCAGAAATGGCCGCGACTCCAGTGGCGCTTCCGCCCACGGTGCGCTAATATTTTCATTCCACGTGAGCTCCGATTTAAAAGAAAAAGTCCGACGTCTGCCCGATAAGCCCGGGATCTATCTGATGAAAGACCGGCTTGGTCGGATCATCTACGTGGGCAAAGCCAAGAGCCTGAAGAAACGCGTCTCGTCTTATTTCACGCCGTCACGGGCCATGACGTGGCACCCGAAAATCCGGGCGTTAATCGAGATGATCGCTGACTTCGATGTCCACGAAGTGAAGTCCGAGCCCGAGGCCCTGCTGCTCGAGGGCAAGCTGATCAAGCAGTGGAAGCCGAAATACAACACCGACTTCACCGACGACAAACGCTTCTTGCTCGTGCGGGTCGATCCCGGCGAGGAGTTGCCGCGTTTTCGTCTGACACGTTTCAAAAAAGATGAGCGCTCGCGGCATTTCGGTCCGTTCGCGCACAGCGGCCTCCTGCGCAAGACCCTGGCGCAGATGCGTCGACAATTCGGTATCTTGCTCGGTGATGCGACGCCGAAGAAATTGCCCGATGGCACGTGGCAGCTCTACGACGACGTGCGCGAGGAAATTTACAGTTTTAAAAATCTCACCACGACCGACGATTACCGGCGCCGGGTCGACGAGGGCT
>CAIQKQ010000302.1 GCA_903872425.1 uncultured Opitutia bacterium | reverse complement strand
GGGCGGCCAAGACGACGGCCAGAAGCAGCGCGGGGCGGCGGAGCATGGCGGGAAGGTGGGCGGGTCGGACGGGCTAGTCAAGCCAGGAGGTCAGCCCAGCAGGGTCAGCTGAAACCGTGATGCAGCCTCGGCCGACGCCCTGACCGCCGAGAGCGTCGTGTTCTAGCTCTGCATGGCCCCTGCAAGACCCATGCACACCCCCTGCTTTCCACCCGCCGCCACCCCCTGCATTCTTAAACGTCTGCGAATTCTTCCAAAACCTGACGGGAATTTACACCAGCTTGGGAAAACCCCAACTGGCGGAGGGGGGGGATTCGAACCCCCGGTAGGATTTTACTCCTACGGCGCTTTAGCAAAGCGCTGCTTTCGACCACTCAGCCACCCCTCCGGGTGCAGCGGGAAAACGAGGCAAGCGCGGGCGCGGAAAAGTGCAAGGGCATTTCTCGCCGCTTGTGCAACAATGCAATAGAGTTTGCCAACCCGAGCACGCCATTGTTCCGTCCACTAGCTCACCCCGCCAATTCATATGTCCGACGTTGCGCCAAAGAATGACCTGCTTAGAACCGCCGCCGGCTATTTCGCGCTCATCTTGCTCGGCTCGTTGCTCGCGGCCGCGCTCGGAGGCGGGTTCGGCGTGCTCGTCGCCAAGGTATCACCAGAGATGGTGAAGGGGTTGTTTTCTCTCAAACCGGAGGACGGCTCGGTGGCACGTTATGCGTTTTCTGTCGGGATGATCTGGGGTTTATTCATCGGCGCGGCGGTCTCCGGCTTCGCGTGTTTGCTTACCACTCTGATCAAGATTCTCAGGCTGCGTATCGAGCACCGCAGCAATCCGATGCCCTGAGCAGGCGTAAACTATGAGATGTCTCAGCCGTCTACTCTCAAAGGCGCAGGCTCTCCAAATCATGGATCGTCTCGTTGCCGCCGACATCGCTGCGAAATTGCGCTATGAGCCGGGTGAACGTATCGACAATTACGCCATTGATGTAACTGAGAGCAATTTTACCAAGGCGGCGGATATTCTTCGCTCCGATTTGTCCCTCAATGCTGAAGTCGAAGGCGAGAACGATGACAGCGCGTCACTACTGTCAGAGCCAAACAAAGGCATCTTCACCTGTCCATGGTGCAGTTCCGAAAAATATGTCTTCGTGGAGGAGCCGATTTTTCGGATCATCTTGCTGTCGGTATTCACGCTCGGATTCGCGGCGGTGATTTGGATCATTTATACACGGCGGGCAGGGTCGAAGCTTGAATGCGATGCCTGCAAGCATAGGTGGAGGGCGCATTCGGCCAAAAACGGTTGAGATTACAACGCCCGAGCTGCCGACACCACGTTTTCGGCGGTGATGCCGAGCTCCTTGAAGACGGTGGCTCCGGGGGCACTGATGCCGAAGCGGTCAATGCCGACCACTTTGCCGTCGAGGCCAGTGTACTGGTGCCAGAGGCCGGTCACGCCAGCTTCGATGGCAACGCGTTTGCGGCACGCCTTCGGTAAGACTTCCTCGCGGTAGGCGGCTGGCTGGCGGTTAAAGCGCTCGAAGCATGGGACCGACACGACGCGCACGCCGTAGCCGAGAATCTTTGCGGCGGCGATGGCATGCTGCACTTCACTGCCAGCGGCGAGGAGGATGTGCGTGAGCGGCCCGGTTTCCTTGACGGCAATATAGGCACCCTTAAGCACGCCATCGCGACGCGTTTGTACCGGGATGTCATTGAGCAGCGGCACGGCCTGGCGAGTGAGTGCAAGCAGCGTGGGGCCGTCTTTGCGGGCGAGCGCGGCGGCAAATGCACCAGCGGTCTCCTCAGGGTCGGCTGGGCGGATGACATCGAGATTCGGAATCACGCGGAGGCCGGAAACCGTTTCCACGGGCTGGTGCGTGGGGCCGTCTTCGCCGACGCCGACGGAGTCATGCGTATAGATATAGATGACGGGGAGCTTGGAAAGCGCGGCGATCCGCATCGAGGGGCGCGAGTAGTCGGCAAACACCAGAAACGTCGCCACGCTAGGGCGGAACACCCCGTCATAGGCAACGCCATTGGCGATGGCGGCCATGCCGTGCTCGCGGATACCGTAGCGGAGATTGCGTCCGGCGCGGTTGGTCGGATCGAAATCTTTGTCGGCGCTGATATAGTTGAGCGTCGAGCCGTAAAGGTCGGCGCTGCCACCGATGAGCAAGGGGAGCGCGGCCGCGAGCGGCTGGAGCACAGACTGGCCGGCGGCACGGGTGGCGAGCTTGGCGTCGGCAGGGAAAGCAGGGATTTTCGCGGATAGCGCAGCGAACTCGGGCGCGGTCGCGGCGGAGGCGAGCAGCAAAGCCTTTTCGGGGTTGGCGGTCCGCCAGTCGTCGCGGAGTTTGAGCCATTTTTTGTAGGCGCGGACGAGGCGGGCTTTGTGCGCGGCGAAGTAGGCGCGCACATCGTCGCTGACGAAAAAGTGCTGGTCAGCAGGCAGACCGAGTCCGGCGCGGGCGGCATCGGCGAATTTCGCGCCGCCTTCGCCGTGGCCTTTGGCGGTCCCAGCAACCTCGGGAATGCCCTTCGCGATAGTGGTCTTGGCGATGATGAGCTGCGGGCGGCCGGTCTTGGATTTTTTGGCCTTGTTAAGTGCCTTCAAGATCGCAGCGAGGTCATGGCCGTCGGCGAGCGTTTGCACATCCCAGCCGATGGCCTTGAAACGGGCAGCGGCGTTTTCGCTCTGCGAGCGGTCAGCCATCGCGTCCAGCGTGACCGCGTTGGAGTCATAAATAAGAATGAGGTTGTCCAGTTTCTGGTGGCCGGCAAACGCGACGGCCTCCATCGCCACGCCTTCCTGCATGCAGCCGTCGCCCGCGAGCGCGATGACATGGTAGTCGAAGAGGGTGTGCTCCGGCGTGTTAAAACGCGCGGCGGTCATCTGACCAGACAGCGCGAGGCCGACGGCGTTAGCGATGCCTTGGCCGAGCGGGCCAGTGGTGCACTCGACACCGGGCGTCTCGTGAAACTCGGGGTGGCCGGGGGTCTTACTGTGGAGTGCGCGGAAGTTTTTTACTTCGTCGAGCGAGAGGTCGTAGCCGCTGAGGTGGAGCCACGAATAGAGAAACATTGAGCCATGGCCGGCCGAGAGGACAAAGCGGTCGCGGTTGGCCCAGCGGGGGGCGTCGGGGTTGTGCGAGAGCGCGTGGCCGTAAAGCACGGCGCCGATCTCAGCACAGCCGAGCGGGAGACCGAGGTGGCCGGAGTTGCATTTATGGACGGCATCAATGGCGAGGCCACGGGCTTGATTGGCGGCTTGGGCGAGGAGGGCGGTATTGGGTTTCATCAGGAAATTTTGGCTGGAAGAGCTCGAGCTAAACAACGCGGATTGCACGGGGGAAGCATAAATCCGGCCCGCCCGTCAGCTCAGCTGGGGCGATACGATTGCCCCGTCCGGCGGAAAGCGGATCGTCTTTTATTTTACCAGCGTCGTTACGCCAGCATTAACGATCTAAAAATTAGTATGGCCGAGCGGAAATTTCGTTGGGAAAGAAAAGCGTGAACGGGCAGCGATATTCCGCATGATTAGCCGGGTGACTCTACCACCCAATCCCGCGGTTGCTGCTGCGTTTGCCAAGATGAAACTGGCCGGCGCGACGAGACACGTTTTTCTGTGCGTCGGACCGGACTGCTGTATGGCGGCGGACGGGTTGGCGACGTGGGAGGCGCTTAAGGGGCGACTCGCGGCGCTCGGCGTGCCGACGCTGCGGTCGAAAGCCGCGTGTTTGCGAGTGTGCTCGGGTGGGCCGTGGATGGTTGTTTACCCTGACGGTGTGTGGTATGGTGGCGTGACGCCGGAACGTTGCGACCGTATCGTACGTGAACATCTCATCGGTGGCCGACCGGTAGCGGAGTGGGTGGCGGTAGAACAGCCGCTCGTCTAAAGCTTGTCGCAGGCGGTGTGGTGTGTAACTGTCAGCGCTCATTCCCGTCTTTTTAACGCCCCCCCTCCCTCGCTCTCCTGTGGCGCTCCTCCTTTTTTACCCACTCGTCATCGTGCTCGGCATTCTCAGCATGGGCTTCCAGATGCTCGCCTCGCGGCTCATTAATCCGCACTTTGGCTCGACCATCGTGGAATGGAGCTGGCTCATCACGACCTTTCTGACGGCGTTTAGTGTTGGCTCAGTACTCGGCGGCTGGGTCAGCAGCCAGCCGGCGACCCGACGCGGCGGGTGGCAGGTGGCGATAGCGGTGACCGGGGTGGTTTCGCTGGCGGTGACAGCGTTTTTCAGCAAACGTATGCTCGATGCTATTGAACTGCACTTCATCCCGGATGTGGCGCAAATGAACGACCAGGGCGGCGCGGGCATGAATGCCGCCGTGTTGCTCTCGTGTCTGGCGCTGTTTTTTGTGCCGGTCACGGCACTGTCGTCGTTTGGTCCGCAATGCGTAGGCTGGCTTGCGGCACGCGGTACGGCGCCGGGCAAGGCCTCTGGCGTGGTCTACGGTGTGAGTACTCTGGGCAACATCGCCGGCGTCATGCTCACTACGTTCGTACTCATCCCGCATTTCCCGCTTTCGCAGCTCATGCGGGGCTGGCTCGCCGTCGCGACCGTCAGCCTTGCGGCGTTGATCGTTCTGTTGCGGCCCGCCGCTGGAAAAATTTCCCCGTCATGAAAAAACTCCCCAGCATCCGTTTCACATTCTTGCCGGCCAGGACCGGCGTGCTCGCCGCCGTTCTTGCCCTCACCGGTTGCGGCAAACAAGAAATCCAGGCCCAGCCCACCCGTGTGGCGGTGCCGCCGGCTCCGGCCGCCGCTCCGGCGACACCGGCGGTGCCCACGCTTCCGCCGCCACCAAAAGGCGACTACGTCGAGAACTTCGACACGACCTACAATAACATCACCGTCCAGCGCGATGGCACGCGCGTCGAGCTACGCGCCCGTTCGCGGCGTGGCGAGTTTTACGAATCGGTTGTGGACGTGGCCGACCCGACCAAGCTCATTCTCCAATACTCGCGCACCGTCTATGCGGCGGCGTTTTTCCAGCCCGAGCCGAAGCGCGCGCTGATCATTGGTCTGGGCGGTGCGGGCATTCACCGTCTCTTCGCCCAAGCCTATCCCGACGCACTCCTGCAAACCGTCGAGCTTGATCCGATGGTTTTGGCACTCTGCCAATCGCGGCTCGAGTTCAAGCCAACAGCCAAGACGCCCGTCGCCATTATGGACGGCCGGATGTTCGTGAAACGTGACACAAACAAATATGACTGGATCCTCCTTGACGCCTTCCGTGGCGGCTATGTGCCCGCGCACCTCAAGACGGAGGAGTTTCTGCGCGAGTGCGCCGCGCGCCTGAATGACCATGGTGTGTTCATCAACAACCTTCACGAAGGCACGGAGCTGTTTTACGCCGACATTAAGACGATGCAGAAAGTTTTTGCACAGGTCGTGCTATTTAATCCGCCTGACTCGGGTAACGTGATGGCCTTTGGGGTCACCTACCAGACTCCCGCTATCACCGACCCCGCCAAATGGCCCGACCCCGAAGTCGTCGGCAAGCGCCTCTTTGCCAGTGTGGACCTTGCTGCGATCAAAACGGAGCATATCCCCATACCGAAGGAAGCCGCTGCGGCCCAAGTTATCACCGATGACTTTAACCCTGCCGAGTTGCTCAACATCATCAAGACGAACAACGAGGCCAAGGGTCGCTGAGGCTTGTGACTCAGGGATAAGGAGCAGGAAATCTGGTAGCAAGGAATCGCTGCCCCCACTGTGCATGATCAGACATGCGGCCCATCCCTAGGGAAACCTTACGTTTGATTTATGCCTCCTTGGTTTCCTGTTTTACGCTCCGCCAAAATCTGACTGACATCCCTCTGCCGTATGCCTGACTCACCCCGTCCAGCCATCGGCAGACCTACGCGCGTCCGTTATGGCGTAGTTGGGCTGGCGATTGCGCTCGCGATGGTGACGTATCTCGACCGCGCATGTATTTCCAAGCTCGCGCCCGATATCCAGCGCGACTTGTCGCTGAGCAAGGAACAGATGAGCTGGGTATTCAGCTCGTTCTCGCTGGCCTATGCTTTCTTCGAGGTGCCGACGGCCTGGTGGGCCGACCGGGTCGGTACCCGTAGCGTGCTCACGCGCATTGTGCTGTGGTGGTCCGCGCTCACAGCGCTGACGGCCGGCGCGGTCAACTACGTCACCATGCTCACGGTGCGGTTCCTGTTCGGGGTGGGCGAGGCTGGCGCATGGCCATGTGTGGCGCGGACGTTCTCCATTTGGATCCCACTGCGACAGCGTGGGAGGGTGCAGAGCATCGCTTTCGCGGGGGCGCATCTGGCGGGCGGTTTTGCGCCGCTGATTGCGTATGAACTAAGTTTACACGTGGGTTGGCGTGGGGTGTTTCTCGTTTTTGGTGCGGTTGGTCTCGTTTGGGTGTTAGCATGGCGTCGCTGGTTTTATGACACGCCCGCCGGGCACCCGGCGATCAACGCCGCTGAGCGCGAGCTCATCGCTTACGGCCGGATAACTTCCCCCTCGTCGCACGAGGGCTGGTCCTATTGGCGGAGGCTTCTCGCGCATCGCAACACACTCCCGCTCTGCCTCAGCTACATCCCCAACAGCACGGCGTTCTATTTCTGCATCACGTGGCTGCCAACCTACCTGGAGGAAAAGCACGGCTTCAAAAAGGCCGAACTCGGCTTTTACGCCGGCTTGCCCTTGTTGATGGCCATCGCTGGCGACCTCAGCGGGGGTGCCGTCACCGACTGGGCCACGCGGCGTTTCGGGCTGCGCTGGGGCCGCGCCGGGGTCGCCGGGTTGGGCAACTTAGTCGCCTCGCTGGCGATGCTGGCCGCCACGTTGGTACCGCAGCGCGAGGCCGCGATCTGGCTCATCGCGCTCGGCACAACCGCAACGATGTTCACACTCGGGGCGACTTGGTCCACCTGCCAAGACATCGGCGGGGCGCATGTCGGTGTCGTGAGTGCCGCGATGAATACCGTTAGCCAAATCGGCGCTATCGGAGGTCCCCCACTGGCGACCTGGCTTCTGGCCCGAACGGGTGAATGGAATACCCCCATCTTCGGCTTGGGCGTTCTCTTCGCACTCGGCGCGGCTTGCTGGCTCTTTGTAGACCCACGCGACAAGGTGTTTGAGTAAACTCTGCCCATATGACGTGGATGTGGGGTGCACCCCTCGCGCGGGAAAGCCCCTCCGCAGTTACCCCTGGTTCGATGCGTCTTCCGCCTTGCCTTCGTCGCGCGCGGTCGGCACGTTGAACCTTTTTCCAACCGCTAGACACGCCTATCGCCATGAACCAGAGCATCCGCAACATCGCCATCATCGCCCACGTTGACCACGGGAAAACCACCCTCGTGGACAAGCTCCTCAAGGACGGCGGCATCTATCGCGCCAACCAGCACATCGAGGAGCGCGCCATGGACTCCATGGATCTCGAGAAGGAAAAGGGTATTACCATCAAGGCCAAGAACACTTCTGTCCACTGGAAGGACAAGATCATCAACATCGTTGACACCCCTGGCCACGCCGACTTCGGCGGCGAGGTCGAGCGCGCCCTCCGCATGGTGGACGGTGTACTCCTCGTGGTGGACGCCTATGACGGCCCGCAGGCGCAGACCCGTTTCGTGCTCCGGAAGGCGCTCGCCCATGGCCTCAAAGTTGTCATTGTCATTAACAAGATTGACCGCGATAACGCCGAGCCGGCGAAAATGTATGAGAAAGTGCTCGAGCTACTCATGGAGCTGAACGCCACCGAAGAGCAATTTGACGCACCCGTCGTTTATGGCTCCGGCCGCGACGGTTACATGATGTACCACCTCGGTGAGGAGAAGAAGGACATGACGCCACTCTTCCAGACCATCCTCGACCATGTGCCGCCCCCGTTTGCCAAGCCCGGCGAACCGTTCCATATGCTCGTGTCGAACATTGACTGGAGCGACTACGTCGGCCGTATCGCCATCGGCAAAATTCTCGGCGGGCAGGCCGCCGTCGGCGATGCCGTGTTTGCCATTCGCCACTCCGACGGGAAACGCGTCCGCGCCAAAATTTCCAAGGTGTTCGAATATTCCGGCCTCGGCACGGTCGAGACTGCCGCTGGCGTAGCCGGTAACATCGTCGGCATCTCGGGCTTCGAGGACATTGACATCGGCGACACCATCGCCGCGAGCGAGGAGCAGCACGCGCTGCCCTTCACGCAGATTGACCCGCCCACCCTAGAGATGCAATTTTGCGTCAACGACGGCCCGCTCGTTGGACAGGAGGGTAAGCTTGTCACCACGCGCCAGCTTCGCGAGCGACTCATGCGTGAGCTGAAGGTCAACGTCTCGATCCAGATCGAAGACTCGGACAAAGCCGGAGTATTCAACGTCAAGGCGCGCGGCGCCATGCAGGTTGCTGTACTCGTCGAGACGATGCGCCGTGAGGGCTTCGAGTTGCTCGTTTCTCGCCCGACCGTCATCGAGAAAATCGTGGACGGCCACCGCCACGAGCCTTACGAGACTGTCTGGATCGAAGTGCCCGATGAATGCGTTGGCACCATCATGCAGAATCTCGCCAACCGGAAGGGCAAGCTGACCAACATGGAAAAGCTCGCCCACTCCACAATGATTGAGGCGAGTATTACCACCCGCGGACTGATCGGCATGGAGATTGACGTCGTCAACGCGACCAGCGGCCGCGGCGTGCTTAGCCACTTGTTCAAGGAATACGGTCCCTACGCGGGCGAGGTACTCACGCGCATCACCGGCACGATCATCGCGACCGAGGCAGGCGAGACGACCAGCTACGCGCTCGTGATGGTACAAGAGCGCGGCAAACTCTTTGTCGGCCCTGGCGAACAAGTCTACGAGGGCATGATTGTCGGTGAGAATCCGCGCAATGAAGATATCGCGTGTAACGCCGTCCGCGCCAAGGCGCTCACCAACTTCCGCTCGCAAGGGTCGGGCGTTGCTACCGGCCTTACACCCGCGACCAAACTCTCGCTGGAGCGCGCTATCGAATACATTGCCTCCGACGAGTTCGTCGAGGTGACACCGAAAAGCCTTCGCCTCCGCAAACGCATCCTAAAAGAAGTCGAGCGCCGTAAAGTCACCCGGGCGGCGAAGGGATGAGCGTTCGGTGAGATGGTAGGGATTTTCCATGGTCTCGAAGGCCCCTGACGTGGACGCTTTTCTCGTTGGGCAGCCAGCGGAGGAGCGCGCGGTTTTTTCCCGGCTGCGGGCCGAGTTTCGGAAGGCGGGCGTCTCGGAGACCATGCGTTATGGGATGCCCTGCTACCACATCGGCACGGAGTTGGTGGGAGGGTTTAATCGGCAGAAGCATTATCTCTGCCTATACACAAACCCTGAAGCTCTCTCGCCGCACCGCGCGGCACTCGGCCGCATCGACTGCGGTAAGGGTTGTATCCGCTTCCGGCGTCCGGCTGACCTGCCACTCCCCGTGGCGGTGAAAATCATTCGCGCCGCCGTGAGGCTGGCACGGGTGGGGTGAGGCTGATTGAGGGGAAATCCACTTGTCGCATCAGTTCGGGGCCGGTTATCTGGCTGCGTGACTCCGACGCCATTGGTATGTGATGCGCTCCTCGTGACCAAGCCATCGAGGGCAGAGCGCATTTGTGTGTGGATTCCCGTTCTGGGGTGGGCGTTTGGTCATGCGCTGTATGAGGATAGGATCCGGCCGATGGTTAATGACATTGAGCGCCAGTTGCGCGCACGCCCGGACACGGCAGCATGGTGGGGCTTGGGCGGCCAGAAACAGAAACTAGGCCAGCTTCTCCGGCCCTTGCTCGCCGAGCATTTTGGTTGGCCGAATGATCACTTTCTTCCGGACGATCTTTTTCGTTTTGTTTTCTGGGCGCATCAGGACGCCCTTGATGCCGAGTCCGCGATCGAGCAGATCGAAAAAACATTTGGCGTCACCGTTTCAGATGCCGATTTGGAGCGGATTGCGCCGTCCGGCACACTGGGTGATTTCGTAGATTTAATCTCATCGCTTCCGTGTGCGCGTGGCTAAAATCCGCCACGGCTAAGACGGCTGAGACGGCGAAGACTTTACTTGTTACGCCAGCCCACAAGCTTTGCGGGCGCGGGCGAGAACTTGACTCGCAGTGGCGCGGGCGCGCTGTGCGCCGTCGCGCAAGACTTGCTCGACGTAATCGCGGTTGGTCACCAGCTCGGCGCGACGGGCACGGGCGGCGGCGAAGCAGTTCCAATAGTGCTCAAATAACGCCTTCTTAAGGTCGCCGTAACCGAGGCCGCCGGCGCGGAGGCGATTTTCAAAATCGAGCGCGACGGCGGCGGGGGCGACGAGTTTCAGGAGTTGGATGGCGAGGTTTTGCTCCGCGTCAGGCTTGGGCTCGGCGGGGGTGCGGCTGTCCATCACGAGCCCCATTATTTTTTTGCGGAGGGCTTTTTCGTCGCCGAAGAGCTCGATGGTATTGCCATGGCTCTTGCTCATTTTCTGGCCGTCGAGTCCGGGGACGACAGCGCTTTCGTCGCGGATTTTCGGCTCGGGCACGACGAAGGTCTCGCCATAGGTGAGGTTAAACTTGATCGCGAGGTCGCGGGTGATCTCGACGTGCTGTTTCTGGTCGCGACCAACAGGGACGACGTTGGAGTCGTAGAGCAGGATGTCGGCGGCCATGAGCACGGGGTAGGAAAAGAGGCCGAAGCTGGGTGCGCGGCCTTTGGCGAGGGAATCCTTATACGCGTGGGCCCGCTCGAGCAGGCCCATCGGGGCCATCGTCCCAAGGATCCACATCAGCTCGGCTACCTCTGGCACGTCGGATTGTCGGAAGAGTACGGTGCGCACGGGGTCGAGCCCGCAGGCGAGCCAGTCGAGGGCGACGCCGCGCGTGAACTCGCGCCGCTGGGCCGCGTCGAACAGCGAGGTCATCGAGTGATAGTCGGCAATAAAGTAAAACGCGTCGCCCTGGTGTTGGAGGTCAAGGGCGGGGCGGATTGCGCCGAAATAATTGCCGAGATGCGGGATGCCGGTGGGCTTGATGCCAGTGAGGAGGCGCATGAGTGGAAGGTCGATTTTGGATGCTTGATTTTGGATTGCTGCCCGCAGATGCGGAATCGTTCTCGTTCACTTACTTGTTCTATTCTCACCTCTTTAACGGATCGAGAATGATTAAGAGCAGGAAAACGTGTTCAGTCGCGGCGGGGGAGGAACGTCACAGTCTGGCGGGTTTTGGCGATGGTATTGGGCGGGAGGTAGCCGCTGAAGGAGATCGTGGGCATGACCAGCGCACGTTGGCCGAGTAGCGTGCCGGGGTTGAGGACAGCATTACAGCCGACTTCGGCATGGTCGCCGAGGATGGCCCCGAACTTTTTCAGGCCGGTGTCCACGGTACCCTCAGGTATGCGAACCGTGACGATCTGTCGATCGAGGCGGAGGTTGGAGAGAATTGCGCCGGCACCGAGATGCGCGCCATTGCCGAGAATTGAGTCGCCGACATAACTGAAGTGTGGCACCTGCGCGCCGTCGAGGAGCAGGCAGTTTTTGAACTCGCAGGAGTTGCCCAGCACGCAGCGCGCGCCGGTGATGGTGTGGCCGCGGATGAACGCGCCGGGCCGGATTTCCGTGCCCTCGCCGATCCACGCGGGGCCGATGATGGTCGCGGTATGCGGTAAGCGGACACTGGGGTGAAGAAAAACGGGTCCGGTGATATGCACTCCTGACGGGCGCGACGGCAGTGGTTCAGCGAAGGATTGTGCGGCGAGGGCAGGGGCGATTTCGCGCAGCCATTCCCACGGCGCGACATTGGCGCGGAAATGCGGCGCGAATACGGCGAGGGAGGGCGGCAGGGTAAAGAAATCGGAGGCGAGCATGGAGCGGCAATCGGCAGCCAAGCAAAAAAAACGGTGGAGGGACAGCGGCTTTTTTGAACGGAAACCTTGGTCGCGTTCTAAGGGAAAAACGCGACGTTACAGCTCATTTAAAGACGGGTAAATGGGGTAACCAAGCAATCCGGAATGAATTCAGATATTCATGGTTTTCTGTCGAATTTAGCCAAGAGAAAGGCCGGCCCCGTTGCGGGGGCCGGCCTGAGTTTTTTCTCGCCTTAATGCGAGGTAGTCGAGGTCTGCGAATTAGATCGCAGTCTCGCCGCGTTCGTCGGTGCGGATGCGGATGACCTCTTCGAGCGGCATGACGAAGATCTTGCCGTCGCCGATCTTGCCGGTTTTGGCGGCGGCCGTGATAGCGGCCACAGCCTTGGCGGCCACGGCGTCAGCCACGGCAAGCTCGAGCTTCACCTTGGGCAGGAAGTCCACGGTGTATTCGCTGCCGCGGTAGATCTCGGTGTGGCCTTTCTGACGGCCAAAGCCTTTGACCTCGGTGACGGTCATGCCTTCGACGCCGGCGGCGGCGAGGGCCTCCTTCACTTCGTCGAGCTTGAACGGTTTGATGATGGCGATGATGAGTTTCATGGTAGGTTGAGTTTAAGGGTTGAGACTCAGAGGACATAACCCTCTTCGCCGTGTTCGTTGATGTCGAGGCCTTGACGCTCGACTTCCTCAGTGGGCCGGAGGCCGATGGTGGCCTTGACGATGAAGGCGATGACAATGGTGCCGACTACGGCCAGCACCAAGGTGACGCCGATGGCCTTGACCTGCTCCATCCAGAGGCCGCCGTCGGCCACGAGCTTGGCGAGGCCGTTGGCCTTTGCGGCAGCATTGCCGTCGGTGAGGTTGCTGTTGACGGTGCTGGTGGCAAGGAAGCCGGTCGCAAGCGCGCCCATGGTGCCGCCGACGGCGTGGACGCCGAAGGTGTCAAGTGCGTCGTCGTAGCCGAACTTCGCCTTCACGAAGGTTACGAAGATGTAGGGCACCACAGCTGCGAGCAGGCCGATGATGACGGCTCCGGTGGCATTGACGAAACCGCACGCCGGGGTGATCACCACGAGGCCGGCGACAGCACCCGAGCAGAAGCCAAGGATGGAGGCGTGGCCGCGGTGGAGCTTCTCGATGAGGCCCCACGCGAAGCAGGCGACGGCGGTGGCGAGCGTGGTGGTCATAAAGGCGTTGGCCGCGATGCCATCAGCCGCGATGGCTGAGCCGGCGTTGAAGCCATACCAGCCGACCCAAAGCATGCCGGTGCCGACCATACAGAGTACCATGCTATGCGGAGCCATCTTCTCCTTGCCGAAGCCGAGCCGGGGACCGAGGATGATACAGAGGATGAGCGCGGACCAGCCGGAGCTCATGTGCACGACGGTGCCGCCCGCGAAGTCGATGGCCTTGATCACCGCGTCCTTGTTCCAGACGCCGTTCATAAGCCCATTGATGCCCCAGACCATGTGGGCGAGCGGGAAATAGACGACGACCATCCAGAGGGCGATGAAGAGCATGATAGCGGAGAACTTCATGCGCTCGGCAATGGCACCGATGATCAGCGCGGGGGTGATGATGGCGAACATCATCTGATACATCGAAAAGACGTTCTGGGAGACCCAGTAGCCATAATCACCATTGGGCGCGGAATCCACGCCGTTGAGGAAAGCATATTTGCCGAAATCGCCGATGACTTTTCCCGCGCCATCGCCGCCGGCAAAGACGAAGCTGTAGCCGAAGGCCCACCAGAGGATGGTCACGAGGCCCGCGCACCCGAGACATTGCGCGAGGACGGAGAGGACGTTTTTCTTGCGGACAAGACCGCCGTAGAAAAGGGCGAGGCCGGGCAACGTCATGAAGAGTACGAGCGCGGCGCTCGTCATCATCCACGCGTTATGGCCGGGGCCGGCGACCCCAAGCGTCGGAGCCGAGAAGCCCTTGGGGAAGTTGCCGTCCTTGTCTTTGTAACTAGCAAATGGCGCCGCCGGGTCGGTGTTCTGAAAATAAGCACCAACGGACTGGATGATTTCCGAGTCTTTGGGGGTGGGCGGGGTCGCCGCTGGGGCGGCGGGTGTGGCTGCGGCCGCCGGGGCGGCATCAGCGGCTCTCACCAGCGTGCTGGCAAGACCGAGGGCGAAAAGGCAGCCAAGGAGGCGGCCGAGTTTTAGGAGGGATGATTTCATGGCGACCGCAGAATGAGCAGCCCCCATGCCACGGCTGGTATCAATTTCATTCATTACTTAAAAAAAGTAGGCTCATCGTTGGGGCGCAACACGAGCAGGCGACGGCCTTCGCGAGGGCCGCCGGCGGAACTAGCCGGGTAAGTGCGGTCCGGCGGGGGGCGCTCAGACGGCGGTTTCGCCGCGTTCGTCGGTGCGGATGCGGATGATTTCCTCTAATGGCAGGACAAAAATTTTCCCATCCCCAATCTTGCCGGTCTTGGCAGCGGCAGCGATGGCCGTGACTGCCTTGTTTGCCATCTCGTCGGTGACAGCGAGCTCGATTTTCACCTTCGGGAGGAAGTCCACGGTGTATTCGCTGCCGCGATAGATCTCGGTGTGGCCTTTCTGACGGCCGAAGCCCTTGACCTCGGTGACGGTCATGCCCTCGACGCCGGCGCCGGCCAGCGCCTCTTTCACTTCGTCGAGCTTGAACGGTTTAATGATGGCGATGATGAGTTTCATGGGTGTGGCGGGCGGTGGTTGAGGGACGAGGGGGTGAATGCCCCGCCTGCCGGGGCGAGGCAAGCCTTGTTCTCCGGCCGAGTGTGAAATTACCGTTGCAAGCAAAATCCACCCATGGTCGCAAACAGCTTGGACTAGGGCCGATAGTGGGCGAGGATGCTGGCTTCGATGAGCACACGACCGCCTATGAATCTTGGCCCGCAGGCTCAGGCTGCGCTTGCGCTTGGCGCGCTGGGCGTTGTTTTTGGCGACATCGGCACCAGTCCCCTCTACACGATGCGTGAGTGCCTCGCGCACCTACCGGCGGGTGTGTCACAGGCCGAAGGTGTGCTGGGGATACTCTCGCTCATGTTTTGGTCGCTGGTGATTGTGGTGAGCGTGAAATATCTCGCTTTCATCACCCGCGCGGACAACGAGGGGGAGGGCGGCATTTTCGCCTTGATGGCTTTGATTCATGCGGGCCGGGGCGGGGAGAGTCAGACCAACTCAACCGCGCCGCGAGGCTCCAGTGCGGCGGTCATCATGATTCTGATCGGCGCAGCGTTGCTCTACGGCGACGGTATTATCACCCCGGCCATCTCCGTGCTCGGCGCGGCCGAGGGCTTTAAGGCGATTGATCCCGGCCTGGAGCAATGGAAGATCACTTGGCTCGCAGCCGCCATTCTGGCTGTGCTTTTCTGGATTCAGCACAAAGGCACGAAGCGAATCGGCGCGGTATTCGGCCCGGTGATGCTGCTGTGGTTCACGGTACTCGCGCTGCTTGGCGGCTGGCATATCGCGCAGTTTCCTAGCGTGTTGCACGCGCTCGACCCGCGCCATGGCCTCGCGCTGCTCGGGCATCAGCCACGCGAGGTGGCCCTGTTGCTTGGTGCGGTCGTGCTCGCAATCACCGGCGCGGAGGCGCTTTACGCCGACATGGGTCACTTCGGCCGCCGTTACATCACCTTGGCGTGGTATGGCGTGGCATTCCCTGGGCTCGTACTGAACTACTTCGGCCAAGGAGCCTACGTCCTCTCCCATTCCGGCGTCGTCGGCGTGACCGACAACCCATTCTTCGTCCTAGCGCCAGCCGGGGCCCCGCGCGCGCTTCTGACCGGCCTGTCCATCATCGCTGCCATCATCGCGAGTCAGGCGCTCATCTCCGGCGCGTATTCGCTCACCCGGCAGGCCATCCAGCTCGGCTATTTCCCGCGCCTAAAAATCACGTACACCAACGCCGAGCTCTCCGGCCAGATTTACGTCCCGCTTGTCAACACGCTACTAGCCCTCGGTTGCATTTACACGACGTTCCTCTTCAAAAGCAGCGACGCGCTCGCCTCAGCCTACGGCATCGCCGTCACCGGCACGATGGGCATCACTACAGTCGCCTTTTTTCTTGTGACCCGACGCCGCTGGGGCTGGGCGCTCTGGCTGGCTGGGCCACTGTGCGGAGCGTTTCTGCTCGTGGACGGAGCCTTCTTTGCGGCTAATGCCGACAAAATCATCGAGGGTGGCTGGTTCCCACTCGCCATCGGTGCGGCTGTGCTGGCCGTTATGCACACTTGGAAACGCGGGCGGGACGAGATTTTTGCGCGTGTCTATGGCAATAGTGTGACGGAATCTGAGTTGCTTGGTATCGCGCGCAGCTCGCATCTCGTCCGCGTGCCTGGCGCGGCCGTCTTTATGGTCGGCTCGCCTCAGGGTACTCCGGTCGCACTGCTCCACCACGTGAAAGCCAACCGCTGCCTGCACAAAACGGTCGTGCTGCTGAGTATCGTCACCGAGGAGGTGCCTGCGGTGCCGGTGGCCGAGCAGCTGGTGTTGCGGGAAATAGGGGAGGGCATCTGGCGCGCCATCGGCCGCTACGGCTACATGGAGTCGCCCGACGTCGGGGTGCTGATGGAGCGCATCAAGGAGCAGGGCGTGCCTATCGTGCCCCGCGCGGCGACGTTCATTTTCAACCGCGAAATGATTATAACCGGTGGCACCGCCCGCATGTGGGATTGGGCAAAAGGTCTTTACGGTTTCCTCAGCCGTAATGCCCGTCCCGCAAAAGATTACTACCGTATTACCCCGACGCAGATCATTGAGATCGGCCTGCCGTTGCAGTTGTGAGATTCACTCCTAGCGCGGTAGCCAGACTTGACCGCTCACCGCAACAATAGCCAACCCGTCAGTGCGAGAATGGGCAGCAGGATTGGCAGGCTGTACTTGAAAATGTAGCCGAAGAACGTCGGGCCGTGCACGCCGGCATCGTGTGCGATGGATTTGACGATGAAGTTTGGTCCGTTGCCGATGTAGGTCATCGCTCCGAAAAATACTGTGCCGAGGCTCACGCCGATGACATAGAGGGGGTGGGACTTGAGCAGCGCGCCTGTGTCGGCGGCACCGGCAGTTGTCTTCGCCAACTGGAAGAAACTCGCGTAAGCCGGGGCGTTGTCGAGCACTGCCGAGAGCGCACCACTCGCGAAGTAGTAGTTTAGCGGTCCATTAATGTCGAACTCGTGCCCGTGTGCCGCGAGATAGCCGAGCGCGGGCAACATCGTGGGAAAAATGCCCGCAAAGAGCCACGCGACCTCCTTGATTGGCTCGAACGAAAAATGGTTCTCCGCGTGCACGGCCTTCGGCGTGAGCCAATAGCTCGCTCCCGCCGCGCCGAGCATCATAGCCTCGCGCAAGAAAAATTTCTCCGGCAAAAATACCGCGCCGATGATCACGAGCAAGAGCGGTACGTTGATGAGGCCGTCGAACCGCCACATGTCGGTCAGCCCTGCTTCGTGTTGGAGTTGGCGTGGCATCCGCGCAAAGCTGCGTGCGTCAAACGCCCAGAAGACCCCGAGGATGGCCGCGAGCGTCACCAGCCATTGCCAGATGATATGATCCACCAGCCAAAAAAACGGCACGCCCCGCAGATAGCCGAGAAACAGCGGCGGATCGCCAATGGGTGTGAGTGCGCCGCCGACGTTCGACACGATGAAAATAAAAAACACGACGTGATACGGGCTGGCGCGGATCTTGTTCATCCTTATCCACGGCCGGATGAGGACCATGGACGCGCCCGTTGTGCCGATGACATTGGCGACGACCGCGCCGAGGATCAGAAAAACAATGTTCTCTTGTGGCGTCGCCTCGCCTTTCACCTTGAGGTGGATGCCGCCCGCCACGACAAACAGCGAGCCGATGAGCGCGATAAAAGAGAAATAGTCCTTGATGGTGGCCACGACGGCGTCACCTCCGCCGGAGATTTTTGTCAAATAAACCACCGCCACGAGCGCGCCCAGGCCGACCGCGACCAGACTGTAATACTTGTCCCAAAAGTGTTTCACTCGCGGCGGCGAGAGTGGCATCGTGGCGATGAGCAGCAACAGCAGGCCGAAGGGCAGACTTAGCCACAACGAGACTTCGGCGCTGGCGGAACCGACACTGGCGATATTAGCGAACGCGGGCATGGTGGTCACCATGCAAAAACTTTGCCTCTCAACCCACAAGTCCGACCTTATCTCAAGGAATTTTTGCGTGTGAGGACGGTAATTCGGTCAATACTCACAACGTCCAGGGCGCTGGACGGTCACTACCTCAGGACATTAATTATAAAGATTCGCCCTAACGCCCAATCCAGTTGCTGCACAATTTTCACAAAGCCGATGCCGCGCCATCGCCTGGCGTGCAGTCACGGCGCATACACTTCCGCTCGGGTCACGATCTCCTGGTTGTCAAACCACACTCGCGCCCGTCGCACCCGATCCTCGGCGGGCTTCTTATCGTCGAAGCCTACCTGCGCGTTGACCGCCGCCATGTGTGTTCTCGGCAGGTTGTGAGTCAATCATCGCGGATGTCGCCGCAGGTGGCTGACGACAAACAAAATGAAAGCATCACCGCGACTATCCGATCCCTAAACCAGTTCGAAGCGGAGCAGGTCGACCGCCGCCTAAACTGGCATGGTACCCTCCAAGGGCTGTTGTTCACCGCTTTGGCCTTCGGATGGGACAAGAACATTAAACTTTCAAAGCTCATCGCGGCTTTGGGCTTTGCCAGCGCCTTGCTGATTTTTGTCGGACTGATCACTAGCGCGATTGGGATTTGGAAATTGCACAAGCTGTGGCGCAAAACGAGGCCGAGTAGAAATCATGGGACGGTTGAGGTGTTCAGCAATTTTCCCGAGCGAGCACCTTGGCTGACCTTTGTCTCTCCGTCGATCCTGCTCCCCGTGGTGTTTGCGCTGGCTTGGACTGGCATCTATGCGATTCTCACGGAGGTTTCCCCGGCTCAAACTACTCCACCCTCTGCCACGGCCAATGCATCGGCCATACCCACCAACGGCGTAGCGCAACCTTGACGTTACCTGCCTACATGCCTCATCGATCGCCCCCTTCGCTGCGACAACCTCAGCGAAGATGAAATCGGCTCAGCCGTTAAACGTCCCGACTTAGGCGGATTTTTGACCTTCCGCGTCCTCTACGTTTCTCGCCGTTATTATTCTCTCTTTGCCAATAAAAAATTCTACGCTCGCCGAATCACGAAAAACAAAAAGCCCCGTAATCTGCTAGGTTACGGGGCTTTGTATTGAAATGGAGCAGGCGAAGAGACTCGAACTCTCGACGTCCACCTTGGCAAGGTGGTGCTCTACCAACTGAGCTACGCCTGCGAAACTGAAGTGGCAGAAAACGGGTGCAGGGCGGGCGCGTCAATCGCTTTTTTTACATGGTCTCAAACTCGGCAATTTGGCCTTCGCGGGCAGAGGCCGGTAGCGGCACGAGTTGGGCGTCCTGCCAGAGTGTTACAGCGTCGGTGCTATGGAGGAAACGCAGCAGCGGCAGGAGGCGTTTCGCGGCGTCAGCTCGGAACACGACGTGGAGCGGAAGGCTTGGGACAGGGTAGTCGCCACTATGAATATTTTCAGGGGTGGGGCCGAAGGCCACATCGCGGGTGCCACGTGATAGAGACAGGGCCCTGAGGTCTTTTCTTCCGGGAGGAAGCACTGGCACGATAGCGAGGCCACTTGATCCGGAGGCCACGCGTTTCAGGGCGGCCGACGCGTCCGCTTCCACGGTTACGACCACGCGAAGGCCGGGCGAGGGCAGCACGTTGTTGCGAAACAGATCGTAGGCGAGGCCGCCGCCAGGGCCGCTGATCACCGGACTGATGCTGGCGCGGCCCCAAGTGCTGGTGGCGGGAACGCCGAGCGCGTCCCAGCTTTTCGGCGGCTGGTCCCCTTCGCTCGCGCAATATATGGCGCGTAACTGGGCGAATGAAAGTTGTTCAAGGGGCAAATCTGCCGGCACGACGGCGACCACGGTATGGTAGGCCACCGGCTGCGCGACGAACGGCGCGCCGGGCGGCTTTTCCCGCTTCGAAAAAACCAGCAGAGCAAGGTCGGCTTTGTTGTCCTGCAATGCGTCTAGCCCGGCATGACTGCCAGTAAGGTTGAGCTTGAGGGCCAGCCCGGCGCGTTGCGCGAAGGCGGTCAGCCCGGCGGAAAATTTTTTACCCAACAAATCTGAGCCGACTACGGTGAGGCCGTCGGCTTCGGCGGCGCGCAGCGGCGCAGTGGCAAGCAGGAGAGCGGAAAGAAAAACGGTCAGGCGCATGGCAAGATTTCAGGCTGGCCAGCGGACGCGCAAAGGAAAGTTGATTCGTGCAGGGGCACGGCGCGTTTTCATTTGTCAACCACGTCAAGCTCCGGCCACTGGGCAAGCTTGCGGTGCAGGGTGCGGCGGCTCACGCCCATGAGCTTCGCGGCGTCGGTCCGATTGCCGCGCGCCTTGATGAGGGCTTCGCGCAGCAGGCGTTTCTCGTTGTCAGCGACGGAAAGCGAGCCGGTCTGGCTGGATGGGCGGTGGGCTAGCGCGTTGCTCTGGTCTGTCGTCGCGGTGAAACGCGAAGTGACGTCGCCATCGTGGCCCCCGACGGAATCCGGTGTCGCCGGTGTCTCGCCGCGAAATTTCGGCTCTAGGTCGTATTCCGTCAGCTTGTCTCCGCGCCGCAGTACGACGGCGTTTTCGCAGAAATTTCGCAGTTCGCGGATATTGCCGGGCCACGCGTACGACGATAAATACCGCAGTGCCCCCGGTTCGACCGATGGTGGCTCGACGCCGTTTTCCTTCGCGAAATATTTCAGGTAGTGCGCGAGCAGCAGCGGCACGTCCTCTGTGCGTTCGCGCAGCGGTGGCATCGTGATGCGAACGACGTTGAGCCTGAAAAACAAATCCTCGCGGAATTTTCCCTCGCGCACGAGTCGATCGAGGGTCCGGTTAGTTGCGGCCACCAGCCGCACATCGAGCTCCAGCGGCTTGTTGCCGCCGACGCGCTCAATTGCCTTTGTTTCGAGAAACCGCAGTAGTTTTACCTGGGTCGAGGCAGAGATTTCGCCGATCTCGTCGAGGAAGAGCGTGCCGCCGTCGGCCGACTCGAACCGCCCCACGCGCCGCTCAATCGCGCCCGTGAACGCGCCGCGCTCATGCCCGAAGATCTCGCTCTCTAGCAGGTTTTCCGACAGCGCCGCGCAGTGCACGGCGATGAACGGCGCGCGTGCGCGCGGGCTGCTCTGGTGGACGGCTTGTGCGACCAACTCCTTGCCTGTGCCCGACTCGCCCTCGATGAGCACCGTCGCCTTCGACTGCGCCACAAGTTTTACGCGGTCAATCACCTCCTTGAGCTTGGGCGAGTGGCCCACGATACCTTCAAACGAAAATTTCTCATCAAGCCGCTCGTGGAGTTGCTTTACTTCGACCTCGAGCGTGCGCGTCTTGAGCGCGCGCTGGATGAGCACCTCCAGCCGCTCGAGATTGACGGGCTTGGTGAGAAAATCCACCGCGCCGCGCTTCATCGCTTCGACAGCGGAATCAATGCTGCCATAGGCGGTCATCATAATGACCGCGGGTTTGGTCGGCAGCGCGAGCGCCTTATCTATGACTTTTAGGCCGGATTTGCCGGGCATTCGCAGGTCGGTGAGGATTACTTCATAGTCTTGCGCTGCCATGAGGTTAAACGCCTCGTCTGCGTTGGCGGCGACGGACACGTCATAGTTCTCCTCGAGCGCCTGCCGCAGGCCGTCGCGAGTGTGCTTTTCGTCGTCAACGATCAGGACGCTGGGAACCATGCCCCCTATGAACACGCGGAGCAGGCGGAAGGGTCAACGGGAAACCTCCGGCGTTCGCCCAAGTCTTGCCTTGTAGCTTGGCGAGTATGTCACGTCTAGGTCGTTGTCGTGTCTGATCGCCTAACAAAGTCTGACCGGTAGGAATTTTCGACCAGTCATAAATCCCGCCGTCGTATTCTACGGTTTCGGTCGGCCACTCCGTTCGCTTTTTGGCTCGGTGTGGGTATGATAAAGCTGCTTGTTGGCGGCACCGGGGCCGTTGGGCGCAGGTCACCTCCTTGCCGTCGCATTTTTCCGAGCGCGAGCATGCGTCCGATTGAGTTTGGTTAATTTTCATCATCTGCGCTAGAGGAGGGGCATAGAATTTATTTCCACTACAAGACCCTCTGGGGGATGACGGGCGCGTGGCTGGCTGCATCCCTGTAAATAAATTTGCCCCACGCCCGCGAAGTTGAAACCAAGGCGCATGCAAAAACTCCCTGCGTTGTTCATGCTCAGCTTGCTGCTGGCCCTCACTGCATCCGCTGCTATGCCGCCGGTACTTACGCCGCCCGCCCCAGCCATCGGGCTGACTGCTGGTGACGCCATCACTCTTGGTCTGGTTGAGGGCGTGACTGAATTTCTTCCCGTCTCCTCGACCGGTCATCTCATCGTTGCTACCTCAGCGCTTAAGCTTGAGTCTGAGCAACGGCTTACTGACGCCGCCGGCCAGCCACTCTGGCACAAGCGCCCCTCGGCCAAGCATCCCGGTGGCGTCCCGCTCACGCCCAAGCTTGCGGCGGACACATTCACCATTGTCATCCAGTTCGGTGCCATTGCGGCCGTCGCTCTGCTTTATTGGTCGCACCTTATTTCAATGTTCAACGGACTCCTCGGCCGCGACGCGGTGGGCCGCCGTCTGCTCATCAACCTAGTCGTCGCCTTCCTCCCCGCTGCGGGTATCGGCCTACTCGCCCACGATTGGATTGAAACAAATCTTTTCTCCATTTCTGCCGTGATCGCCGCGCAAGTCGCCGGCGCACTTTTTATGTGGTGGGCTGAGCGTTGGCGGATACAGCAAAGCCCGCTGAAAAAACCGGACGGGGTGACTGAACCTGTTTCGCTTTCCCTTCGGCAGGCCGCGGGTATCGGCTTGCTGCAATGTGTTGCGCTCTGGCCCGGCACCAGCCGCTCGATGATGACCATCGTGGGCGGCTATTTCGCGGGTCTCGACCCGCGCCGCTCGGCCGAGTTCAGCTTTCTCCTCGGCCTCGTGACGCTCACCGCCGCAACGGCCTACAAAAGCTTTTCGAGCGGCGCGGCGATGATCGCGGTCTTTGGCTGGCCGCACGTCCTGCTGGGCTGTATCGTCGCCGCCGTTACCGCCGCGCTCAGTGTGCGGTTTCTTATTAATTGGCTCACCCGCCACGGCCTGATGCTTTTTGTCTGGTATCGTCTCGCCTTTGCCGTGCTGCTCGGTGCGCTGCTGTCCGCCGATTATTTCAAGCCGTGAGCATGCGGTCGGCATACGTCGCTCGCCGCCTAAGAACTGAGGTTGACAGTGAACGGCGGCGCGGCGAGCGTCACCACTCTTCAATTTGCGGCGGTCATAGCTCAGTTGGTTAGAGCACAAGATTGTGAATCTTGGGGTCGCGGGTTCGAGTCCCGTTGGCCGCCCCATTTTGACTCGTTGGTAGCAACGAGTTCTGTACTCGCGGAAGGGAGGTTGCCAGTCGACGTGGCAACCTAACCATCACTCACGTCAAAACATTCGCTATTTACCGGTGCCTTGAGGCCGACGTGCGTATCAGTTGCGGATGGCGGTGAGATTCTGTCCGTCAAGCCCCGGAACGAATGATCGCCAAGCACGAGCTCGCCAAACGAGTTGGCGGGCAGCAGCGGGTAACACCCCATGGCAGCCAAGGCGGCTGGGTGATATCTTGTGGGCATGAAACCACTCCAGCTTGATCCTCCCTTCCTCCTCGAGCCCAATGAGTCGGGCGCGCCACCTGCCGAGGCTGTCACCGCCCATGCGAAAGAGCTCTGGGTCGCCAAGGGCCGTCCCTCCAACCAAGATACCGCTATCTGGTTCAAGTCCGAAAACGAGTTGCTGGCACTGCAACACAAGAATCATTGCAACATTGGCCAGTCCATCCACGGCTAGGGCGAATCGTCTAGGCAAAGCCTTCACAAGTTCTGGGATAGGGAAGTGCCAGCTAAGCCGGTCGCCCGATGAGCATCATCACAAACAGAGGTGTGAGGCGATTTCCTTTTGGGAGGGAGGGGACTGGTTGTGTCGGTAGGGCCGCACGCACTTACCACAAGCGCCCCGCCAACCCCAGCACGCCGCAGGCGGCGATCACAGCGATGAGATTAAACTTGAAGCGGTGTAGCGCCACGAAGGCCGCTACGGCCAACGCTGTCGCGAACCAATCCACCGCACCGGTCGCCGCGTCGGGCCGCAGCGTGTGCAGGCCAAACCACCCGGCGAGGTTTAGCACCCCCCCGACCACTGCGGTCGTTACCGCGCCAAGCGCGGCGTTGAGCAGGCGCACCCCGCGCAGTCGTTCAAGATGGGGCGCGCCGAGGAAAATCCACAGGAAACATGGCACGAAGGTGGTCCACGTCGTCATCGCTGCGCCAAGCGTCGCCGCGAGCAGTGGCGACAGCGTGCCGGGCTGGTTCCAGCCGCCGAGAAAGCCTACAAATTGTAGCACGATAATGAGCGGCCCCGGTGTTGTCTCGGCGAACGCCAGACCGTCGAGCATCTGCGTAGACGTGAGCCAGTGAAAATGCTCAACCGCCTGCTGGCCGACGTAGGGCAGTACCGCATAAGCGCCACCAAAAGTTACCATTGCGGCCTTGCTGAAAAACATACCTTCGTGGATCAACACGCCATCCCAACCTTGCCAGCAACCTGCGACCAAAATCGGCGCGCCCCAGAGCACGCCACAGACGCCGATTACTTTAACCGAGCTGACCCAGGTAAAACATATTGGCTCCTTCGACCTCGCTGAGATATTCGTGTCGCCCAAACGCGTTGGGGGCAACGTGTTCCACCCCACGCCGAATAGCTCCGGCCAAAGTTTGCCACCGATTATCCCCACCGCCGCCGCGCCTGCTACAATTGCCGGAAACGGCGTGTGCCAAATACAGATCAGCGCAAACGCCGCCGCTGCAATTCCCCAACCCACACCGTTTTTCAGTGCCTTCTTGCCCAGCCGCAATACCGCCGCCGCGACGACCGCTATCACGGCCGGTTTCAGACCGTAGAAAATTCCCGCGATGGCCGGCACCGCGCCCCATATCACATAGACGATGCTCAGCCCCCACAGCATCACCGCCGATGGCAGCACAAACAGCACGCCTGCTACGATGCCACCGCGCGTCCCGTGTAGCAGCCAGCCGCAATAAATTGCGAGCTGTTGTGCCTCTGGGCCAGGCAGTAGCATGCAGAAGTTGAGCGCGTAGAGTAATCGCTCCTGCGTGATCCATTGTTTCTTCTCGACTAACTCGTGTTGCATGATGGCAATCTGCCCTGCTGGCCCGCCGAAGCTGATAAAACCGAGTTTCAGCCAGAAAAACAGCGCCTCGCGGAAGGTGGGTTGGGCGGCCATCGTACGCAGCATCGTCCGCTACTGCGCACGCGCAAAGAAAATTTCAAATGCGGCATGACTTCCTCGGCATGTTGTTGCGTCTTTGGATCGTTGGCTGGGCTCCCCCTCCCATTTCAGAAATGCCCTCCTCGCTCAGGCTGCTGGCGGTATCACGCCACCCATCAAGGGGCCAGCGGAAAGACCCAGCCCGGCAAGCGGGTAGGGGTGTGCTGCGTGACCGCCCACCTGCTTAGTCTGTCCCTACGTGGGAACCCTTGATACCGGTGTTATCAGCTGCTGCCGCCGTTCGCCCACTTCTCTGTCACGCTCGTCCGTCGTTTAGGTTTATGCTTTTGCCGCGCCCGATGTCGCGAAAATAGATCCTCTCACTGGACTTAAGGGCGCATTAAGAGCCAATGAAGCGATGATACTGTTTTCAAGCTGCGCAGGGATGTGCCCGTGCTTGTGGACGGAGGGACAATGCGGACCTTCATGGGCCTTGCGAACTGGACCGGCTCCCCTCAACTGTCGCGACATAGCGCGGATCAGCTCGCCGCTAGGTAACATCTCGACAATGTCGTGATTGGAAAATGACCACAATGATCACGCTCTCTTAGTCCACCGCGCTTCACATGGCCCGCATCCTCATTGCTACTATTGGCTCCCTCGGCGACTTACATCCCGCACTCGCGTTGGCACTGGAGCTCAAGCGACGCGGGCATCGGGCCGAGGTCGCCACGACAGAAATTTACCGGGAAAAAATTGTCACACTTGGGCTACCGTTTCACCCGCTACCGCCGGAGGTGGCGGTGGGCGATGGCGAGACCGTCCGCCAGATCATGGACGGCCGTCGGGCCTCGGCCTTCTTGCTGCGTGACTTAATGTTTCCCGCTGTGCGGGCGATGTATGCTGCACTCGAGATCGCCGCCGCCGGGTCCGACTTGCTGGTGAGCAGCGAGATCGTCTATGCCGCTCCGATCCTTGCAGAGAAAACTGGTCTGCGCTGGGTGTCTTATTCGCTCGCGCCGGTGTCGCTGTTCTCGGTGTACGATCCGTCACTGCTGCCCGGCCCACCGGGCACACGATTACTCCAATTGCTTGGGCCCGTGGGCAATCGGCTGCTGCGGTTGGCGGCGCGCGTCGTCACGAATCGCTGGTGGTCTCCGGTGCGCGCATTGCGTCGTGAGCTTGGCCTGCCGCCAGGTGATAGCCCACTTTTTAGTGGAAAATTTTCGCCGCACCTCGACCTTGCGCTCTTTTCTTCCTGGCTTCAGCCGCCGCAACCCGACTGGCCAGCACAAACGGTACAGTGCGGGTTTCCGTTTTATGAAGAGGAGGCGGCCGGCGGCGTGACCTCGGCGCTGCCCGCGGCGGTCGAAAAATTTTTCGTATCGGGCGACGCGCCCCTCGTATTCACGCTCGGCTCGGCGGCAGTCTTCCTAGCAGACAATTTTTTTGTAGAGAGCGCCAGTGCCGCACAACTACTGGGCCGTCGCGCGCTGCTGTTGCTCGGCCAGAACCCGCCACCGCCCGACCTGCCGCCGACGATACTCACGTGGGACTACCTGCCCTACGCACAGGTGTTTCCACGCGCTGCCGCTATCATCCACCAAGGCGGCGTCGGCACGACGGCACAGGCGTTGCGCGCAGGTCGGCCGATGATGGTGGTGCCGTTCGCGCACGACCAGCCGGACAATGCCGCGCGTCTTATGCGGCTTGGCGTGGCGCGCACGCTGTCGCGCGGGCGCTACCGGGCAAAACGAGTCGCGCGCGAGTTGGCGGCATTACTTAACCAGCCCAGCTTCGCAAAAAATTCGGCTGAGATCGGGGTGCAGGTCCGCGCCGAGCGTGGCGTGACGGCGGCATGCGACGCATTGGAGAAACATTTGCGGTCCAAGTAGGAGTCGCGGCGGGTGCGCCGAAGTTTTCAGCAGCCCCTTGATGCCGTTTCTGAACGGACTATTCGTGCTGAACCTTAGGCGATGAGGGCAACCAAAAATGAGTTGGCAAGTAGAGCGGGGGAGAATGGATCTGCTTTCTGGCGACAGCCGTCAGCGCTTCCCACGCGGGCGGCGCGGAGGGGATTTTTTCGTGGGCTTTTTGCTGCCACTGTCTTTGTCCCCATCGTCGTCCTCATCTGCTTCATCCTCGTCATCCTCGTCGTCAGCTTCCTCCTCTTCGTCCTCGCTCCAGTCTTCCTCGACCTCGGAGTCTTTGCCGATGGGGAGTTTAACGGCAGGGGAGTCTTCCTCTTTGTCCTTTTCTTTGTCCTCGTCCCACGCGAGCGACTGGTCGCCCTTGAGCTGTTCTTCTTCGGCCTCGTCGAGTTGGGGTAGGTCGGCGTCGTCAATGTCATCCTCAGCCTTGGCCTTGCCTTTGCGGGGTGTTTCCTCGCCATCCTCGAGCTCGTAGCCGGCGGGGATGAAATCGAGGATGGCAATGAGTTCGTTATGGGCGTGGAGAGCCTTGCCCTCGGCATAGTCGGCGTTTTGGCCCTCACGGAGTTCGTCTTCTAATTCGTCCACGGTGAGCTTGGACTCGAAGGCGAAGAGATCGTTGAGCATTTTTACGCGGCAACGGGTGAGATGGTCGAGGAGGTCGGCATAGGGGCCGTTTTCCTCGTCAAGGATGTCAGGTAGGGCGAAAAGTTTTTCTTCTGACTCGAAAAAGGAGTCTTTCACGCGTTTGAGGCGAAGAAGCTTTTTCGGCACTTCCCGCTCGATGCGGAAAGGGATAAAGGCGGCCTCCATGATTTCTTGGTCGAAACCGTAATCCCGAAGCGGCTCAACGTGTTCGATGAGGTGGGCCATCTGACGCGGGTCGACGATGCTGAGGCCGTCCACGTCCCAACGTACGGGGTCACTGACCTCGTCCACCCACCAGTTGTGGTCGGAGCCGAGGCGGACGTTGCACCAGTCGAGGAGGACGGAGGATTTGGCCATGTGGAAAAAGAAGGAAAGGTTAGGCGGAGGAGAAAAGCCGGGCGCGGGCCGGGTCAAGCCGCGAAGTTGGGCGGCGAATTTGCGCGCAGCGTGCGAGGGAGCGAGGCGAAAACAAGCAGAAAAGCGCGGGAAATATGCTGATAAAATTCAGAAATGGAAAGGAATTGGCCTCACTCCGAGCTCGCCTAGGACGCAAGCTCGGGAAAGTGGGCTGCGAGCGAGCGGCTTAGCCTCCTTCGCGCCCGTCGCGTGAGCGCACGCATCGATCGGCGGACCGGCTATTGATTTTCCCAATCCATCCGGAATGCTCCAGCAATGGGTCATTTTTATGAAAGGGTGGTACGACCGCAGTTGTTCCGGCAGGACGCGGAGCACGCGCACGAGTCGGCGGTGCGCGCAATGGCCCGGCTTGGCCGGCTCAGACCGGTATGTCGCGCGCTTGAGCAATGGGCGCAGCTCCCGCCGGGCCAATTTCGGCCAGTCGAATGTTTTGGGTTGAAATTTCCCAACGCTGTCGGCCTCGCAGCCGGTTTTGACAAGAACGCAATCGCCTGGCCGGCGGCGGCAGCACTCGGCTTCGGCCATGTCGAGGCCGGCACGGTAACGGCGCGCGCGCAGCCAGGCAATGAACGGCCACGGATGTTTCGATACCCGGACCAAGAGGCGGTCATCAACCGTATGGGGTTCAACAACGACGGCGCGGCGGTCGTGGCGCTACGGCTTGCGCGTCTGCCGGGGCCGGGCCAGCGGCGCATTCCGCTCGGTATAAATTTGGGCAAGTCCAAGTCCGCTGCGCCAGAAGAGGCAGTGGCAGACTACCTCGACAGCTTCGCGCAACTCGCCGACCTCGCCGATTACGTCGTACTCAATGTCTCCAGCCCCAACACACCAGGCCTGCGCGCGCTCCAGGACGAAAAGCCATTGCGCGAATTGCTTGGTGCAGTAACGACGGCGAACCGCAGCCGTTCCATTGCGCCCGGTGGCCGCCGCGTGCCTGTGCTGCTGAAAATTGCACCCGACCTGACATGGTCACAGATTGACGCGGTGCTCGGCGTGATTGCTGAGTACGCGCTTGATGGTATCATCGCGACAAACACTACCCTCGCGCGACCGGGGTTTTTTGGCACAATAAATCAAGCTGGCGGACTCAGTGGTGCACCGTTGCGCCATCGCTCAACGGAGATCATCAGCTACATCGCACACACGACGGGCGGGCGGCTGCCGATCATCGGCGTTGGCGGTATCACGGACGTCACGAGCGCAGCCGAAAAGATCGATGCCGGCGCGACGCTGGTGCAGATCTACACTGGGATGATTTTCCGAGGGCCGTTCTTCGCGCGCAACGTAGCCCGGGCACTGGCTGACCAGCAGCGACGGTGAAGATACAACCAAAACCAGGTTGGAGCACCCCGCCACTAAAGTTTGCAATTGCGGCCACCGATGGCGGCCGCACTCAAGACGCTTACTTGATCTCTTTATGGAGCGTGTGGCGTTTGAGGAAGGGGTTGTATTTCTTCTTCTCAATACGCTCGGTGACAGTTTTTTTGTTGCGCGTGGTCAGGTAGCGGGAGGTGGGTTTCCCCTCCTTCTTGGCTTCGGTGCATTCCAGGGTGACGAGTTCTTGCATGGTATAAAATGGGTTGAGGGGTCAGGACACCCGCCCGCAACGGTGGGCGCAACTCAAAATTTCGGGCGGATGATGCTTAACGCCAAAGCGCGGTTGTCTGAGGTCCACGTCTGTTTGTCCTGGGTGGTGGAAAACCAGTTAGGATATGCACAGGACTAGCCGCGGGCCGAAAACCATTAGCAGCAATTTAGCGAGTCGCCCCAAAAAACCGCCTAGGGGCCGCGGTGCTTATTTACGGGCGGTTGGGGCGCTAAATGAGGCCTTAACCTTCGCTGGGGCTATGTCGCCGACATGGTAATTGTGGCAGAGCAGACAGCTTGTACCGGCACCGCGCTCAACGTGGCACTGGGCGCAGGTGGCTTGGTTGAGCGGTTCGAAGCTGCTCTTAAATTTCAGCGGGTCGTGGTTGTCCTTGAAAGCGGCGGTGTAGCTGGACCCGCTAGCGGCGGCATTTGGCGCGAGTTGGTGACACATCTGGCAGCCGTGCTCGTCAAGCAGGCTGAAGTGCGTGCCATGGGAATATTTAACAAACGTGTGCAACTGGGGCATCGGCGCGGCAGCGTGCCAGTTGACGAGCAGGGCGGTGGCGTGGCCGGTGGCAGTTGGGGTGTCGTCTACGCTGTGACATTTCACGCAGGAGCTGGCGGCAGAGATCTGGGTGAAAATTGCACGAGCGGCCGCAGAAACCGGTACGGCAGCTGGTGGAGCGTCCTTGGCAGGTGTGGTGACGGCCTGAGCGGTGAGATCGAGCCAAGCTTGGAGAAACGCGTCGGCATGACCGGAGGGCTTATATCGCAGTGTGAAGTCAGTCTGTGAGACGCTCCAGCCACCGGTGGCGGCCCATTTCTCAGGGGCAACGGGTGTCGGGACCTTGGGGGTAGATGGAGCAGCGGGTTTGGTGGGGGCCGGGCCAGCGAGAAGGTCGTCGCCGAGCAAATCGTCGGTTGCAGCCGGTTTGGGTGCGGTCGGAGTGGGAGCCGTTGGGCGTGAGGCGGGGGCGGGTTTTGGAGTCTCGCCGAGGAGATCGTCGCCGAGGAGGTCGTTGTTATTGGTGACGGCGGGTTTTGAGGTGGCAGCCGGAGCCGGCGGCGCAACAGGCGGAGCGGGTTTTGTCGGTGGCTGACCGGCACGATGGGCGGCGACTTCGGCAAGAAGGTCGGGCCACCAGCCAGTTTGGGTGAAGGCTTTCAGACTGTCGGCTGGAAGCTGGCCTAGCAGGGCGGCCGGAGCGCTGGGGCCGAGGCGTTTTTGCAGCGCAGCGTGGCCAGTGGTGATAAGGTCGGCGAAGAAATCTTTCAGAGCCCAAGCGAGCTGCTCGGCGGCGGCGACTGTGGCTGGGTTGGCACTGGCAAGATTAGTAAGGTCAGCGTCCTTGAGGGTTGCGAGGGCGGCGGCGGTTTTCTCATCCGACGCAAGCAGCTGTCGCATAAAGGGCGTGAGTTCGCCGTCGGCGTCGGCCGGCCACTGGCCAATACCGGGGGTCTTGGCGTCGAGGGATTTTTTGTCGAGGCCAGGGATGCTGAGAACGGCAAGGCCCTTCGAACCGGGCTTGATAATGCTGTCGAGATGGCAGGCAGCGCAGTTCGCGGCGAAGCCTTTGGTGACCATCAAGCGGTTGTCGGACGCAGGAGTATGGCAATCATTGCACTGCGTGGGGGGAGTCTGTCCTGACTTCTTGGCGGTTTCGAAATAGGTCCCAATATGCGCGGCGTGGTCAAACTCGATGCGCGTGCGGCGAGTGTAGGGGTATTTGTCGAAGCCAGGGTGGCCGGATGCGAAGCTTTCAAATTGCTTTGTATGGCAGACCTGGCAGCTGGCATCGGCGATCTTTTTCAAGTCGGCGTCGCGGCCGTGGTGTTCTTGGTGGCAGGTCGCGCAGGCGAGTTGGTTGCTGGCATCGGTCGGAACAATTTCGGCCGCGACGCTGACGGCGAGGCGTGAGCTGGCGGCCGGGCCGGCGATTTTTTTGGTCAGAGCAACCCGGATGGCCGGCGCAAGATTGTGGGGCTCGCCGGCGCGGGGGCCAAAATTATGGCAGTTGAGGCAGAGCTGGCTGTCGGAATGAGCGCTGCTTTTGGCCAACCCGCCCTTGAAAAGCTCGCCGGAGGATATTTGCGCCGCAGTGTGGCAAAGCGCGCAGTTGGCCGCACCCGAGGCGTGCGGTGCGGTCAGCGGGCCGGGATTAAAAAAGTCATCGCGGTCCGAGTGGCCGAGCGCGATGAAAATACAACCAAGCGTGAGCGCGGAGACGAGCAGCACCGCGATGCCACGCCGGGAGCGGACGCTGCGGCGGGGGACGCAAGGCGGGATAGGGCGGCAGCAGGTGCCGTCAGGGCGCGGACCGTCCGGGCATTTGCCGCCGCGAGCGTCGGCGCGGGTGCAAAACCAGCGGTCGCCATCCTTGCGCGGGCGGCACTCTGAGGTGGCACGGCAGTTACCCTTGAGGTCGGGGCCGAGCTGACAGGCGTCGCCACAGTCCTTACGTCCGCAGACCCAAGTTTGGTTGGGACGCTCGTAGTTGCTGGACTTGAAGTCGAAGGGCTGGAGGCGTTTCATGGCGGGTCAGCGGAGTCCACCGGCAAAGTAAAATACGAGCAAACCGTGGAACGCACCGAGAAGGAGCAGGCTCGCCGTAAGCGGGATGTGGACGAAGAGCCAGTATTTGAGCAGGCCCTGGCCAGCGAGCTGGAAGTCGAGGTTTTCCTTCGCCTGCAGGCACTCGGTGAGCTCAGCGAGGATGGCGTGCTCGCGTTCGTTGGTGTAGCGCTCCAAGAGGCGGATTTCGCTGAGGATATTTTTCAATGGAGCCTGGCCACGGGTGAGGTAGTAAAAAAAATTCCGGGGCCGATCGAAGTAGCTCTTGAGCCGGGTGGCGTAAAAATCGGCGATAGTGCACGATTTCGTATCTTCGACGCTTTTGAGGACGAGCGCCTCGACGTCGCGCTGGAGTTTGGAGCGCAGGGCCGGGATACGCTCATATATGACGTTTTCGCCATGGTGGGTGAGACGTGCAGGCAACGTCCGCGACAAATAGAGTCCAAACACACCGCTCAGCGCGACGAGGGTAAAAACGCTCGCGAGCAAGCTCTCAAACAACCCGTCGGGCCAACGCAGGCCGGTGTGTAGCAGGAAAAGGAAAATTGAGAACCAGCCGGCGTAGATATGAAACTGGGTCCACGTCGCGGCGCGCAGTAGCGGGAGAAAGGGGAGCTTTTTGCGCGAGTTGAACAGGGCCAGCCCGAGACACGTGCCGAGAAGAGCGAGCCCAGTGAAAATGGCGGTGTGGTGTAGCGAGATCGCTAGACCATGCTGCCAGGACCAGACGCCGCCGACGGCGACGGCGAGTAAGCCGGCGCGGAGGAGGATACGGCGGAAGGAAGGTGTCAGCGTTGCAGCCATGCGGCAAGGGTGTCGGTATCGCGGATGTTGAGGCGAGTCAGGGCGTCGTGCGGGCAAGCGCGGACGCAGGCGGGGCCGGCGGGCTGTTCAAGGCAGAGGTCGCACTTGGCAGCCTTGGTTACGGGCTTTTTTTCCTGATCAAGGAGAGGCTCGCCGCGGGCATCGCGGATTTCCACCATTTGAATGTTATTGTACGGGCAACTGTTGGCGCAGGTGGAGCAGCCGATGCAGGTGACATCGTTGATGACAACCTGGCCACCGGCGGAGTCGCGCGAGATAGCACCGGTTGGGCAGCCGATCATGCACACCGGGTCGAGGCAGTGCATGCAGGCGGTGGCAACCATATACGAGCCAAGTTGCTGGCCGTGGCGGACGAAGCGCGGGTTGTTATCGTGGCCGGCGGCGCAGGCGCGGACGCAGTCGTCGCAACGCGTGCAACGCTCGAGGTCGATGAGCATCGTCGCTCGGCCGTTAATGAAACGGTGATCCACGAGAAACTCGACGAAATCAGTCGGCAGTTTGCCGCTCAGCTGCTCCAGCGGGGAGATGAGATTCTCGGCCTCGTGTTTCGCCTCGATGAGCGGGGGCAGATCGGCAGCGGCAATCTTGGGAAGGACGTATTTTTCGACGACATGCGTGGGGACGACGAGCACGTCCACATAGCCGAGTGCGCGCAAAGTATAGCGAAGGGAGACCGTGTCCTTAGACCGCCAGTTATGGGCGATTTCCTTAAAACCGAACATCTGGCCGCGTGCGAGGTAGCTGGCTGTGCGCTCGCCATGGTTGTATTTTTGGCTGAGGCGTGCGAAGCCGGCGCGGATGAGGATTAGGCCATTGGCGTATTGGCCTTGCTCGGCGATGACGGGTTCGCCGCGCATGCGCTCGACAGGGCTGGTATCGCGATTTTTTTTGTAGTCGGTATGCCAGTCGAATCCGCCGTAGGTCTCAAACCGCGTCTGATCGGCGACCAATTTCAGCTCCTCAGGCGTGAGATCCTTGAAATATTCCGTCTCGCGGAGGTGGTTTTCGAGGGAGTATTTTCGATAGTTGGTGTCAACGAATTGCTTGATTTCTGGAGCGCGCAGGCGCAATTCGCGCAAGCCCTGCCAGCGGATTTCCAGCAACTCGCTGGGCTCGTCGGCGAAGATGCTCGCGGTGCGCGGTGTACGGCCGAGCGCGGCAATCTCACCGAAAAATAGTCCGGCGCCGAGGGAAACCGTGCCGCCTTTGAGCACTGCGGGGATATCGGAAAGAAACACGGCCCCAGCCTTGACCTCGTCTTTACGGGCAAGTGGGGGGCGACTGCCACCAGGCAGCGGCGAGCGCGCGTCGCCACTGCGGGCGGCGGCCGAGGCGGCGCGGGCAGCCGAGTAGCGCGCGGTGTCGCGCACTTCCGGATGGAGCGGGTTGCGCCAAAGCTGGCCGAGCGTTTCGAGGAAATTTTTCTTATGCGTTTCCCGGCGGCCGAGGAGGGTGGCGGGGATGGCGTCTTTACCAAGCGCGACCTTAACGGAGCCGCGGATGATGAAGAAAGCCGAGTTACCATAGTCACCCTCGCGGACGATCACCTCGCCTTTGCGAAATGAGCGCAGACTGGTGTCGTTGAGCAGGATGTCGCGTAGCGGCGTGCTCTTGGGGAAGTTGGTCGGATCAATACGACTGAACGGCGCGATGGCGAGCACGCTGTCCACCGCCGCCGCGTCCATCTTGGAGTCGAAGGGGACGTCCCAGCGTTGCGGACGCGAGATGGTCGCGGTGGGTTCAGCCATGTGTGTTTAAAAAAATAAAGCTTCGGGAATTAGGCTGGGCGCGCCCGACCAACGGAAGCGAGCGCAGCGGTTCAAGGCGCAGTAAAGGGTGTGCCTTGGTTGGCCGTCGGAAGTAACGAGTCGAGGGCAGCGAGGTCGGAACCCTTGTAGGTGTCGCTGATTTTCTGCCCGAGGCCAGAGATGGTCTTCGCACCGGCGAGGATATCGTCTTTGTTTGTAACCTTGAGACCGGTGTCGCCATCGGCAGCGACAGCGGGCTTGGGCGCTGCGGCGATGATGGCAAGTACGTCGGTTTTGGCTACGCCATCGGGGAGCTTGTCGGCGATTTTTTGCAGTTCGGCCTTGGCGGCGGTGATACGCGCGTTCATGCCTTTGACAAAATTGCCTTTTTCTACGGCACCGGCGAAACCACGCAGGCTGAACTCGAGATCAACGACGCGGCCGACGAGGTAGAGCATCCGCTTGCGGTCGGGGGTGTCATCGGCGTTGGTTTTGCCGTTCAGAAAATGATGGCGAACTTCGCCCTGCGTCCACGCAACGAGCTCCAATGCGCTGCCGACCTGATGGCCGCCGGTGTTGACGAGCTTTTCGTTGGGTACCGTATGGCACTGAAAGCAGTTTGACGCGAGTTTGTAGATATTGTTAGGAGAGATGAAGCCGAGTTTCTCAGCATCTGCGATATGTGTGGGCTTAGTCTTGTCGTTGTGCACCTTCGTCCAGTCTGCGCCTGCGCCGTGGCAGAGCTCGCAGGAGACGCCAGCAATGACCTTGGCCGCGCCGGCTGCGCCCATTGACGTATAGTGGCATTGGACGCAGGTACTCTCAGTCTTGATGTTGGCAATACCGAGCTTGCCAGCAATCTCCTTCGCCTCCGGGCGACGGTGCAGCTCGTCGAAGGTTTTGAAATGCTTCATCTCCTGCCATGCGGCACCCTCTAGCTTGTGGCAGGCGACGCAGGCCTCGGGGCCAGTGATCTTGGACGGGTCGGATTGGGCGAGCGCGGGACGCGCGGCCGTAAACAAAAGGATGGAGGTGACGACGGTGAAAAGGAGACGGCGTGACATGGTTTTTTGGGTGTGCAAGAAATCAATGGCGGAACTTCCGCGCGCAAGGCAATCGGTTTTGTTAATTTTTTTTGTGGACCGCAATTTTTTCACAAAAGGGCTTGCCGGTGTCGCATCTTCCCTCAACGAAGTTGCTCACTCGCGCATGAAGATAAATCCACTTCTTACCTTTTTTGCCACGTTCAGCCTCGCCCTGCACATGTCAGTTGTGGCAGCCGCCGCCAGCGACGATCTGCTCGGTGGTGATGATCTGCTCGGCGGTGGCCCAGCGCCTGCGCCAGCCAGGTCGACCGCCAAACCCCTTCCTCCGCCGAAGAAACAACCCGTTAACCCGGTTGACCCGCACATCGCGGCGTTTGCCAAAAGCAATTTTCCCAGCGCCTCAGAATGTGCAGTGTGCCATAAACAGATTTACGACGAGTGGCGTTCATCCAACCACGCTTACGCCTCGATTTCGCCGGTGTTCCACAAATTTGAACAGAAGATCAACGACCTCGCGCAGGGAACCATCGGCTATTTTTGCATGCGTTGCCACGCCGCCGTCAGTACGACGATGGGGGAGAAGCGCGACTTGCCGCTCTGGCAGCGCGCCGATGTTTCGCGCGAAGGTATCACCTGCGTGACGTGCCACCGCGTGCAGGAGCAATACACCAAGGTCAATGGCGAGCGCCGTATCGAGCAGGGTGATCTCACCAAGCCGATGCTCGGCCCATTCAATGGCGACGGCGTGGCGATGGTCACGGGGCAGAAGGATAATTTTCATGTTAAGCTTACTGAGTCAGAGACCGGCCCCGGCCAGGTGATTCACAACACCGCCATCCAGTTCACGACCATCAAGACCTCCGAGTTCTGCGTCTCGTGCCATCAGGTCGCCGTGCATCCCGGCATTAAACTTGAGGTCGTGTGGGACCAGTATCGCGCCTCGCCTGCTGCCGCAAACGGCACGACCTGCCAAGAGTGTCACATGGGAAAAAACCCTGGCCTCGCCGAGGGCTACACCACCGCACCCGCTGCAGTTGTCGGCGGCGTACCGATCAATCCCGGCCGTCAGCACTCCAACCACGCGTTTTATGGCCCCGGTTATCCGATCGTCCACCCTGGCATTTTCCCGCACAACCCGCAGGCGAAAAAATTCTCGATGCAGACATGGCTCAAGTTTGACTACCGCGCCGGCTGGGGCACGCCCGCGTTCGAGAAGACCGTGGCCGCCAATCCTTCCGCTTACAAGTTCCCTGAAGAATGGGACAGCCCCGAGGATCGCGCAGATGCCCGTGACATCGTCGACGAGAATCTAAAAATGCTTGAACAGAAGCGGACACTCCGAGAGGCCGTTATGGCCAATGGTTCGCATCTCGACGGTCCGTTCTTCAAGAGCGATCTTGTCACCGATCAGCCACTCAAAGTCTCCTACACGCTCCGCAACACCAACGCCGGCCATAACTTCCCCTCCGGTTCCTTGGGCGCACAGCCCGAGCTGTGGCTCAACGTCGCTCTCTTCGACGCCACTGGTCGCAACGTCTGGGAATCCGGCTATGTGGATAGCCAAGGTGACATGGCCGACCTCCATTCGAGTGATGTGCGCTCCGGCAAGCTACCGGCCGACACGCAACTCTTCAACCTGCAGACAAAGTTTCTCACGACCAATGTCAAAGGCACTGATCGTGAGATGTATCTTCCGATCAACCTCGACGGCGACCAACTTCCCTTCATCCGCCCTGCCGGCGTGCCGACCAGCGTGCTCAATCACCCGCCGTTCGTTCGCATGGAGGGCCGAAGCTTGCCGCCGCTCTCGCAGCGCGAGGCCGCCTACACCATTCCCGCCAGCGCGCTCAAGGTTCCAGGCCGCTACCGCCTTTCGGTCCGTCTCCGCAGCCGTGCTGAGCCGATGTATTTTATGAATTTCATCGGTGCCACGCCCGAGATGAACCAAGCGATGAACGAATGGATGATCAACCTACACGAGTCCACGGTCGAGTTCACTGTCACTTCTGCCCAAAAGCCATGAGCCCGCGCTTCCTCCTCACCACGTTCGCTATTGTCACGTGCGCCATTGCCGCCGAGACGCCGCCCGCGATGGATTCGCGCGCCACGCCCGTGCCAAATAACGGGGTCAAGCCCGCTTTTGCGCCCGACCCGGTTAACGCGCTTCCTTATGACTACCAGCGTCAGCTCGACATCTACGGCGCGAAGCATCCCAACCCAACCGCACGCCCGCTGCTCGAGCTGGGCCGCGAGCTTTACGGTCCTGGCCAGTTCCAGCCCGGCGTAAATCTGTTCGGCGAAAAAAATCTGCTGTTCCCTCAACTCCTGTTTTACGGCGATATCCGCAATGTGGTCGCTTGGAACGACAACGGCGCCACCGATAAGGGCCTCGCCGCCGCCAAACTTAACCTTGACCTCGATCTGAAGCTCACCGCTACCGAGCGCATTCATTATTTTTTCACGCCGCTCGACCAGAACGGCAAGGGGACCTTCGCTGAGTTTGGCGGCACACGGCCGCGTGTTAGCAACAACGAGTTTGACCTCACGCCCGACGCACTGTTCTTCGAGGGCGACCTCGCACGCCTCTTTGCCGGCTTCACCGGGCGCGACAACAGCCACGACCTGCCGTTCACCGTCGGCCTCATTCCGCTGCTCTTCCAAAACGGCGTCTGGCTGCAGGACGCCTTTGACGGTTTCGCGTTCACTATCCCGGCGCGCAACAGCCCCTCACTCCAGATCACCAACATGGACGTGACCTTTTTCGCCGGCTTTGACCAGGTGACGACGCCTGCTCTGCGTGGCGACCACGATGGCAATGTGTTTGGCGTGACGACCTTCATTGAGGCCAACCACGGCTACTGGGAACTCGGTTATGGCTATGTTGAAGGCACCGGTGCGTCGAGCGACCTGAGCTACCACAATATCTCCGCCGCGTTCACCAAGCGCTACTTCGACCGCTTGTCGAACAGTGTGCGCATTATTGCCAATGTCGGTCAGAATCCTGCGCCCGGCAAGGCGCGCACCGCTGATGGGGTGCTTCTTCTCGTCGAAAATAGCCTCGTGTCGTCGTTGCCCTCGACGCTTGTGCCCTACCTCAACGGGTGGGTCGGATTTCACCGGCCCCAGTCGCTTGCTCGTGCTGCTGGCGCAGGTGGCGTGTTGCTGAACACGGGTATTACGTTCGAGACGGACGGTATCACCGGTTTCCCGAAACTTGATGATACTGCCCACAACACTTACGGCGCGGCGCTCGGTATCGAATACCTCTTCGATCTCCATCAGCAGCTCGTTTTCGAGCTCGCCGGGCTTAACACCTTCGGCAACCCCGCCCAGCGTACCGCGCCCGGCGCGCAATACGGTGTCGGTGTCCGCTGGCAGCTCCCGTTGAACAACGCATGGATTCTACGCGCTGATGCTATTGCCGCTCGCCGCGATCTCCTGCCCGACATCGCCGGTGTTCGCGTTGAGCTGCGGCGTAAATTCTAACTTCCACCTGTCCATGCTCAATTTTCTTCTGCTCCTCGGGGGCGCCCTCCTTATCGCCTTGGTTGCCGGCCAGCTCGTCGCCCTCGTTGTCGGCCAGACGCGCGCACTTCGCGCGCAGGCTTTTTCGGCGCAGGTTGGCCGCGATTTGCTCCTCACCAGTCTCGCCTCAGCCCGCCGTGCCCAACGCAAGGCCGATGAGGCTGGCGCGCCATGGAGCGGTATTCGCAAGTTTTCCGTCGCCAAGAAAGTCCCAGATCGGGGCGACGCCTGCTCATTTTATCTCACCCCGCACGACAAGAAGCCCCTTCCGCCTTTCAAGCCCGGCCAATATCTCACGTTCGAGCTTGAGATTCCCGGACAGAAAAAAAAGGTTATTCGCTGCTACAGCCTCAGTGACCGCCTTAATCCGGATTACTATCGCGTCACCATCAAACGTTGCCCGCCCTCTAAGCCCGAACACCCCGCCGGACTTTCGTCTAATTTTTTCCATGACCACATCCAGGAAGGGACGATCCTTGATGTGAAGGCTCCTGGCGGTCACTTCTTTCTCGACACCAGCAAAGAGGGTCCGGTGGTGCTGATCTCGGCCGGCGTTGGTATTACGCCTTGTTTGAGCATGATGAACGAGCTTATCGCACTCGGCAGCAAGCGGGAGATATGGTGGTTCTTTGGCTGCCGCAACAGTGCCGACCACATCATGAAGGATCATGTTGTCGAGTTGGCCGCTAAGAATGAAAATATCCGCGTGCACGTCTGCTACTCCGCCCCTGGACCTGATGACAAGGAGGGCGTGGACTACCAGCACAAGGGCCGCGTGACGGTGGACCTTTTCAAGGAACTGCTCCCGTCCAACAACTACGACTACTTCATGTGTGGCCCTGGCCCGTTTATGGAGTCAATCACCACTGCGCTCACGGCTTGGGGCGTGCCCGACGACCGAGTTCACTTCGAGGCGTTTGGCCCCGCCAGTGTCAAGAAAAAGGCCGCCGCACCCGCCGCCACCACGGCCGACGCCGCCGCTGCGCCCGCGTTCAAGATCACCTTTGGCAAGTCCAACAAAGTCGTCGCTTGGGATCGCGCCGCCGCCAATATTCTTGAGTTCGCCACGTCGCAGGGTGTCGCCCTTCCCTCCGGTTGCTGCGCCGGACAATGTGGTACCTGCGTCACAGCCATCCGTAGCGGCAACGTCACTTACGCACAGGAACCGGGCAGCAAGCCCGAGCCCGGCACTTGCCTCGCCTGTGTTGCCCTCCCGGCGGGCGACCTCGTGCTTGACGCATAAGTGCGCCACGATCCTTAGGATCGTCGGTTAATATTCACTACACCGGCCAATGGTGTCGTTCACTAATTTTGCAGGCGCAGGGGGGCGAATTAAACGAACAATGGTAGGTTGGATATTTTCTATCAAGCTGTGAGGACAAGAACCTGCTTGTCCTCAGGAAGAAATAAGCCCCTAGCAGTCAGCTTGTAGGCAATAAATCTGTCATCGGCAGAGGTCTGGCCGAAGAAATCCCGTTTGCTTCGCACCAACGGTCCTGACTTAATACGGCTATGTCTGCCGCCGCTTCCTCGTCACCGCTTCACGCGCCCGCCGCGCCTGGCCTCGGGCCAGTGTTTGATCGGCTGCGGCCGCACATGGCGGAGTTAGACATATTCCTGCGCGCTCAGCTCTCTTCGTTTGAGCCTGAAGTCCGTGGTCTCGCTGACTACTGTCTCGACGCATCGGGCAAACGTATCCGACCCGCGCTCGTGTTTCTGAGTGGCTGGAGTGGCGGCCTACCCTCGCTTGCGCTCGTGCGTGCGGCAGCGATTGTCGAGCTCATTCACCTCGCCACACTCGTCCACGATGACATCATGGACGGTGCAGACTTGCGGCGCGGCCGCGACACCGCGACACGCCACTATGGCCCCGAGGTCGCCGTATTGCTCGGCGACGCGCTCTTCGCCCAAGCGCTGAACCTTGCCGCTGAGTTTCCCACGACCGAGGTCTGTCTCGCCGTATCGGACTCCACGCGCAAAGTCTGTACCGGCGAGATCATGCAGACACTCCGCCGCCGCGCCACCGATGTGACGCGCGCCGATTACGATCGTGTGATTGAGCTGAAAACAGCCGAACTGTTTCGCGTGTCGTGCCAACTTGGCGCTCGACTAGGGGGATTTTCGCCGGCGTTTGCGACGGCGGCCACCGAGTTCGGCCGTCAATTGGGTAACGCCTACCAAATTTACGACGACCTCGCTGACTTCTTTGGTGACGAGACTCGTATCGGCAAAACTCTCGGAACCGACCTACGCAGCGGTAAGCTCACCCTGCCTTTGCTCGTGCTACGGGAGCGGCTCCCGGCCGCTGAGGGCGCCGCGCTGCTCGCCGAGATAGCTGGCCACCGAACGCCTGACCTTGCTCTGCGGCTGCGCCAGATGCGCGAACTAGACGTGTTCACCGCCGTCGTCACCGACTTAGACATGACGCTGGCGGCCGCCGAAGCCGCACTTGAGCCCCATGCCGCGCTCCCCCCAGTGCCGCGGTTGCGAGAGGTGGCCGCCGTGCTGCGCGCGCAAGTAGACGCACTGCGTTGAACGTGTCGGATTGTTTTGATTTGCCTCTGGGCTAGGGAGCCATAAGGTGAACACTGACCTGCCGTCATGAACGCCGTCGCCAGAATTTTTGCCAAGCCGCTCGTGGCCTCACCTGAGCGCCGGTTGGAGGCCGACGCGGACCAGGCAGTGGTTGCGCGCGTGCAAGCCGGTGAGGTAGCCGCGTTTGACGAG
>CAIQKQ010000301.1 GCA_903872425.1 uncultured Opitutia bacterium | reverse complement strand
TGGCATACATGAGGAGCTGACGAACCATGTTGGCGGCGAGCGCTTCTGGGTCACGCAGCACGAGTGCCTGGAACTCGGCGAGGTTTTTAAAAGGCTCGCCAGTTGCAAGTTGGCCGGAGGCGTCCGCAGCTTGGTTGAGGCGCACGCGTGGGTCAAAACCTGCGTCGAAGTGGAAGTCGACCAACGTGCTACCCGCGCTAAGCGAGCGATAGCGCTCGCGGAAACCACCGATGACGTCGAAGCTCTCTAGCGCAAAGCCGGGCGGATCGATCTTCGCGTGGCAACCAGCGCACACTGCGTCGGAGCGGTGTTTTTCTAATTTTTCGCGGATGGTCGTAGCACCGCGCGTGTCAGGATCGAGGGCGGGCACGCCTGCTGGCGGTGGAGGGATGATGTTGCCGAGGATGCGTTCGTTGATCCATGCACCGCGCGTGACGGGCGAGGTAGTGGTCCCGTTGGCGGTGACTTTCAAGACGGCGGCCTGCGTCAGAAAAGCGCCGCGCGAGCAGTCCGCAGGCAGCGGCACGCGGCGGATGTCGCAGCCAGTAACACTCGCAACCCCATAATGAGTCGCGAGGCTTTGATTGAGCATCGCAAAGTCCGATTTCACGAGATGGGAAACGCCGAGGTCCCTCGAAATTAACTCGCGCAAGTAGGCTCGTGTTTCAGCGACCATGCTGTGCTTCAGATGCTCGCGGCCCTCAGGGTAAATCTTCAGGTCCGGCTGTGTGGCGTCGATTTTCCGTAGGTCGAGCCATTGGTCGGTGAAGTCGGCGATGAAGCGATCCGAGCGCGGGTCGGAGAGCAAGCGGTCGGTCTGTTTCTGAAGGTTCTCTCGAAGGTGCAGGCGACCTTCGTTGGCCAGCGCGACGAGTTCGTCATCCGGCACGCTATTCCAGAACCAAAGCACTAGCCGCTCGGCGAGAGCGCGGTCGGTGAGGCGGGCACGCGATGTCCTTGCTTCCGCGTTTGTGTCATCACCAACAAAAAGAAAATCCGTGGAACAAAATGCCGCCTTGCACGCTTCCTTAATTGCATCCTCAAAACACGCGTGATGCTCAAGCTCCCGCATGGCAATTCGCACATAGCCTTGCAGTTCCTCGTGAGGCACAGGACGGCGAAACGCGCGTGGCAGACACTGTGCGAGCAGGCGGGTCGCGTCCGACTGCGGATGATCAGAGCAGACACTTTCCAGCGGTGGCTCCTGCTCTCCCTTGGGAATTGAAGCGTTGCTCGGACGTGCCCCCGAACGCGAACGCTGCCGCACCGGCGCGCGTTTCGGAGGGATGACGCCGCCGTCTTTTGCAAGCGGACGGATAGGGAGGTCGCCATAGATCGCGGTATGGCTGCGTGGCGGCCATTGCTCGAATATCGGGCCTTCCACCTCGAACCAATCGAGCGCGATGCCGGGACCGGTATAGACGGTGCAAGCCCCCTTTGCGTCTCCGGGAAAGCGTCCGGTAGTTTTCTCATGACCGTTTAATGTGCCGATATCGAAGACCAACTCTTCGTTTACATCGAACCAGTCGCGGTATTCGTGGACGCGACTTTCCAACGAGGCGACATCAAATAACCCTAGCCAGCGCGTTGGAGAGTGATGAAAGCGTGGGCCGTCCGATGGTAACCAAGCCGTGAGCGCGAAGGATTCATTACGATGCGGCGGCTCTACTTTGCCGCGATCCCACCAGAAGCCCCACGCCGAAGTGCGGATGCGATATTCGCCCGCGTAGATGGGCGCGAATTGCAATGAAAAAATCATCGGGCGATGCACTGCGCCAGTGAAAAATCCCGCCGCTTGCGGGTAGTCAGGCAGCACTTTGCCGAGTACTGCAAAACGGGCTTTCTTGAGTTCCCCATTTTGATTGAGGTCATCCTCTGGACCCGGCAAAGGGACCACGGGATCGTATTGCTTATCCTTCAACAGCACGGCACTGCCATGCGCCATCCATTGCCACGTCTCCGAGCTCGAGGCGGCGCCATAGCGGCGGCGCAAAACCGGCGGCGGCGTGCTGCGCGTGGCGATCGCTGCCGTCAGCGCGAGGTCGGCCGCGTCCATGAACTGACTCAGATG
>CAIQKQ010000300.1 GCA_903872425.1 uncultured Opitutia bacterium | reverse complement strand
CAGACGTGTGCTCTTCCGATCTGCCGGCCGGTGTGAGTGGGGTTTGGCCGCTACGCTCCAGCTGAGTTCACCCCACATGCGTCAGCCGTTTGTAGAAACGGTTGTAAACCCACACCGGTGCGACGAGACAGCCTAATGGCGCGGCCGGCCGCCGACGAGCGACGGGTTGCACAGCGTTGCTCCAAGCGGTGAAGTCAGTCAGGTAGCGTTCTGGTCGGTGCAATTCGCTCAGGTTGGCCAGCTCGGCACGCACAGCGGCGGCCTCGGCGGGCGCGGCTTCCAGTGCGAGCAGCCGTGCGATCAGCGTGGCCAGGTCGCCAGGCGGATAGAGGCACGCGCGGGCTGTTCGCGGAGGCAGCTCCGCGCCTGAGTGAAAATCTGGGTAGAGTGGCACGCACCCAGTTGCGATGGCTTCGAGCAGGGCGATGGACTGCCCTTCGTAGTCACTGCACGAGACGAGGTAATGCCAGCTTTGCATCACACGCACCAATTTATCGTGTTCTATCCAGCCGTGAAAGATCACACGAGGGTGGGGACCAATGCGCGCGGCGAGCCAGTCGCGATCTGGGCCGTCGCCCAAAAGTTCCAGGCGGTAGTCCAGTTTCGTCTCATCTAATCGTGCCAACAGATCCGGCAGTCGGTCTACACGCTTCTGCGCGCGCGCCAGACGGCCGCACCAACCGATTACGCACCCGCTGGCCGGCGCGGCCGCCGGTATAAAGTATTTTTCCACCGGATAGTGGACCAGCCCGATGTTGCCTCGCCACTCTGGTCCCACCGCCCGCTGTACCGCCTCAGCCATCGGCCTGCTTACCGTCAAAAATCCGTCGAGAAAAGGGGCGTAGTGGCGTACATACCGCGTGAACTCGGGAAAAAAATTATGGAGATATCCGACCCGAACCTTGGCCCGGTCTGCACTGCTGAAGACGTCTGCGCCCCAGCAGTTGTAATAACAGCTCACCCTTGGTGCGGCGGCCGCAGGCACGGCCGCCAGTTGCCGTCCAACCCAGCCCATCGGCGCATAGATACTAGGGCCCGGCGCTTGGTGGTTCACGGTTACCGGTCGGAGCAGGTGCAGCAGCCGAGCGTTGCTGGTGGCCGCATGTAGGCGCAGCACCTTATCCATTCCGCCGCGATATGGCGGATATTTGGAGATGTGCAGGACGGTGGATTGCATCGGCATGCCAAACAAAATCCGGTCGCCTATGGATGTAACGCAAAATGAAAATGCGCCGCCACCTCAAAGAGCCGCGCTTGACGCCGGTCGCAGCGTGAGGCGTCATGGCCTGCCGCACTTCCCACGATGTCAGCCCGCCCACCCGGTCCGTCGCCATGAACCTTTCCCGTTACTGGAACATCGTCTTTTATCGCGCGCTCGCAGGAGTGAAGGCCGAGAGCCGACAAAATTACCTGGGTTACCTGTGGTATTTGCTCGAGCCGGTGTTGAGCACCGTCATTCTCTACTTCGCCTTCGCGAAAGTTATGGGCCGGGGCGGGGCGGACTACGTGATGTTTCTGCTTATCGGCCTCACGACTTGGCAGTGGTATGAAGGGGCCTGCCTCCAAGCCGCCAGCTCGCTCAAACTGAAACTGCACATTCTACAGCATTTTGACCTGCCGAAGTTTCTTTTCCCCCTTGTCTCGGTGCTGGTCAGTACTTGGAAGTTTGTCTGTGTCAGCGGCGTAGTGGTCGCCAGCCTCATGGTTGTCGGCCACCGACCGGGGCTGAATTATTTTTACCTGCCGGCGATTTTCGGATGCGAGTTGCTGCTGATTCTCAGCGTGGCCATCCCGCTCGCTGTGATTGTGACCTACGTCAACGACGCCATGACACTCGCGACCTCGTCGTTCCGGATCTTGTTTTTTGTGAGCGGGATTTTTTTCGATACCGACAAAGTGCCGGTGGCCCAGCGTGGCCTGTTTTATGCCAATCCAATCGCGGGCATTATCGAGTCGTTTCGCAACGTCTTGTTGAAAGATCTACCACCAAATTGGGATGCCCTGCTGCGCGGCGCGGTGCAGAGCACCGTCGTCCTCGCCCTTGGTCTGTGGCTCTGCCACCATATCAACCGCCGCATCATGAAACATGTCGCTCCCTGACACCACGCCACTGATCGCCTTGCGCCAAGTCGGTCTGGCTTACGCCAGCCCACTTACGCGTTTCGCACCTGCGAGGGACGGCCGGGTTCACGCGCTGCATGATGTGAGTTTTGATGTCTTTGAGGGCGACAAGCTCGGCGTCATCGGCCGCAACGGCAGCGGTAAGAGCACGCTCATGCGCATCCTTGCCCGCATCTATGATCCCGACACCGGCAGAGTGCGCTTCGGTCGCAAGATCCATGTCCAGATGCTTTCGCTTGGTGTCGGCTTTGAGGGCAGTCTCACTGGTCGGGAAAACGCCGTACTCAACGGCATGCTCCTCGGGAAAAGTCGCGCGCATATGCTCGGCCGGCTGGCCGGCATTAAGGAATTTTCCGAATTGGAGGATTTTTTTGAGATGCCCGTGGCCACTTACTCGGCTGGTATGGTACTGCGGCTCGGCTTTTCCGTCGCGATGGAGACCGACCCCGATGTACTGCTGATTGACGAGGTGCTCGGCGTAGGCGACGCCTCCTTTGCGCGCAAGTCGCAGGACGCGCTCGTGGCGCGCTTCTCGTCGAAGATGACCGTCATCATGATTTCGCACGATCCGACGATCATCGGTACGTTCTGCACCCGCGCTGTCTGGATTGACGCCGGTCGTACCCGCATGGTCGGCACCGCCGCCGATGTGGCGGCGGCCTATCAGAAAACATCCAGTCCGGATGCGCCGCCTCGCCTCCATCACCAATCTGGCCGCTTGGACGCCGATGCGCCACGCTGATGTCGGGCTTGCCACGCCCACCCTCTCGCTCCCAAGTTTTGCGCATGGGTAAAACCCTTCTTGTCACCGGCTCGTCCGGACTCATTGGTTCCGAGGTCTGCGGGTATTTCGCGCGGGAGCTCGGCTACATCGTCCACGGCGTTGACAACAATCAGCGCGCCGTCTTCTTCGGCCCATCGGGCGACACTCGTTGGAACCAGTCGCGGCTCGCCGCCGAGCTCCCCGGTTTCTGCCACCACGAACTCGATATCCGCGACCGCGTTGGCGTGCTTGCGCTGATGCGCGAGGTGAGGCCAAGCGTGATCGTGCACACCGCCGCGCAGCCGAGCCACGACCGCGCGGCGGCAATTCCGTTCGACGACTTCGACACCAACGCCACCGGCACGCTCAACCTCCTAGAGGCCGCGCGCCAAGCCGCCCCCGAGTCACCGTTCGTCCACATGAGTACGAACAAGGTCTACGGCGACGCGCCTAACCGGATCGCGTTGCAAGAACTCGCCATGCGCTGGGACTACGCCGACCCCGCCTACACACACGGCATTGCGGAGACGTTCACGATTGACCAGTCGAAGCACTCGCTCTTCGGTGCGAGTAAGGTCGCCGCCGATGTGATGGTGCAGGAATACGGCCGCTATTTCGGTCTACCGACGTGCGCGCTGCGCGGCGGTTGCCTGACGGGTCCCAATCACAGCGGAGTCGAACTACATGGCTTTCTCAGCTACCTCGTGAAGTGCAACCTTGAGGGTCGCGAATACCGCGTGTACGGTTACAAGGGTAAACAGGTCCGCGACAACATTCACTCGCTTGACGTCGCACGATTCATGGCAGCCTTTGTGGCCGCGCCGCGCGCGGGCGAAGTTTACAATCTTGGCGGTGGCAAAGCCAACTCGTGCTCGATCCTCGAGGCGTTTCAGATTGCGGAGAAATTTACCGGCAAACCGCAGGTTCACACCTACGTTGATCAGAATCGCGCCGGTGACCACATTTGCTACTATTCCGATCTGCGAAAAATGCGCACGCACTACCCGGCGTGGGATATCACTCAGTCGCTGGAGGAAACCATCCGCCAGATTGTGGCCGCGTGGCAGAAGCGCCCGGCGACCACTTGAACCGTTTGGCCTTCTTCAAGGCGTGCAGAAACCGATTGGTCTGGCGTCAGCCCTCCCTTTGCAACCCAAGCTCGCTTTTCTTTCTCAATACGTCCCGCCTCGTCCCTCCGCACTGCGTACTTTAAAATTTCTCCGGGTACTCACTTTAGTGATTAGCGCTCTACGCGCCGCCGATGCTTTTAGGCTGCAAGCCTATGCTTGCACTCTAGCAGTATTTAGCTTCGGCAAATATTTGGCCTATTCTACCTCAGTTGCTCCGTTATGTCGTTACATGGCGCCCAGACGCGTGTAATCAAGCACTGTGTGGCTGATGTGACCGGCGTCGAGCGCGGCACGGTCAGTGAGCGGCGCGGCGGGTGAAACGTCAGTGCCGCTTTGGAAGATAAATCGGTGCGTACCATCGTCTGCTGCCGGGCTGAACAGGCCAGCGGTGACGAGGCGCGCCGGAACGGTGCGCCGTACGGTTGAGTCAGCACGGCAGGGAAAGGGGAAATTAACGCTGTGCACGACAAAGCTGCGCGGCGCGGTGACGGCGACCAAATCCGGCGCGAGCCGCGCCGCGTGGGCGGCCGCCTCATGCAACGACGCAAGGATTCCAGCAGCATGTTTGCTGTCAGCCTCCTTCACGGCCGCGTAGGCCTCGGCAGTGAGGTCTTGCGAAAGCGCGACGGCCGGCAGCCCGTGCAACGCCCCCTCCCATGCGCCGCCAATGGTGCCGCTTGCTGGAATAAAACTGAGCGAGGCGTTGCGGCCGATATTGATGCCACTCACGACGGCCTCGGGCCGGAACTCGCGCGGGAGCAGGTGCGCGAGCGCGATGTTGACACAGTCGCTTGGCGTGCCGTCTACGCACCACGTCGGACCGCCAAGTCCGAGATCGGCGACGGCCGACGCGACTGGGCGGTGGCGTGACTTGGCCGCGCCAATCCAGCTCTGCTCGCGCAAGGGCGCGACGATGGCGAGTTCGTGGCCAGCTGCGCTTAGTGCGCGTGCGAGCGCGTGCAGAAAAACCGAGTCTAGGCCGTCGTCGTTGGTGAGCAGGAGGCGCATGAATGTGTTCAACGGACTTGAAGCAGCCGCCGCAGTCGCTGCCAGTAGTGGCTTACGGAGAGGCGAGCGGCCGTGCGGTAAAATTTTTCCGCACGTGTACCCCAGCGTCCGTCGGTCACACGGCGACGAGCGAGTGCTAGTGGCTGGTCGAAGATGTTGCCGAGAAAATCGAGCACTGGTTCTAGCTTTAACGCAGGCGGCTCAATGCCACCGGAAAAAAGTGGCTCAGCCAGCATCGCGAGATAGGCCGCCGGGTCGCGGTCGAGCTCTCGCACACGCGCCACGGCGGCGTTGAGATCTTTAAAGTCATGGACGTTGACGAAGCCGCGCGGGTTGAACTCGCGCGCAATCTCGGGATTACCCCAGTAAATTGGTACTGTCCCGGCGGCTTTGGCCTCGACCAGCTTCTCGGTTGTGTAGCCGGGTGCGCTGGTGTTCTCGAAAGCAAGGTTGAACTTATGCCGACGAAGAAACGCCAGTTTGTCCGCCACTGGTCCGCCGACATTGTTGCGAAAACGGCCGCCGGAGGACACGCGACGGTAGGCTGACAACCGATCAAACATTTCCACTCGCCCACCGTGCGCGCGGCTCGCGCGGTGGTTAGAAACGACGAAACTGCAAAACTCGCGCTCCGCGTCTGCCGCCATGGGCGCGGGTGAGCGCAACGCCGCCGCGTAAGCCGGCTCGTAGATGCGGTAAAGAGGGAAACGGTAGTAGCGGTCGCCGAAGGTCAGGTGGTCGAAGCCGAGGGCGTAATCCCAGAGGTTAAAGTCAGGGCGCAGATTTTCGCCCGCAAAAAAAATTCGCACACCGTCATGTTGGAGAAAATCGAAGCCGTAACCGAAACAGAGCGTAAAGTCGGCGCGCGGCGCGACGGTGACGGCGTAGCGCAGTTGCAGCAGGCGCGTGAAAAAGTTGTCCTCGGGATCGAAGCGTTGCCAAGGGTCGGCGAAGGCGATGGTGAGCGGCCGAGGCATCGCGGGTTAGCCGTGTAGGTCAATCGCCGCGAAGGCCGCGCGCACCTCAGTCGACACGCCGCGTACGGGGCGATATGCAAGCACGTCGGCGTCGCCAACTGCGGCCCAGCCGTCGCGTTTAGCCGTGGCGACGTTTGCGGCTTCAATGATTTCAAATCCGTCGCGGCGCAGACGAATGCAACAGGCTTCGTGCAGCGCGGGTGTGTGGGTGGCGAGCACAAGGGCGAGTTGCGGCTCTCGCGCGAGTAGGGCGGACGCGCCTTCGAGCACGTCCAGCTCGGCTCCCTCTACGTCGATTTTTAGTAAGGTGGGGGAGGGCGCGATCCCGGAGGCGATGAGCCCGTCCACATGCCGTACTGGTACCGTGAAACCGTCGCCGCCAAGGTGGCAGGCGAGGGTCGAGGCGCGTTTCTCGAGTGCTGGCAAAGTGGTCGTGTTTGGGTCGCGCGCCCAGCCGAAGGACATCTCACCGTCATGCGCGCCCATCGCGAAGGGGAAAACTTGGGCGTTGGTCACACCATTCCATTTCAGGTGCAGTTTGAGGAGGTCGCGACTGTCAGGATTGGGTTCAAAGGCAAATACTCGCCCGGCCGGGCCGACCACTCGCGATTCGACCAGCACGGTGAAGCCTCGGTGCGCGCCGACATCCCACACCGTCTCGCCCGGCCGCAACAGCTGCTCGAGGCAGGACGCCTTGCCTTTCACGAAGTCGCCCCTCATATAACGCGAGCCAGTGCTCAGACTCCACCAGCGGCCGACGTTGGGCCCTTGCCGGATGGGTAGGCGGATGTGGTGGAAGATTTTTTTAAGCGCGGACACGTTGATAATTGAAACAGATATGACCAGTGAACGCTTCCCTTAAGCGCGGCTCAAGGCGTTTTCACGGCAGCGCATGATGGGCCAATGGCCGCGAGTGTGCTTAGGCTTTGTTGTCCGGTCGCTTGCAAGCCGTCCGCCCGCCAGAACTGGCCTTAGCCGTGTAGGGCGGGGGGGCGAACCGGCCATTGATAGCACCCGGGTACTCGGGCCTATGGGGTGAACCGCCCAAGCCGCGCTAGCGTGCGCTCACGACCGAGTACGCGCATCAGGCCGGTGAGTGGCGGGCCGACGTTGGTGCCGGTGAGGGCGAGTCGGGCGACGGGCTGATAGTCGCCAAAGGCGAGGCCTCGCGCCGCCGCGAGCAGCTTAATGGCTTCCTCGATGGCAGTGTCGCTTGAGAAATCCGCCGTCGCCAAAGCCGCAGTCAGCTCGGACAATCGGGCTGCGGGGTCACCTTTGGCCATGACCTTGGCTCGCGCCGCTGCATCCACAGGAAAATTCTCCGTAAAGAAATAGGCTGTGTAGGCCGGAAGTTCCTCGAAGCCTTTGAGCTTTGGCTGGCAGAGCAACATGACTGCGCGGAAGAACGTCTCGTCGGCTGCGAGCGCGAATTTCGCCGAAGAGTTCTCACCACCCAGCCGCGTGAAAAACTCCCGCGCCCGCCGTACAAACTCGTCGGCTGGCAGCTCCAGCAGGTAGGCCATGTTCATATGGGCGAGTTTTTTCTCGTCGAAGCGCGCGTTGCTCTGGTTCACGCCGGGTAGGTCGAAGAGCCGGATGATCTCGGCGATGGGCATTTTCTCCCGGTCGTCGCCGGGATTCCAGCCAAGCAGGCAGAGGAAATTGACGAGCGCCTCAGGCAGATAACCGCGCCGCTGGTATTCCTCGATCAGCGCGCCTTGATCGCGCTTCGACATTTTGCCGGGGCCGTTGGATTTCAGGATGAGTGGGATATGTGCGTAGGCGGGTACCGGCGCACCGAAGGCCTTGAACAACTCGACGTGCTTGCTGGTATTGGAGAGGTGGTCCTCGCCCCGGATGACATGCGTGATTTTCATCGCGATATCGTCCACGACGTTGACGAGATGAAAAACCGGCGCGCCGTCGGAGCGCACGATGACAAAGTCTTCGTCCTCTGTCCGCTCGACGTGGCCGCGGATACGATCGTCTATCACGGCGGGCGCGTTATTCACCTTGGTGACGGTTTTCTTGCGATGCTCGTCGAAGACCTCGTGGCGCTCGCCGAGCAATTTGAACCATACCGCGCCGTCTTTCTCGTAGGCGCGGCCGGTGGCGAGGAGCTTCCCGACGTATTCTTTGTAAATTGCACCGCGTTCGCTCTGGCGGTAGGGGCCAAAATCGCCGCCACCACAAGCGCCGACCTTTGGGCCCTCGTCCCAATTCAATCCGAGCCACGTCAGCGAGTCGTAGATCACACGTAGGAACTCTTCGCTGTTGCGTGCTGCGTCAGTGTCCTCAATGCGGAGGACGAACACGCCGCCCGTGTGACGGGCGTAGAGCCAGTTGAACAGCGCCGTGCGGGCACTGCCGATGTGGAAGAACCCCGTTGGACTCGGGGCGAAACGGACACGGACTTGGGACATGGCCGGGAAGATTGGCGCGCGCTGTGTGTCTTCGGCGAGCCTGAAAACTCGAAACGCACTTGTGTCCAAATTTTAGCCGAGCAAGCGTCGTATGCATGGCCAGCTCTGCCCCCGCCGTTTCTCACGGCCTCAACTTCCGCCAACTGCTCCAACCTGCCGTAATCGTCGGCGCGCTGGGCTACTTCGTGGATATTTATGACCTGATCCTATTCAGCCTCGTGCGTGTGCCGAGCCTCACTGAACTGGGTTTCGTGGACGAGGCTCGCACCAGTAATGGGCTGCTTCTACTTAATCTTCAGATGATTGGGATGCTCGTGGGCGGTGTAATCTTCGGCGTGCTAGGCGACCGAATTGGGCGAGTGACGGTATTGTTCGGCTCCATCTTACTCTATTCAGTCGCCAACATCGCCAACGGCTTTGTCCACTCAATCGAGGCTTATGAGTTGTGGAGGTTCATCGCGGGCGTCGGCCTCGCGGGCGAGCTGGGCGGAAGCATCACGCTCGTCTCGGAGGTGCTGCCAAAAGAGAGCCGTGCCTACGGGACAACCATCGTGGCGACGGTAGGCGTGTTTGGTGCGGTGGTCGGTGGGCTCGTGGCGGACCTAGTCAACTGGCGCACCGCGTTTTTCATCGGTGGCGGTTTGGGGCTGGCGCTCTTGGCGCTGCGGCTGGGTGTGGCGGAGTCCGGGATGTTCCGGCAAATGAAGGGGGAAGTGGCGGTGACGCGGGGAAATTTTCTCGCGCTGTTCACCAACTGGAAACGTTTCCAAAAATATCTACGCTGCATCCTCATTGGCCTGCCGAGTTGGTTCGTGATCGGCGTGCTGGTAACGCTCGCACCGGAGTTTGCCAAGGCGCTCGGCGTGCAGGGTGAGGTGAAGACGGCGGCGCGAGCGGTGGCATTCGCTTACTTGGGTCTGACGGTGGGAGACCTCGCGAGCGGTTGGCTGAGCCAGCGGCTCGGCTCGCGAAAAAAAATCGTACGTGCATTTCTGTTGCTCACGCTGGCGGCCAGCGCTGCTTACCTGCTCGTTCGCGGTGAGAGCGTGGCGGTGTTTTACGGTCTAATCTTTGCGCTTGGTCTCGGCGTGGGCTACTGGGCGGTGTTTGTTACCGTCGGTGCGGAACAGTTTGGTACGAACATCCGTGCGACCGTGGCGACGACCGTGCCGAACTTCGTGCGCGGTGCATTGGTGCCGATCACACTCGCGTTCACCTGGGGAAAGACTTGGCTCGCTGGGCTAATGGGCGCGGCCCCGGGTATCCCAATCCCGGCCAACGCGACACTCGGCAGCGCGGCGCTCATCGGCGCAGTGTGCATTACCATTGCGCTGTGGGCTCTGCACGGGCTGGAGGAGACGCATGGGAAGGATTTGGATTATTTCGAGTCGCCGTGAGGTCATGGGCGGCGGCTGACCCCGCCCTACATCATTCCACAAACCTCACGCCCGCGGGTGCGCTTGGTTGTAAATCTCCTTCAGCCGTGCGGTACTAACGTGCGTATAGATCTGCGTCGTGTTCAGGCTCGCGTGGCCGAGCAGCTCCTGCACGAGGCGGAGGTCGGCCCCGGCGTTGAGCAGGTGGGTGGCGTAGCTGTGGCGCAGCTTATGCGGCGTGAGATCTGGCGGCAGGTCGGCGAGAGCGAGATGGCGCTTGAGCATTAGCTGCACGGAACGCACCGGCATGCGGTCGTGTTTCACAGTGACGACGACCGGGGCAGTGGGCGAGGTGTCGCGGGCAAACTCCACACGCCACTTGCCCAGCACCGCCGTCGCCACCCGTCCAAGTGGGCAGAGACGCTCCTTGCGACCCTTACCGAGCACGCGCGCGACTCCACTTTCCAGATCAAGCTGTGCATAATTCAACCCGACCAGTTCGCTCACGCGTAGCCCGCCGCCATAAAGCAGCTCCATCACAAGCCGATCGCGCCACGCGGTGAAGGCGTCGCAGCCACCGTTTTCCAGCAACCGTAGCGGCGCAGCAAGCAAGACGCGCATCTGCGTTTCGGTAAGGAATTGCGGTAGGCGTTTCTCTAGCTTGGGGAGTGGCACGCCGGCAAACGGATTGCTCGTCACGCGTTCGTGCTTTTGCCAGAAACGGTAGAATGCACGCAGCGCCGAGACGTGGTTGTGCAGCGTACGCCGCCCGAAACGCCGCTGTGCCTCAATGACGAAGTCGCGCGCGTCGCGCGGGCTCAGCGCGGACAGGGTCATGCCGGGCGCTGCCGTGCCCAACCAACGCCAGAAATCCTCAAACGCCTGCCGGTAGTTCCGCAGCGTGTAGCCGGAGTAGCGCCGCTCGTTGCCGAGGAAGTTAAGAAACGGAGTTAACCACTCGGCGACGACTTCCGGCGGCGGAGTCAGTTCCTCGGTCATGGTGATGGTCCTGATGGTGGCGGGGAGTCATTACCCCCTGTTTGCTGCTGCCCGCTGCTCGACTGACCGCATCACGCCCGTCACGTGCTGCCGTAACGCCCCCTCTGGATCAAGCCCCTTCGCCCGCGCCGCCGCCGCCAACTCGAACAACTGTTTGCCCAACTTGGCGTCGTTCAGTTCTTCACCAAGTGTGTTCACGCGGGCCGCGTCCACGTCTTCGCCAACAGGAAGATTTTTCTTCTCAATCTGTTTCCAGACCGCCTCGGCGAACATCAACGCGGGCAGGCGCGGCGGTAGGTCCTTGAAAATTTTCTCGCTAGCTGTCGCCGCGCCGTTGGCTGCCGCGGATTTTTTCTCCTGCGCCTTGATCTCCTCCCATTTCACCAGTACCTGCGCAGAGGTTTGCAGCTTGTCTGAGCCGAAGACATGCGGGTGCCGACGGATGAGCTTTTCGTTCACCTCGCGTGCTACGTCGTCGAAGTTGAACTGCCCTGCCTCGGCGGCGAGCTGCGCGTGAAACACGACTTGAATGAGCACGTCGCCCAGTTCCTCGCGCATGTGTGGCAGGTCGAGCCGGTCTATCGTGTCAATCAGTTCGCTCGTCTCATCTATGAGACAGCGCACTAGGCTGGCGTGCGTCTGCTCTTGGTCCCACGGGCAGCCGCCGGGGCCGCGCAAACGCGCGATAGTGTGGCGAAGGTCTTCGAGGGCACTCATGAGGCAATGGCCGCAAGAAGGCGCGGAAAGCGCAAAAGAAAAACACCGCGGGAATGACAGGCTGATTGCTTCTTGCGCCCCTGGCGCCTTTTTGCGGCCATTGCCCCATGTCCGACAAGCTCACCGAGATCATGGCTTGGAAGCGGCGCGAGATCGCGCCGCTCATCCGCCCTGTCGCCGATAGCGAGCTGGCCGCAATTAACGCGAGCCAACCTCCCGTGCCGTCCTTCGCGGCCGCGCTGCGGCGCGCCGACGGCCGTCTCGCGGTCATCGCCGAGATCAAGCGCCGCTCACCTTCGGCCGGGGACATCAAGGCCGGTGCGTCCGCCATTGAGCAGGCCAAACGTTATCAAGCTGCCGGAGCTGACGCGCTCTCAGTGCTCACCGACGAGAAATTTTTCGGTGGTACCCTCGACGACTTGCGCGGTGTGACAGCGCATTTCCTCAGCACATCGCCGTCGAGACCGTGCATCCGCAAAGATTTTTTCGTTCATCCTATCCAAGTGCTCCAAGCCCGCCAGGCCGGTGCGAGCGCCATCCTCATCATCGTGCGTGCACTGGCCGACGATGAGATTAAGGCGCTCCACGCGGCCGCCCACTCTGCTGGGCTAGACGCGCTCTTCGAGATTCATCACGAAGCCGAGCTGACGCGGGCCCTCACTCACGGGGCAAAAATTATTGGCGTCAACAACCGTGACCTCGCCATTTTCAAGACTGATCTCAGCCTGAGCGAGCGACTCATCCCGCAGTTCCCCCGCGACGTGACCGCTGTGAGCGAAAGCGGAATTTTTACCGCCGCCGATGCCGTCCGCACGCGCGCCGCTGGCGCACACGCCGTGCTCGTGGGCGAGGCGCTGATGAAAGCCGCCGATCCTGCCGCGCTTATCGTTGATTTCCGCCATGTTTGAGCATCGCAAGCACCGGCTGCTGCCCCGGCGTGAGTTTATCCGCCGGCTCGGTTGGAGTGTCGCGGCGGGCGCCGTGTTAATCACGTTTTCTCTCAGTATTGGAATGCTCGGCTATCATTATTTGAACGGACTCGCCTGGCTTGATGCGTTCGTCGACGCCGCGATGATCCTATCCGGCATGGGACCGGTATCGCCGTTACACAGCGATGCGGCCAAGCTCTTTGCCGGCTGCTATGCGATTTACTGCGGCATCATGCTCCTCGCCACCACCGGCGTCATCCTCGCTCCCGTGATTCACCGCGCCCTGCACAAGTTTCACTTGGAAGACGCGGCAGACAACTAGGCTATGCCTCTTTCACCTTCCGCTACGCGCGACCTACTCGCCTCACTCGGCCACACGCCGAAACGCTTTCTCGGGCAAAACTTTCTCGTGGACGGTAACATTGTCCGCAAGTCGCTCGAACTCGCTCAGATCGCCTCCGGCGACACTGTCGTCGAAATCGGCCCTGGCCTCGGCACGCTCACCACCGCTTTGTTGGAAACAGGAGCGATCGTATGGTCCGTTGAAAAAGACCGCACGCTATACGGCTATCTGGCCGAGACACTCGCGCCGCGTTTTCCCACAACCTTTCATCTTATCGAGGGAGATGCGGTCGAGCTGCCGCTGGCGGGTTTGACGGGCGAGTCGGCACGTGAATTTAAAATCGTCGCCAACCTCCCCTACGCCATCTCGACCCCCTGGCTTGACGCTGTGCTTACCGGTCCACTGCCCGCGCGGCTGGTGCTCATGCTCCAGCTTGAGGCCGCACAACGCTACGCCGCCACGCCGGGTACCAAGCAGTTCAGCGCCATCTCCATTGCCCTCCAGTCTGCTTACGATATCGCGCCCGGCCATACCGTCGCCGCCGCGTGCTTCTTCCCTCGCCCCGACGTCGACTCTCACCTCCTCCACCTTGTGCGCCGGCCCGCGCCGTTTGTTTTCGCACCGGTCACTAAAGCGCTTATGCGCGCGTGCTTTCAGCAACGCCGCAAGCAACTCGGTTCGCTCCTACGCGGCCGCCTGCCCGACGACGGCCGCGCCTGGTTCGCTTTGCTCGCCACCGAAGGTCTCAGCCCCCGCAGTCGCCCCGAGGAAGTCCCTGCTGCCCTCTGGCAACAGCTCTCATCTGCAATCTGAAATTATTGGTCACATTCACACGACGATACGCAAAAATATTTCAAATGGTCTAGAATGAGCCGCCCCGATTAAATTCCGTGACCACGAACCCTGCCGACTGAATTTCCGTGGCTTACAGGCTACTGAATTGAATTGCCCTATGGTTTGTTCCGGATGCTCCGTGTTAAAAGCTCCGTTTCGAATTATTGTGTCATTT
>CAIQKQ010000299.1 GCA_903872425.1 uncultured Opitutia bacterium | reverse complement strand
CCACTCTTTTCTTCCTGCCTTCGCCGGCGGTAAGCCCTACCATCAAGCCGCCGCGCGCGGCGTGAAACTCATCGGCGCCACCGCGCACTATGCGACCGCCATTCTCGATGACGGCCCAATCATCCAGCAAGACGTCGCCCGCGTAACCCATCGCCACGACGTGGAGGACTTGATTCGCAAGGGCCGCGATCTCGAAAAGTCCGTGCTCGCCCAAGCTGTCCGTTGGCACCTAGAAAACCGGGTCTTAGTCTACGGTCACAAAACCGTCGTCTTCGACTGAGATTTTTTTAATTCCGTCATGCTCGCGATCCGCATTCACGCCACCGGCGGACCAGAAACGCTCCGAGTCGATGACATTGCGGTGCCCGCGCCCGCTGCCGGCGAGGTGCGCATCCTAGTCGAGGCCGCCGGCCTCAACTTCATCGACACGTACCAACGCAGCGGACTTTACGCAGTGCCGTTGCCCTTCACATTAGGCGCGGAGATCGCCGGCATCGTGTCGGCCGTCGGCGCGGGCGTGACGGAATTTTCCTTGGGCGATCGCGTCGCCACCGCCAAAGCCAGCGGCGGCTACGCGGCCGAAGCGCTCGCGCCGGCCACTCAGGTTGTGAAAATCCCCGCTGGCGTGACGACGTCCACCGCAGCCGCGCTCATGCTGCAAGGCCTGACGGCACACTACCTGGTCACCGATACCTTTGCGCTGAAACCCGGCGATACTGCGCTGATCCACGCGGCCGCAGGCGGCGTCGGTTTGCTGCTCGTGCAACTGGCCAAGCGCCGCGGCGCCCGCGTGATCGCGACCGTCGGCACCGAGGAAAAAGTGGCCCTCGCCCGCGCGGCCGGCGCCGATGAAGTCGTTATTTACACGCGCGATAATTTCACGACCGCCGCGCGCAATTTCACGAATGGTCGCGGGGTAGACGTCGTCTACGACGCGGTCGGCAAAGACACGTTTACCGGCAGTATCGACAGCCTGCGGCCACGCGGGATGATGGTCTCCTTCGGCAACGCCAGCGGAGCGGTGCCGCCCTTCGCGCCGTTACTCTTGGCGCAAAAAGGTTCATTGTTTTTCACGCGGCCCACGCTCGTGCATTATACGCAAACCACCGCCGAGCTCCGCGCCCGCACCGACGATTTGTTTGGGGCCGTGCTGGCGGGCACGTTGCAGGTGCGGATCGGGGCGACGTTTAAGCTCACCGCCGCCGCCGAGGCGCACCGCGCGCTCGAGAGCCGCGGCACGACCGGCAAAGTCCTGCTCGTACCCTAGGCCGCATAAATAAACCGCCTAAACCCGAGACCCGCGGGGATTGAGCCGGGTGATTTCCTGCATTTACACCGCCGGAGGCATTTGCTCTTGTCCCCAGTTTACACGATACCAACACACGCGCCATGACCACCCCCGCCAGCCCTGCCCAGCCCACTCCTTCCGGTGATGACCGCAACCTCGTCGCGGTGGATGCGACCTACATCGCGCCCTCCTTCGAAGAAAAACTGCACGCCTTCTGGAAGAAAAACGGCACCGCCGTCATCGTACTGTGTGTACTGGTGCTCGTCGGCATCGTCGCCAAAGGCGGCTGGGATTACCTCGCCGCGCAAAAAGAAGCCGAAGTCCAAAAAGACTACGCCGCCGCCACCACTCCGGAAAAACTCAAGTCCTTCGCCTCCAGCCACGCCGATCACATCTTAGGCACCCTTGCCCAACTGCGTCTGACCGACGACGCCTACACCGCCGGCAAAGCCGCCGAAGCCGTCACCGGCTACGAAATGGTTGCCGCCAAACTCAAGACCGGTCCGCTCTTCGCCCGCGCCCAACTCGGCCTCGCGATGGCCAAGCTCGCCGCCGGCAAAACCGCCGAGGGTGAAACCGCGTTGAAATCCCTCGCCGGCGACGCCGCCCAGCTCAAAGGCATCCGCGCCGAAGCCTCCTATCACCTCGCCAGCCTCGCCGCCGAAGCCGGCCGAGCCGACGACGTGAAAAAATACTCTGAACAAGTCGCGCAGATCGATCCATCCAGCCCTTGGACGCAACGCGCCATGACCCTCCGCGCCAGCCTGCCCGTCGCTCCAGCGGCCGCCGCGCCACAAGACGCAGCCCCCGCCGCGGGTGGCGTGCAGATCAAGTTGCCCGGCAAATAAGCCTTTTTCCCTCTGAGCGCCGGGCTTTAATGGCGATGCCGTTAGCCCGGCGTTTTGCTGTCCAGACCACGCGGTCCGTTGCGATGGAATCGAGCTCGCGAGCTTCGATTGGGATTAAAAGTGGTCGGGGCGGGCGGATTAAACAGCGAACGTGAGCGGTGTTAATATGTGAGCCGGATCCTAACTGCCGAGCGGAAACTGGCTGATGCCTCGATTCGCGGCGGAGGCTCGCTGGTGTGAAATCGCATCGGGCCGGAATCGTTTGCGAACTGTCGGCACCCACAATTAACCTCATTTGCACCGCGGACGCTTCGCGGATGTATCGCGACGCATGGTTTCCAGCAGTAGGACCCTCATCCGGACCGGCAGCCAAGACCGCCCCGGGTGTCACTCGGCCTTCCCGAGACCTTGGAACAGTCGCGAGTCAATACGCAGCGACTTTCCCGCGGACCAAATCGCTGCCTTTCGGTAGTGCGGATGCGCCGGGTTCAGGATGCAGTTGAATTCTCCAGCCACCAGCGCACTCGGGACTCTCAACGCCACCGAATTCCCGCAGCCCAACCAGGCGTCGCCCTGGCGTCGGCATGGGCCCGCGTTCAGCGCCGACCGCCAGTTTCGCGGCAGATCGGTCGTGGCAATCTCTTCTATCAACTTGTCGTCGATATCGACGGTGAAGAACACGCGTTTCTCGCCGGCGTCTTCCTCTGTGCTGACATGGGCCAGCACCTCGAGCATCGCCAGCGAGAGAGAGCCGGCGCAGTAGACCGCCGGACGCCCCGGGCTGTTCCAGCGTCCACCATAGATTCGTGCTCCGTTTCCGGAGCGAACCTCCTTGGCGAAGATGGACTTTTCTATGCGCCAAAGCCGCATGATACCTAGGTCAGAATGCCGTGATGGATCCGCATCATCAGGTCCTCAACCACCCGCGAGCCGAGTTCGGATTTCGCGTAGTCGAGTGGCACATTGCCGTCCAAACCAACCTGGGCGCGGTTCAACCACGATTGCGCGCCGGCTTCGTTCGGGAAGACCTCGCAGGCGACCTGCCACAGCCGCGCGAACCGCATGATGTGCTCGGATTCCGCCTCGGTGAACCGTCCCTCGTTCTGCCGGCGAAAAAAGGTTGAGCGCGGCACACCGACCAGGACGGCAAAACGGTCGAGCGGAATTCCTAGCTTCTTGGCCACAAACTCCGCATCGGCCCACTCCAGCCCTTGGGCGATTCGCTCAATCGCTGCCGACGTGGAGGTCGCTGCCTTGATAATGGAGGGTGTTTTCATTGTCTCAAATGGTATCTTGTGAAGTCCTATGCTGGACTCTAGCCTTGGTTTGTCAACTCGGTGCGACGATCACGCACTTCTCACTTGCGCGCTGCCATCACCTTTAGACGCGGCTTCGGCCAAAATGGGTAACAGAAAAATTTCAGTCTTTTCGTCGACTCCCGTTCTTCCTGACTTCGTTCGTAGGCCGGTGGTGGTATCAGTGGCCCTATCAGACGGAAAACCCCCATACGATTTCCCTTTCTGGAGAACTCCAATGTGAGAAACGCCGAATAATCTGCCGACGGCGTGGATTTCTAATGGGAAAATCCGAAACAAACGTCCGAAGCGTTTAACGCGCGGGTTCCGTAACATGTTTAGCTCCCAAGATATCATCTCGGTCGTTAAACGATCCGAAGTTCGGATTCTATTTTGAAATGGTCGGGGCGACAGGATTAAACAGCGAACGTTAGTGGTGTTAATATGTGAGCCGGATCCGAAGTGCCGAGCGCAAACTGGCTGATGCCTCGATTCACGGCGGAGGCTCGCTGGTGCGAAATCGCATCAGGCCGGAATCGTTTGCGAACTGCCGGCGCCCACAATTGACCTCATTTG
>CAIQKQ010000298.1 GCA_903872425.1 uncultured Opitutia bacterium | reverse complement strand
GCGCGACAGGCAGTTCCAGCAACACATCACGACCGTCCAACTTGAAATAGCGATGCGGCGCGATTGCGACTTCCAACAGCAAAGACCCCGGCCCGGCTGCACCGGGACTCCCTTGGCCTGCCAAACGGATCACTTGACCCGCGGTTACACCGGCCGGCACCGTGACGCGCAGCGTTCGCTCAGCGCCGTCCGCGCCGCGCAACCGCACCTCACGACTCACGCCGGCATAGGCCTCCTCGAGGGTTAATTCCAACTGCGCGCGGACATCCTCACCGCGTGTGGCACGCCGACCACCGCCCTGGCCCGGCCGCGTAAACGGGCTCGCCTCGCCAAACAGACTGGAAAAGAAGTCGCTAAATCCAGCCTCGCCCCCGGGATCAGCGTGGCGGAACGCGCCATGTTGCCAACCGGGTGGCGGCTGAAATTGTTGGCCACGCCCGTACTGACTCCCCAACTGGTCGTAGGCGGCGCGCTTCTCCGGATCCTTCAGGACCTCGTAGGCCTCCTGAACTTCCTTGAATTGCGCCTCCGCGTTCTTTTCCTTGGAAACGTCAGGATGGTATTTTCGCGCCAGCTTTCGATAGGCGCGCTTAATCTCGTCCCCTGAAGCGCTTCGGGAGACGTCGAGCACCTTGTAATAGTCGCGATATTCCATAGCGTTTTTGGCAACTCAGATGGGTGTCTGAATGGTGGGTCGGCGCGCTGATTTCAAGGTCCGTAGGATCCTGATTTTAGAACGCTATGCACTGTCCCAGGTTGGCAATACCGGCAACAGAGTGCCCCAAATCCGCCTGGATCCGTTGCGACAGCGCCGTGGAAGCCGCGGGCTCCCCGTGCACCAGCCACACCGCCGGCCAACGCTGAAATCCGCGCAACCAATCGACGAGCGCGGGCTGATCGGCATGCGCCGAAAAGCCACCCAGCGTGACGATCTCAGCCCGCACCTGCACACGATTGCCATCGAGGGTGACCGACTCGGCGCGCTCAACTAGCTGCCGGCCCAGCGTCCCCTGTGCTTGGAAGCCCGTAAAGACCACCGTTGTGTGGGGATTCGGCAAGTGGTGGCGCAAGTGATGACGAATTCGACCGCCTTCACACATGCCGCTCGACGCAATCACGATGGCGCCACCGGAAATGTTGTTCAGCGCCATGGATTCGCCAACCGAGCGGGTAAATCGGACTTGGCAACGACTGCCGTGTTCACGGATTGCTCGATACAGCTCACGGGCATCGGCGTCGTAGAGTTCCTGATGCCGTTGAGTCAGTTCGGTCACTTCCGTAGCCAACGGCGAATCCACAAAAATGTCCAACGGTGGTAACCGCCCTTCATAGGCCAGGCGTTCAAACCAGTACAGCAGCTCCTGCGTGCGCCCCACCGCAAAAGACGGCACCAGCACGTTGCCATGCTTCGACCGCAGGGTCCGGGTCACGACGGCCACCAGTTCATCGACCGTCGCGGCTTGGGATTTGTGGGCTCGGTCGCCGTAGGTGGATTCCAGTAGCAAGACATCCGCATCGGCAAGCTTCTGTGCGTCCCCGAGAATCGGCCGGCCCGGCTGCCCCAGATCACCGCTGAACACCACCGTTTTGGGATGGCCAGACGTCGTGAGGGATAGCTCAACGATGGCCGCACCGAGAATGTGGCCGGCCTCGTGCAGCCTGACCCGCGTATCCGGGGCGACGGCGTGCCAACTGCCGAACGGTATGGGCCGAAAAAGAGACAATAAGGATTCAACGTCCTCAAATCCGTACAGCGGGGGCTCTGCGTGGCGGCCGCGGCGCTGATGGCGCTCGTAGTCGGCCTGTTGCAAGTGCGCGCTGTCTTTGAGCAAAAGTGCCGTCAATTCCGCGGTCGCGGCGGTCGCGTAGACGGGTCCCCGGTAACCCTCGCGCCACAACCGTGGCAGCAGTCCGCTGTGGTCGATGTGGGCGTGTGACAGGACGACCGCATCTAAACGGCGGGGATCAAACCCCAGAGGCGCGCGATTCAATGCAGCGGCGTCACGACCCCCCTGATGCAGACCACAATCCAACAAGACTCGCGTCCGGCCGGTCTCCAGCAAATGGCGCGACCCGGTGACCATGCCCGCTGCGCCTAAAAAAGTGAGTTGCATAGGGTATTTACCTCTGTTTACACGCGTGCCGCAGTCGCCAGGGACGGATTAAGCACACTTCATTGTCGACTGAACCCAAAGTCTGGCCGGGGGGGCATGGGGTCGGTATCATTCGCGTTTGTTTTCCTGAGAG
>CAIQKQ010000297.1 GCA_903872425.1 uncultured Opitutia bacterium | reverse complement strand
TCGCGCCCAGCGAAAAATTGCGCGCATATGTGCCGCTGAGACGAGCCACCTCACTGCCAGCGGAAATCAGAAACAGCTTGGGGATGGTGGAAATGCTGTAGGCGAAAGTCAGCTCAAAGTCCTTGCCTGAAAGTCCGCTGCTGGTGCTGATCGCTCCGGTGCCGCCGGCCGTGCCCATATCAATGAAGATCGAGGAACCGGCTGAGATGGTCAGGTCTGAAGGATCAGTAAAAATAATGGCAGCGCTGGCGGATGGAACGGCTGCAAGCGCCAGCGGAAGGGGGGGGCAGAACTGCGCGGCGGAGACGTATTGAGTGGAGAGTTGTCATTATTAATGGGCAGCCTGTGAAGTCAGTAGGTGGCGAAACTCAGGCGGCCTTTTTCGGCTGGCGGCGGCGGTAGAGCGCGGCGGAGCCGGCGAGCAGGCCGGCCAGCGCGGCGAAAGTCGAAGGTTCTGGGATAATAGTGATAGCTCCGCCGGAGGACTCGTAGGCGAAATCGTGCAGGGTGAGGGTCTGGTCGGCGTTGTAGGAAAGCTGCGCCCAGCCAAAGAGGGGGCTGGTGTTGGTGTCGAACCTCAGGCCGACGAAGCCGGTGGTTCCCGGAAACCAAAGGGTGTTGGCCGTGCCCAGCCCGTGGATGTTGGCGTAGTTGCCCCCGAGATTCAGGCTGCTGTTGTTGCCGTCAATGACCGTGCCCATAGCCAGCAGGCTGACGGTGTTGCCTTGGTTCGTATGGCTGATCTCGTTGTTTCCGTCGAAGACCGAGTTGTTGTTGGAGACCCATTCCGGATTGTTGGAGTTGTAGCGGAAAAACAGGTAAAAGGACGGGCTGGCGACGGAAGGCGTGCCGGGATTGCCGAACGCGGCCGCGCCGGGCGCTCCGCCGGTCCCCATGTCAACATAGATAAATTTGTTGTCGCTGGCCGACAGGGTGAGCTCGACGCTGGTGTAAATAATCGCGGCGCGGGCCGAGGGAATGGCGGCGAGGGCGAGCGGGGCGACGGGAAGAGCCGCGCGGGCTAGGCGTGAGAGGCGGGAGGCGGGAGGGATGATTTTCATTCGTGAATGGTTGAAATGGATTACCCAAACACCTAGCAGACCGTGTGCCGCCGGGCAAGGATTTTTGTGCCTGGCTCAAAATTATTGCTCACCCCAGCGGGCGGGCGAGCTGCACGCCTTCGCAGAGCGCGCGGCTGCCGGAGCGCCGGGCCATGCGGCCGGGGCGGACAAAACAGAAGCCGCCGTCGGGTGACGGCGGCTTGGGAAACATGGGGTAGGGACGGCTTTCCGAGCCGTCTGGCGAACGCCACAGAATGGCGTCCATACGGCGGGGCCAGCGGCCCCGCCCTACCTTCAGGCGGCGAGCTGGGCGCGGCGGCGTTTCGCGTAGAGCGCGGCGCAGCCGACGAGCAGGCCGGCCAGCGCGGCGTAGGTGGACGGCTCGGGGATGCTCGCGGTCGCCCCGGCCGCGATGCCCGCGCCGGAGGACTCGTAGGCGAAATCGTGCACGGTGAGCGATCCGTTGCTCTGGAAGGTGACATTGATCCAGCCGTTGACCGTGCCGCTGCCGCCATTGAACTGCACCCCGAGGTAGCCGGTCGTGCCCCCCGCCCAGTTGTCGTTGTTGTTGCCCGCAAAATTCAGGTAGCTGAAGTTGGCGAACGTCGAGCCGCTGATGAACTCTCTCGGGGCGAATTTGCGGGCATAGCCGTCAGTCTCAAAGATCCTGCCGCTGCCGCCACTACCCCTTGCGATGTAAGGATAATGTCCGACGTAAGGACTCAGGCGGAAAGATGAGGTCCCTCCCAGATAGCTGGTGTTGCTGGAGCCGCCCGCGCCATTGGTCCCCATATCAATGAAAATAAGGTTGTCGCCGCTGACAGTCAGGTCGGCGGGATTGGTGTAGATGATGGCGGCGTGGGCCGAGGGCAGCGCGACGAGGGCGAGCGGCGCGGCCGGGATGGCGGCGTGGGCGAGACGCGAGAGGCGGGAGGCGGGGGCAACGGTTTTCATGGAGGAGTGAGATGGGCTGGAAACGGCAGGTAGCAAGGGCCGGGCCAGACCGGCGCGCAAGTCTGATTTTGGCCGACGCGAGAGGACGGAACGGAGTTCGGCGGCAGGGGAGACACCGCGCACCGATTCGTGTCCGCCCGGCATTTGGCGCGGAAGCGCCGGTAGGGCGGGACCGCTGGGCCCGCCGCGATTGCCAGCGTGAAGGAAACGGTGCGCCCAGCGGTCGCGCCCTACCTTCTCAGATCACCCGACAGTCTGAATCTCAACCGACGTTGGTATTATCCCCGACTTGTCGGGCATAAAGCCCGACCTACAGCGGCAAACGGCAAACTGAGCCACGACCGTTTTTTGCCGGCATGGCTCCTGCCTGAACGCGGTTCAGCCCAGCCCGATTCGCCAAGATTTGCCGTCGTCGGTGGCGGTGAAGCCCGCGCGGCGTAGGGCCGGCTCACGCGGGTCGGGGCCGGCGGGCCGGTCGGTGATGAGCGTGCGGGCGCCAAGGCTGCGGGCGAGGGCGATGGTTTCGGCCAGCAGGGCGTCGGCGGCCGGGGTGTCGGCGAAGCGAGGGCGGAGGCGGAGGAACAGCGCGGCCTCGGTCGCACCCGATGCATGCTCGGCGAGGGCGAGGAGTCCGACAAGGCGCTCCGGCGAGGTGATGGTGGCGGGCACGACGAGCACGCGGAGGTGCAGCGGGGTCGTTTTTTTAAGGCCGGGAAACGCGTCGGCGAGACGGGCCAGCTCGTCGGGCCAGGGCGGGCGGACGATGGGGGAAGGACTGAAGGCTGAAGAACTGAAGGACTGAGGGCCGGAAGAGGAAGGGATCATGGGCGGGCCTCCTTCTCATGGTGGAGTTCGGGGCGGACGGCGGCGGGCATGGCGGCGGCGGTGGGGAGCAGCTCTGCGCCGAGGAAGGCGGCGACGCGCGCGCAGCCGACGGCGGGTTCGGCGATGAGGGCGGGGTAGTCCATGGTGAGCAGCTCGACATTGGGCGCGGCGCGGAGGGCGGCGAGCATGGCGTCGGCGTGCTGGGCGAGGAGGGGCCGCATGGCGTTGGCGTCGGCCCGTTCGACGCTTCGGCCAAGCTCAGCGGAGCCAGGCTCAGGGCGGGGCACGGGGGCGGCGGCAGAGAGGTTCTCGCGCATCTTGTGCTGCGAGCGGGCGACCTCGGCGGGCGGGCGGAGCATGAAGATGATCTTGTAACGGTGCGACGCGGGCAGGTGGGGCAGGAGCGGGGAGACGACTTTCAGGGCGTGGCCGGCGGCGCGTTGGATGAGCGCGGGGTCGCGCGGGAGGTTTTTGATTTCGTCCCACTCGAAGTAGCCCTCGGGGTTGTGGCTGTCGGCGGCGCGGTGGCCATCGGTCATCGGCGGGACACCGCCGCGCGCGAGCATCTGCATCATCAGCGAGGTGCCGGAGCGGGGGAGGCCGGAGACGAGGATCAGCGGCGGCGCGGACGCCGCTGAGGAT
>CAIQKQ010000296.1 GCA_903872425.1 uncultured Opitutia bacterium | reverse complement strand
TCGCGGCTTGCTCAAAGGCATTCGCGTTGCTCTTTGTCGTCGCAACATCATCAACGATCCCGGGATCGGCCAGCGCTGCTTCTTCTGGCGTTAGCGCTTCGATCGTTGCCGTTTCCCAATTTCGTCGGGCGCGCTCCATTGCGTGCGGGCCGTTAAGGCCTTTTTGCGCATCTACAAAAGTCTGCCCGTCAGGGAATGTCACGCGCACATACTGAATGTGCTTGTAGTTTTGTTCGTCCCAACCCTTTTGCGGACCGTTGCGCCGAAAGCCCATTAGCGCGTCGGGCACTTTTCCATAACCTTGACGGAACGAACCCGTGCCCTGCTGCGTATCCCCCACAAACTGCGCGCCGTATTTCTCAAACGCTTGCTCGGGGGTAATCTTTTCTTCAACGGCGATGCGCGAGAGCATGGCCGTCATGATCGTGGCGTCGATTTTGTTTTTCTCAGGCGCAAAGCGGCCAACCGCATCGAGCTGCTCGGCGATCGTCTTCTGCACCGTCTGCTGCGATTTCTTGAAGGCCTCGACCTCGGCTTTGTCCTCGGTGACCTTCATCGCCAGCTCGGCCATCTGGTCGGCTTGCTTTTGGTAGTAGTCCTGCGCCTCGGCGTAGGTCTTGCCGTTGGGGTCGGTTTTCAGATGCGGCAACAACGCCTCGTCGAGCTTGCCGCCGGCAATGTGCGTGGCGTAGTCGGACATCGCAATGCGCAGATACCCGTCGGTTTCCTCGGCCTCAATCATTTGCCGTTCGACTTCTGGCATCAGACTCTTGACCTCTTCGGCCGACACGCCCGCCTTTTCCAAGGCCTGCGCAAAGGCGCGGCCCTCGATGTAGACGTTCTCCAGGTGCCCGTCTTCGGTGACGTTTTCAACAAAGGACTTAAACCCCTCGGGGTCCCGCGTGCGCCACTTGGAGAGGGTTGAGAGTTGGCCGACGGTGGTCAGCTGGCGAAACTCCTGCTCGCCGGCGGTGGCCTGCGCTTGATAGCTTTCGGCGTTTTTCTTGAGCGCGGCGAGTAGCGCGACCTGACCACCCGAGCCGATCACGGTGGCGATCGCGGTTTGTATTGCTGCATCCGGGCGGGCTGCAATGTAATCGGCAAAGGGTTTCTCGGGGTGCAGCGTTGCCCACTCGTTAAAGTCTTGCAATACGGTGGCCGCCTGTTCACCCAGCTGCTCGCCGACCTGGTTGTGCATGAAGGCTTTAATGAAGGGCGCGCCGGCTTTCAATTCGCCGATCAGCTTGGTGGCGGGCATGATTTCGGTGAGGTATTCAATCGCGGCGTCGCTCGCGCCGTAGCTCGCCGCGCCACTGGGCGACAAACCCGCCTCCCGGCCTTTGGTGTAGCTGGCCCCACCCGTCATGGCCGACATGGCGCCGACCGCAGCGGGCACATTGCCGCTCAACAGTGCCGCGCCCAGCATCGGAATGTTTTGCCCAAGGGACTGAAAACCCGAGGCGACGCCGCGCTCGACGTTGCCGGCATCCGGCGCCACATCGGCGACCCGCGTCGCGTATCGCGTAGCCGCTGAACTTAACTCGCGAAACGCACCGCCGACTTTCCCAAAAATGTCCTCGGGCAAGATGCGACCACGGACCAGCGGCTGCCCAACATACTGCGAGGCCAGCTCAAAAGGGGCGGCCAGCACGCCATACACGGAACCCGACAAACCCGGTAACAGGCCGGCCGCCGTCGCCTGTATCGCCTTCCACGGTGACCAGAGAATCTTCTCGCTCAGACTGCGCTCGATCGCCGCCGCGTTGCCGACGTCGTCGTGAATGATCTGCGCATTGGCCGGGTTGGCGGCGATGTGTTCGGTCAAGCGCGGTGCGTTGGCCATGGCCGCGCGGGCGTCTTCCATCAAGGCGCGTTGGCGAAACTCTTCAGGATATTGCTCGACCACCGTCGGGGCGGTGTTGTAGCGTTTGGCCAGCGTTTTGTTTTGCGCGGCGCGGTCTGGGTTGATCTCCACCGAATAGCCCACCGCCATGGCAGCGCGGCCCTGCGTGTTTTGTTGCTGCGATTTCAACTGCTGCACCGCATCGTCGTAGGGTGCCGGCGCGCTGCCCGTGGCCG
>CAIQKQ010000295.1 GCA_903872425.1 uncultured Opitutia bacterium | reverse complement strand
GTTACGCAGTCCAATGTCGTCACCTACGGTGCCATCATCGAGGTAGATAACTCCGATCCAGCGCGGCCACTCAAGCCCGGCATGACAGCCAATGTCTCCATCATCACGGCCCGCCGTGAAAGTGTGCTGCGCTTGGCCAACGCTGCGTTGCGCGTGCGCATCCCCGAGATGTTGCTGCCGCCGGTTGCCGGATCGAATCTGGCTCGCAGTGTAGCTGCCCCGGCCGGAACCAACACCGCCGGCACGGCCAATGGCGCGGCGGTGGCTCCCGCCCGCGGTGAGAACCCCACTCCGACACCCGACCCGCGCGGTGGCGCTGGCGGACGCGGCCCCGGCGGCCGTGGCGGTGGAGGCAGAGGAGGCCGGGGCGGCGGTGTCACAACTGCCGGCGGCGACGGCACCGTGCTCACCACGCGCACCGTTTATAAATCTATTGGCACGGCGGAGAAGCCCCGCGTCGAGCCGGTCAACGTCCGACTCGGCATCACTGACGGCGTAAACACCGAGGTCGTTGAGGGCCTCGTCGAAGGGGACACCATTGTCAGCAGCGTCAACCTCCCCGGCGCGGCCCCGGCCGTCACCCAGCCAAGCGGCGGCAACCCGTTCCAAGGTCGCGGCGGCGGCGGCTTGGGTGGCGGTGGTGGTGGTGGTGGCGGCGGCCGTGGCGGCGGCTGAGCCACGCCAAGCTTAATCCAACCTACCGCGCCCCACCGCCATGTCGTCCGCCGTCGTCAAAATCGAGGATTTGCACAAAATTTACAGCTCCGGCGAGGTACCGGTGCATGCGGTGCGCGGCGTCTCGCTGGAAATTCATCGCGGCGAGTTTCTCGCGCTGATGGGCGCGAGTGGTTCCGGCAAGTCCACGTTGATGAACACGCTCGGCTGTCTCGACCGGCCGACCAGCGGCCGTTACTTGCTCGACGGGGTAGACGTCGCCGCCCTCGGCCGCGACGCGCTGGCCGACCTCCGCAACCAGAAACTCGGCTTTGTGTTCCAAGGCTTCAACCTCCTCTCGCGCACCACCGCGCTGGAGAACGTCGAGCTGCCGATGCTTTACGCCCGCCGGCCACTGGCCCCGCGCGAGCTGCACGCGCGTGCGCTGCACTGCCTCGACATTGTCGGCCTTGCCGCGCGCCACGACCATTTCCCCAACCAGCTCTCTGGTGGCCAGCAGCAGCGTGTCGCCATCGCCCGCGCCCTCGTTAACGAGCCACAGATACTCCTCGCTGATGAGCCAACCGGCAACCTCGACAGCAAAACCTCGGTCGAGGTCATGGGGGTGTTCCAAAAGCTCAACGATGCCGGCATCACCATCGTCATGGTTACGCACGAGCTCGACATCGCCCACTACTGCAAGCGTAACCTCATCCTACGCGATGGCCGTATCGTGCGCGACGAGATGGTGGCGAACCGCCTGGTCGCTGCCGAGGAGCTAGCGAAACTCCAGCACGCCGAGGCCGCCGCGAAACTGACAGGCGCACCGGCCTGAAGCGCAATTATCGCCGCCCAATCGTCGCGACAAACGCATGCGCAAGCCATCTACTTCCTCCGGTTACTCGCAGGCCGTCCAGCTCTGCGGTGTCGTGTTTTCGTGGCCAATCTTGAATCCATCTGACCATGCGCTTCTCTAGCATCCTCGTCGTCGCCTTTCGCGCGCTCCGCCGCAACAAGCTCCGCTCTGTTCTCACTGCGCTTGGCATCATCATGGGCGTCGGCGCGGTCATCGCTATCGTCAGCCTTGGCAACGGCGCGACCGCCATCGTCGAGGCGCAGGTTGCCAGCCTCGGGCAAAACATCCTCACAGTTTTTCCCGGTAGCGTGAATCAGGGCGGCGTGCGCAGTGGCCAGGGCGGCACCAGCACTCTCACCGCCGAGGACGCCGCCGCCATCCTCGCCGAGGTCGAACACATTGAGGGCGTTAGTCCCGAGATCAACAATCGCACCCAGGTGCTCGCCAATGGCCTGAACTGGCCGACGCAGATTAAGGGCGAGTCGCCCGATTACGCCTTCATCCGCAGTTGGCCGGTTGTCCAAGGCGCGATGTTCAGTGAGGCCGATGTGACCAGCCTCGCCACCGTCGCCGTCATTGGCAAAACCGTCGCCGATAACCTTTTTCCCAATGAGGATCCCGTCGGCCAGAGCATGCGTATCCGCAACCTCCCATTTAAGATCGTCGGTGTCCTCGGGGCCAAAGGGTTTAGCCCCAACGGCCAGCAGGACCAAGATGATATGGTCCTCATACCCTACTCCTCGCTCCAAAGCCGGCTCGCCCGACAGGCCAACATCAACGCCATCCTCATTGCGGTGGACCGCGCCGAAAACATCGAACGCACGCAGCAGGCCGTCACCGACCTGCTCACGCAGCGCCGCCAAGGTCGCGAGCCGGACTTCACCGTCCGCAACCAGATCGAGCTCGCCCAGCTCCAGAACGACAGCACCAGCACACTGCGCCTGTTTGTACTCGTAATCGCCGCCGTGTCGCTTGTTGTCGGCGGCATTGGCATCATGAATATCATGCTTGTCAGCGTGACAGAACGCACGCGTGAGATCGGCATCCGCCTGGCCATCGGCGCGCATGGGGCCGACGTGCTGCTGCAATTCCTCATTGAAGCCGTACTGCTCAGCTTGATGGGTGGCACGCTCGGGGTGCTGGCCGGCCTCGGTTCGGCTGAGTTGGTGCACCAATATCTCGGCTGGCCGGTGGCGATCTCGACGGTGTGGATCGTCGGGTCGTTCGCGTTCAGCGCGCTGGTCGGCGTCGCCTTTGGCTTTTTTCCCGCATGGAAAGCCGCGCAGCTCGACCCCATCGAGGCGCTGCGCTTCGAGTAAGCCAGCTTGGGAACAGCCGGGGTCGTTGACCCCGGGTCTGGTTTCGGTCACGCTGGCCCAACTTCTCCCATGCCCGCGTCCGCCGCCCAATCTTCGCGCTGGAAATGCACCGTCGCCTATGACGGCACGGGGTTCACCGGCTGGCAGAGCCAGGTCGGCGGCCGGGCGGTGCAAGATGTGATTGAGCGGCGGCTGGCAGAAATCTTTGGGCGCGAGGTGCGCGTCCACGGCAGTGGGCGGACGGATGCGGGTGTCCATGCACGCGGGCAGGTCTTCCATTTCGACGCCGACTGGCCGCATGGCGCGGCTAAATTGCTGGCGGCGTTTCGGGTCGGACTGCCGCCGACGATCCAAGTGCGGACGGCGCGACGCGTAACGGCGGATTTCCATGCGCGCTTTTCGGCGAAGGGGAAAATTTACCGCTACGACATCCGCCACGGCAGTGGGGGCGCCGGCGGCGCAGATCCGTTCGAGTTTCCCTACTGCTGGGCAATACCACACACGCTCGATGTGTCGGCGATGCGCACGGCGGCAGCGCAGCTCGTCGGCCGGCACGACTTCCGCTCGTTCAGCGCGCTTAACGGCGAGGAACGCGAGGACCATGTGCGCACGTTGCGCCGGCTCGAAGTGACGGCGCGCGGCGAACGCATCCGCATCATGGCTGAGGCTGATGGCTTCCTCTACAAAATGGTGCGAAGCCTCGTCGGCGCGTTGGTGGCTGTGGGGCAAGGAAAGCTCACGCCCGACGAAATCGCGGCGATTTTGAGCGAGCAGCGGCGCACCCATCGGGTGAAGACCGCGCCACCGCAGGGGTTATGCCTGGCGAAAGTGTTCTACCGATGACCACGGCACTGCAAACATTCGGGCGCGGACTGGCTGACGCGGTGTTCCCGCCGGTATGCGTGGACTGCGGCGGACTGGTCGAGGGTGGGCCGCTACGGCACGTTTGCGCGCGGTGCGCACCGCTCATCTCACGTGTGACCCCACCGCATTGCGCGACGTGCGGGCATCCGTTTTACGGCGAGGTCGGAAGCGCGCAACAGTGCGAGCATTGCGCCGTGTTGGAGCCGGCCTACCGCGAGGGCCGCACAGTGGTGCTACTCAAAGGCCCGGCACGTGCACTCATCCACGAACTCAAATACCATCGCGGTCTCCATGTGCTGGCGGACATCGCGACGCTGGCAGGCGAGGCGGAGCATGTCATGGAGCTCGTGCGCGGCGCGGTACTCGTGCCGGTGCCGCTGCACCCGCGCAAAGAGCGCCAGCGTGGCTTTAACCAGGCCGCGCTCATCGCCGGCGTACTGGCCCGTTCGGCCGGCGGCGGCACGTGCGTCGTACCCCTACTCCGGCGCGTGACGCCCACCGTGTCACAAACGCATTTCGACCGGGCGACACGCCGGGAAAACTTGAAAAATGCCTTTGCCATCGCGCGCGGCGCGGCCCCAAATCCCTCGCAGCATTATGTTCTCATTGACGACGTATTTACCACTGGCTCCACACTCAACGCCTGCGCCCGCGAGCTCCGTCGTGTGGGCTGCCTGAACCTCGACGTCGTTACCTTCGGCCACGGCTAACCCCCTGAGACTCCCTCCCATGCACTTCGACAAACCCACCTACAAGGTCGTCCGCCGTCACAAGAAAAAAGATATTCCGCACGGCACCTACACCAAGGATCCCGTCAGTGGCGACCCGGTTTTCACTAAGGAAATCGAGGACAACCAAATGGTTGTGCCGAAGAGCGGCCACCACTTTCCCATCGGCGCACGCGAGCGCATCGCGAAACTGTGCGACGAGGGATCCTTCAACGAAACGGACGCCGGCGTGCGTTCAGCCGACCCACTAAAGTTCACCGACTCGCAGCCTTACTCCACGCGCCTTAAACGTTATGAGAAAGACAGCGGTCTACCTGAAGCCGTCATCACCGGTACGGGAAAAATCCACGGTATTGAGGTATCGCTCGCTGTGATGGATTTTCGTTTTTGTGGCGGCACCCTCGGCTCGGCTGCGGGTGAAAAAATCACTCGGGCCATCGAGACGGCCCTCGCACGAAAAACGCCCTGCATTATTTTTAGCACCTCCGGCGGCGCGCGGATGCAGGAGGGGATTTTATCGCTCATGCAGATGGCGAAAACCAGCGCCGCGCTCCAGCGCCTCGCGGCCGCCGGCCTGCCCTACATCTCCGTCCTCACGCATCCGACGACCGGGGGCGTGTCGGCCAGCTACGCGACGCTGGGCGATGTCATCATCGCCGAGCCGGGCGCGATGATCGGCTTTGCCGGCGCGCGCGTCATCAAGGAGACGACGAAACAGACGCTACCCGCCGGCTTCCAGACAGCCGAGTTTCTCCTCCGGAAAGGCCTGATTGACCAGATCGTGAGCCGCGTCGAGTTGCGCGACCGCCTGCGCGACATCCTCGCCGCGCTGTACCTGCGGAAAAAACCGACCGCCGCTTGATGCGCGCCGCTGCAGCAACGTCCACCCTTCAACGCTCAAAGAGTGAAGACCCCCGATCCGGTTCATCACCCATGGTGGAGTGGTTTGGCCCCTGACATGACTGCCACGCGTTGAGGTCAACTCGTTTCGCCTACCCGCGCCATGCACGTTGAAAGCTCAGGGTTGAATGCTGAACGTTGCACCGCAACGAGTGGCGGCACCGCCGACTACGCCGCGACGCAAAACTATCTTTTCTCGCTGAAAGCGCGCGGCGTGAAGTTCGGCATCGACCGGATGCGCGCACTCGTCGCTGGCCTCGGCCATCCCGACCTCGCGGTGCCGTGTGTCCACCTCGCCGGCACTAACGGTAAAGGCTCCACCGCCGCGATGCTCGACGCGATTTTTCACGCCGCCGGCTGGCGCACGGGACTATACACTTCTCCACATCTGGTGCGGCTCGGCGAGCGCGTGCAAGTCGGCCGCGTGCCGCTCACCGAGGCGGAAATCATTGCCTACACGCGGGAACTGAAGCCCGTGGCTGAGGCAGTTGCCCGCGACGCGCCGGAGGATCACCCAAGTTTTTTCGAGTTCATGACCGCGATGGCCCTGTTTCAGTTTGCGCGAAAACGCTGTGACGTCGCCATCATTGAGACGGGGCTTGGCGGGCGGCTCGACGCGACCAACATCGTCGTGCCCGAAGTCGCCATCATCACGTCCATCGCGCTCGACCATTGCGAGATGCTCGGCGACACACTGGAACTGATCGCCGCAGAAAAGGCCGGCATTATTAAACCCGGTCGGCCGGTCGTCCTGGGCCGACTGCCCGCCTCCGCCGAAGCCGTCATCCGCCGGATCGCGGCCGAACGCGGTTCGCCCGTGCTTTCCGTGCGCGCAGAGTTTGGTGAGGACATCGACACTTACCCCACGACGCACCTTGAGGGTGACTACCAGCGCTGGAACGCCGCCACCGCTACGCTCGCCGCGCGCTGCTTCCCCGCGCGCTGGCGACTCACCCCGGACATTGTCGCGCGCGGCCTACATGAGACTAACTGGCCTGGTCGCTGGGAGCGCACGCAGCTCGCCGATGGCCGCCTGCTCGTCCTCGATGCCTCACACAACGCCGAAGGCGCCGCCGTACTCGACGCCAACCTTCGCCGTCTCGTCTCCGAAACCGGCAGCGCCCCCGTCGTGATGACCGGCGCGCTTGGCGCGGCGCGCGCCCGTGCGCTCATTGAGGTCATTTGCCAGCATGCGCGCGAGATCCACCTACTCATGCCCCACCAGTCGCGCGCCTGTACCTTTGAGCAACTAGAGGCGATGGTGCCGGCAGATTTTGTCGGCCGGGTGCAACGCACTACTATTGAGGAACTCTTTCCCAAGGCGCGCACCTGTATGGCGGGCGAGCCGGACGACGCGCTGGTTGTGACCGGTTCGATCTACCTGCTCGGCGAAATCATGGAGCGCCTCGCTCCTGAGCGCGGCCCCGGTGAGGGCCGTTTACAAGATTTTTGAGCCAGGCAGGCCGCCGGAATCTCTGTTTGGCGGGCACGCATCAACCTGTTCGCACGGAAAATCGTGCCGGCAAGCAGACGGCCGCCTTCCAATCCACGCGCCGGACACCGGTCTTACTTCTCCTTCATGTGGTAGACACCATCCCACGGGTCCGGCGGGGGCTCCTCTTTGTAATGCTCCGTGATGCCGATATAAACGAGGGAAGGATTGCTCACGACCCCGGGCGTCTGGCCAGGGATATTGGGCTCGAGCAGGGAGCTCTGCTTGAACAGCGAAATAGCCCCGTCCCAATCGCGCGCAAAATGCTTCGCTAGGCCCTGCTCGAAGAGGCCGAGACACTCGCGCGTCTGTTGGGTGACGTGTTCTTTGAGTCCGACGATCTCGTAGATCGGCACAGCGGTGCTGCGACCCTTCACGACAATTCGGCCGAGCAGCCGGAAGACCACGCGGTCGCCGCCGTGCTTTTCGCAGGCGAGTTTTGTGGCCTCAGCGACCATCGTGTAGGCACCCCAGCTTTTCGCGCCGCTCTCCATGCGGGCCGCGAGGTTCACATTATCACCCATCATCGTGTAGTTGAAGCGAGTGCGACTGCCCATGTTACCGATCATGCAGACGCCGCTGTTAAGGCCGATGCGGGTCTGCATGTTCCAGACGATCTGCGGCCACTTGTCCCCCTCGGACTTCCACTTGGTGCGCAACTCGCCGAGCTTGCGGTGGACGAGCTGCGTGGTCACGCACGCGCGATAGGCGTGGTCGGGCAGCGGCAGAGGCGCGCCGAACATCGCCACGACGGCGTCGCCGATGTATTTGTCCACGGCGCCGCCCTCGCCCTGTACGATGTCGGTGCAGGCTGTGAGGTACTCGTTCATCAGCTCGACCAGGGGGCCGGAGCCGAGCTTTTCGGAAAACGTGGAAAACGACTGGATGTCGCTAAAATAGGCAGTGATCTCATCATCGTGGCCGCCGAGCTGCGGCGGCGTGCCGGAGTCAATCATCTTGGTCACCAGCGCTGGCGAGACGTAGGTGCCGAACATCCCCTTGATCTCCTGCTTCGCCTTCTGCTCGGCCAATACCCGCCGTCCAACCTCAAAAACTTGCAACGACATGAATCCGAGCACCGGCCCGACGAGCGGCAGCCACAGGCTCCACTGCGCCCAAGAAAAATACGCTGCGCCCGCATAGGCCACCGGCAGGCCGAGCGAATAGAGTGCATGGTCGCGAAGCTTGCGTTTGGAGAAAAACCCCAATCCCGCCAGACCAAGTGCGAACGCCCCCAGCCAGACCGGTGTAGGCGGCGCAACAGCGGCATAATCCTCACCCAAAACATTCTCAATCGCATTACCGTGAACGAGCACCAACGCGGTCAGAGGATTGAGAGGCGTTGGGCCAAAATCCGCCAACCCGTCGGCAGTTTCACCGACCAAAAGTATGCGTCCATCTATGGGCGGCAG
>CAIQKQ010000294.1 GCA_903872425.1 uncultured Opitutia bacterium | reverse complement strand
GGCCAGCACGACCTCGTCTCCATCGTCGAAGTCATGGGCCGCAACGCCGGTTGGATTGCCGCCGGTGCCTCGCTCGCAAAGCGCAAGGACCAGCCCAACGATCCGCCCCACCTCATTTATCTACCCGAAGTCGCGTTCTCGCCGGAAAAATTCATTGCCGACGTGCAGCGCGTCCTCAAGCGCGAGAAATACTGCCTCGTCGTCGTTGGCGAGGGCCTGATTGATGCCGACGGCAACTACGTTTCGGCTGCCGAGGCCTCCGATGCCTTTGGTCACGCCCAGCTTGGTGGTGCTGGCGATTATCTCAAAAATCTCGTCGAGCAGCACCTCCCCGGTGTCAAAGCCCGCTCCTGCAAGCCCGGCATCGCCCAACGCGCCGCCGCCCACGCCATCTCGAAAACCGACGCCGATGAGGGCTTCCTCGCCGGGCAGGCCGCCGTCAAGGCCGCCGTCAACGGCGAGACCGACAAAATGGTCACACTCGTCCGCGGCGACGGCGACCACTACATTTGCGAGACGGGCCTCGCGCCGCTCGCCGACATCGCCAACGGCGTGAAAAAACTCCCCCGCGAGTGGGTTAATGAGGATGGAGTGAGCATGAACTTCCAGTTCGCCCGCTACGCCACGCCGCTCATTCAAGGCGAAATCGCGATTCCGCACGACACGGGTCTCCCGGTCTTCGCCCATTTGGAGAAAGTCTCCGTCGACCGGATCCTCCCTCCCCACGAGGCGACCTGAGCGTCAGCGAGCAGTCAACTCAATATCAGACGCGGCTTCGGCCGCGTCTTTTTTATTTCGCAACGTCCACTTTGGCGGGTGCCGCTTTCACCACATCCACCTCAGGTCCCGGCGGCTCTCCACGCAGTAACACCGAGCCGCCCGAAGCACTCAGCGTGACGACCGGGCCACCGTCGTTGAGCTTCGCGGTCAGCCGTGAGCGGGTCTCGCCGTCGGGCAGGCCGGCAGATTTCAGCCCACGGCTAACTACTTTCTCAAGTACGGCGCACGAGGCCGACACCATTGCCGCGCTACGTTGGTCAAAAATTGCCACAATGCTCCCGCCCGAGGTCATCACATTCGCCGCTTGGACGAGCGGGTAAGCGAAGCGAACCTTGACCTGCGACCCGTTGCCGTTCACGCGGAAATCCCCGCCAGCCTGCTGCACCTCGATATCGCCGCCATCACTGGCCAATCGCGCCCCACCGAGCGCGCGGCCAATGGATATGTTGCCTGTCAGTGTGGTCACTTCAATCATACCGGTGCAGGCCGTTAGGCCAATTTCTCCAGTCCGGGAGCGTGCGGTCACGGTGCCATCGGTTTCACCAACGAAAATCTTCCCAGAGTCGTTCGTGGTGAGCAGTTTTCCGCGTAATTTGCCAATCGTGATGTCGCCGTTGCCGGTGGTGAGATTGGCGTCGCAATGCAGTGGGACCTTGATGTCGAAGACCAGAACGACGGGCGGCCATTTTTTCCAAGTGAAGCTCACTTTTTGGCGGTAGCTCGCGGTCACAGCCACGTGCCCGGCCGCATCCTGGTTGAACGCCAGATCGAGGTCGGCGAACTTCGCGGCGGCGGCCTTCTCGTCCGGCTCGTCACATTGCTCGGTCACGGTGATCTCAATGGTGTTGCCGTCGCACTCGGTCACTGTCACTGCGCCAGTGAACGTATCCACGGCCAACACGGCACCAGCGACTGGCACGGCAAATTTTTTCTCCACCTTATGCTCGACCAGCGCCTGCGCAGCTGGCGCGGCAGCGCCAAGGAGCAAACCGAAACAGAGAAGGCGGTGACTCATGCAACTCAGCCCAACAGCCCCCACCCTCGTCGACAAGCCCGATGTCACTCCGCGCGCACCCACCCCGCAGCCGTGCTCGGGCAACCGCGAAAACCGCCTCGCCTTCCGCGCCCGCGGGTCCCACCTTGCGCACTATGAACGCCTTTCCCGCCCGCACCACTACCGCTGAGATCGAACTCGGCGCCACACTCCAACCAAAATTCGGCTCTGATGGCCTCATCCCCTGCATCACGCAGGATGTCGCCACGGGCGAGGTGTTGATGTTCGCTTTTATGAACGCCGAGTCGCTCGCGGCTACCCTCACCACGCGCAAAGCGACCTACTGGAGCCGCTCCCGCGCGAAACTTTGGGTCAAGGGCGAAGAGTCGGGCAATGTCCAACTCGTGCGCGAGTTGCTCACCGACTGCGATCAGGATGTGTTACTGCTCAAGGTCGAGCAGTCCGGTGCAGCCAACGCCTCCTGCCATAACGGCTACAAGTCCTGTTTCTATCGTCGCCTCGCCGATCTGGCCGACCCGGCCCGGCCGCTAGCCTTTATCGCTGCGCCACTCTTCGACCCGCGTACAGTCTACAAGCAAAAACACTGATCGCCGGTTTTGGCTCGGCCGCAGAACAGCTCATCCCCGCAGCTCGGCCGAAAGATCCATCTTTTCTAAGCGCTCACCGATCAGCCAGACACCGCACCATACCTCGCCAGCGAGCACGACTAGCACGGCCGCAGTGGCGAGTACGACCGCCGCCACCAAACCAATGAGCCAGTAAAACGCGGCGACGAACACCACCGCGGCAAACACCAGCGGTAATAGCGCAAACAGCAGCACCAGCATCTGCCCGAGCCCGAAAATAAGTCGCTGTCCCATCACATCAAAGCCGCCTCCGCGTGTGCGGCCCGATTGAAACCAGCCTGGAAATAGCACCGCTGCTGCATTGGGCACCAGCAGTTGCAACGCCACCAACGGTGGCACAATGAGCGCGAGACACACGCCGCCGGTCGCGCGCACGCCTAGCGTAAGCCAGGCCATGCTCGCGCCGTGCGGCACAAGCGTCAGCGCGATCGTCAGCAAGGCCAACCACAAGAATCCGCTCAAAATTACCACAGGCGCGAGTAACTCTCCGAGCAAGAGCTGCCAGCCCGGCAGTGGATAAATCTTCAGGATGTCCGCGTTAACCAGGTCATTCCGCAGATCCTGGCGCGCAAGTTGCGGCCCGAGCAACATGATGTAACCGGCCGCGATGACCGCGCCGAAGCCAATAGTCAGCTGTTGCACGTGCCAGTCCGGATGGCGCTCGAGCCAGAGGCCACCGATTACTATTACTGCTGCGCTAAGCCGAAACGTCCGCCCGTTCAGCCACGCAAAGGTGGAGAGCAGATTTTTCCATAGAAACGCCAACTCGGGCCGGCCGGTACCAGCGAGGGTGAAGGGCGGCCGTCGGCCTTTCGCCGGCGTGCCGAGTGTGATGCGTTTGCCTGCCCGCCAGGCCGCTATCCGCGCGCCCTGTTTCTCGGCAACACCGAGCGACGCCTCTTCGAAGGCGACATTCATCCGCACTGCCCAAAAATAATGTGCGCCTAGAATCAGCAGCGCCGGACCAAGCGCGATAAGAAATGCGACGGGGTCCTTCGCTAGGAACGGGCCAAGTACCAGCTTAAGTGGGCGGAGCAACCAGCCTAATGCGCCACCGTTGAGCACAGTCAGCAGGTATTCGCGCAAGGGGTTAACACCTGCGAGGTCACTCCCAGTCGGTGCCCGTAAATCCGGCCAGACCCACACCACCGATGCCGCTACCACCAGCACGAACCCGCCGAGTAGCACCGCCCGCCGCAACTTCGCGTTGACGCCACCGTCGCTGAGCCACGTGAGCGTGAGCACCGCGCCCGCCGTGTGCAAACTGAGGGTCGAGAGTATCACCCACCAGCCGAGCGCATGAGTAAGGGTGTTGCCTCCGAGCGCACTGAACCGGTTCGTGAGGAGCGTAAAAAACAGCGAAGTGAATAGTATCCGCGCCTGCGAGCTAAGCAGCTTGAAGTGGATGAGCTTTCGCCGGCTCAATGGTGCGGGAAACAAAAACGCCGTCTCCGCCTCACTAAACAGTAATCCGGGCCGCTCCGTCGGGAGCACCCACGCGAGCAAGCCAATCAGCAGCATCAGCAGCGCACCCAGCGGGGCAACCAGTTCCACGAACCGGACGCCGGCTTCCGCGCCAAACACATCTGCAGCACGCACGCCGCCACGGCTCATCGGTCGAACAAAGAACAACCAAAAATACGCTACCCCGACCGTCGCCCCTAAGAGATATTTCGGCTGTCGCAGCCGGCGCAGGCGGGAGAGCAGTAGATTTTTCAGCGACGTCAGCTGAAGATAAAGCAGCGCGGCAAGCATGGAAAGATTGCCCGTTCAGTTTTCCGAGCCACCTGTTGCCCGGATGAAAATTTCCTCCAATCCCACGCCAACCTCGCCGTTACTAAAGCGCGCCTCGACCTCGGCCAACGTGCCGGCGGCAATCATTTCACCTTTTTTCAGAATGAGGACGTGCGAACACACCTCCTCGAGCAGATGCAGCAAATGCGAACTGAGCACAATGGCCGCGCCGGCGCCAGCGCGCTTCAGAATCGAGTCCTTCATGCGACGGATGCCCAGCGGGTCGAGACCGGTGAGCGGCTCGTCAAAGAACATTACCTGCGGCGAGTGCAGCAGACCGCACGCAATGGCGAGCTTCTGCTTCATGCCGCGCGAGAGAGCGCCTGGCAACTCATCAGCCTTGTCCGCAATCTCCAACTCCTCTAGCAGCGGCCCGGCCAGTGCCTCGTAATTAGCGATGCCGTAGAGGCGTGCGACGAAATTGAGATGTTGCCGCACCGTGAGATATTCGAAGAGGCGAGGCTCATCCGAGAAAAACGCCAGGGCGCGCTTCGCTGCCACAGGGTTAGCCGCCACGTCATGCCCCGCGATCCTCACCGTGCCGCCGCTCGCTGGGATGATGCCCGCGAGGCAACGCAACGTGCTAGTCTTACCCGCGCCATTGGGTCCGACGAGTCCAAGTACCTCACCCGGCCGCACAACAAACGACAGACCGCGCACCGCGGCGAACGAGCCGTAGTTCTTGGACAGTGTCTCGACCTCAATCATGCGTTCAGCCTCACGTTACGCCGTCCGGATGCAAGTCCGCAGGCTACAGCCGGATTTTCGCCCTGCAGGCCGGTTTTAGAAACCGAACGAGCCGCCGATAAAGAACGCGTTGTCGTTTTGCGCGTCACCGGCGAAGCCAGCTTGATAGGAAAGCCGAAGGGTGAACCGAGGTGCCACGATAATATTGACCCCTAAGCCGAGCTTAATCTCGGTCTGGCCCATGCCGGGCGCACGGACGGAGAAAACCGTTGGCTCGCCCACCACGTTGGCGAGTACGTCTCGTGAGCTTTGTTCAAAATCATGGGCCACGCCCAGCCGGGCGGTGAGGCTGAAGCGGTCTGATACCTTCGCACTGCCGTTGATCGCCGCATTGAGCAGCAAAGGAAGCAAATCACCGCCCGCGAACTGATGATCGACCACCTGAAGACTCGCCAAAATTCTTTTCTGGTTGTCGGTCGCACCGGGAAACGCGCCCAAGATCGGTGAACCAGCTGCCTGACCGGTGCCGATTAATTCGCCGGTGCCCAAGATAAACACGAGATCGTTGATGAATGAAGTCGTGAGCGCACCAAAGTGTCCGTGGATGGAGCCGGGCGTGCCGTTGATAATCTGGAAAGTATCGCCCTTCGCTGGCTCAAACGCGGTGAACTTTACGATCTGCAGCACGCTGCCCGCTGGGTTAAGTGTCGTGGTGCCACCAACGGCAACTTGATCGTATCCGGTGGGATTCACGCCGGCCCCGCCAAGGCCACCAATCTCGATCACCAGGGTACCATTCTCCGTATAGTTGCCGACGATCGGCAGCACGCCAGGAGAGTTACCCGGCGAGGTGATGCGGCCGTTGTTGACCACATTGCCGCTGATGGTGCCTGTACCCTGCACCCGCGAGAATCGCCCTAACGGTCCCCGACTTCAGCTCGAAGCTGCCTGTGCTCGTCAGCGCCGACGTGCCGCTCCCGGAAATCAGGCCACCACCGTCGAGCGTGACCGTGGCGACGGTATCACTATGGTTCGCCCCGAGGTCGAACACTGCCGTCGCACCGTTCACCGTCAGCTTGCTCGCGTCCGCGATGGAGCCAGTGGCGCTTTCTTTTAAAGTGCCAGCGGTGACAGTAGTGTCGCCGGTGTAGGTGTTCGCTCCAGCCAGCGTGACCGTGCCCACTGTCGTTGTATTGAGGCCGGCAGTGCCGTCGAGAATTACGTTCACGGTGCCATCTTTTAGTTCGAAGCTGGGAGTGCCGGCGAACCGTAGGCTGCGAACGAGATACCGCCACTTACTCCGAGAGCCGGGTAGGCCTCAAACTCATTTTAACGCGCGCGCTCCCTCATCCCTCCTCGGAG
>CAIQKQ010000293.1 GCA_903872425.1 uncultured Opitutia bacterium | reverse complement strand
TAACACGCGGATGACAACCTAATTATGTGCGCGCAGCCCCTCACCGTATAGGCTGCGCCGCGTCAGCCGCGTTGGACATCGCTGGTGTCGCGCCGGGGCCGCCGGTAGACAGGTCGAACGAATCGACCACAAAACGAAAACCGATGTGACGTGCACGGTCATTTTTGGAACGCGTCTCCAGTGGCCAGTGCGCGAGCGCAGCCGCACTATCGAGATAGCTACCTCCGACCACCGGCGCGTCCTCGGCTACCGGCGTGGCGGCGAGCCACTCAGCAACGTTGCCAACGAGGTCGGAAAAACCGGCGGCGTTTGCCGATTGCTTCGCCACCGGTTGCGTTGCTCCAGAGCTGTTGTCGCGGCTCCATGCCGTCGGCTGCGGGCCGGAGCCAAGCGCGGCGCGAAACTCCGCCTCCGTCGGCAGCCGTGCCGGCACGCCGAGCAGCCATGAGAGCCGCTGACAAAACGTTTCGGCCTCGCGCCACGTCACGGAGTCAACCGGCCGCGTCGGAGCAGGTGTGCGGCTAGGATTGTTTGCCGCAACGAGTTCGTACAGCGCCTGTGTCACCTCGGTTTTCAGTAGCGCTCGGTCTGTCGAGCCCGGCAAACGCAGCAGGGTGCTATAGACGAGACGTTGAATTTCCGGCAAGTCGCGCTGGCGCGCACCCAAGTACTCCACCTTGGCCTTGAGGGCGGGATCCAGGCGCTGGCTTTTAGGAAAGCCGGTGAAGAGCCGCGTTACCACTCGGACGGCCTCGGAGATTTTTTGCGCGGCCTCGGCCGGCCGCCGCTGCCGGGCCAATCCGGTGATGTCATGGTCAAGTGTTAACAGCATGGCGATGGTCGGGCCGGATGCGGCCGTCTGACGGCGCGTCTCCAGCACTTCGACGCGCGCAGCGTTGGCAAATTCACCAAGCGGAAATTTTTGGTTAATCTGTATCTGACTGTCGCGGGCCTGCAAAAACGCCTCGGCGGCTTCGGTGTCGCGACCGGCGGCCAACGCCGCTTCACCCGCCTGCTCGTCGCTATCGCTCTCGGCGCGCAGGCCGGCAGCGCCAAACGATGCCAGTTCGGCCGTGATCTTTTCCACCGCGCCAGAACTGGCGTAGGGCGTACCCGCAAACTCGCGATTGATGCGTCCTTGCAGCGCACGCGCCCGGTTAAAGGCAGCAACGGCCTCCCCCACCCGCTTGGCTGTCGCAGCGGCGCGGGCCTGCACCAATTCGGTCTCCAGCTCGAGGTGTACCGGCTCCACCTCGACACGAGCGACGGCCAGCTGCAGCGTGCTCTCGCGGCCGTTACTCTTGAGCCGAGCCTCGGCGTCGCTGGCGTTGACCTCATGTTGGAGCCGCAACGCCTCACGGAGTGGCGCGCCGGCCTCGGCAAAACGTCCGGCCGCCAACGCGTCCTCGCCTTCAGCCGCAAGGCGCGCGATGCGCGGCAGCAGCTCATTGATGCGGCGGTTGTCCAACTCGGACTCCAACGAACGCAGGCGGGCGACCTGTGCTTCGTCGCCGCCAGCGATGAGCCGGACAAGTAGGCGCTGTTTTTGCACCGCAGTGTTGAGTGAGGCCAGCGCATCCGGGGAAGGCACCGCGCCGTCAGCGATGGCAGCGCGATAAGCTTTTTCCAGCGTGGCGACCTCAGTCGCGAGTTGCCGCACAGCCGGATCCTTTACGCCCAATGCTTCGGGCGCGTCGAACCGCGGAGGCGAGGACTGTCGGTTGAAATGAAATGTCGCCGCGACCAGCCCCACAAACGCGAGCAGCGAAAGCACCCAGGCCCAGTGGCGGGCGACGGCAGTAGCGAAATTTTTCAGGAAGGCTCCCATACGGACATTGGCGGCCGGTGAACAAAGAGTGTACCGGCCAAAAGGCAATGTGTTCCCGCACGCCGTGCCGATTGGCTCGACAACGGCCTGCGAGCGCGGCTTTTCTGACGGTGTGTTGGAAAATCTCGTCATACACGCGCCCGGCCTGCTGGGCGGCTCCGTCGCCCGCGCCGCGCGCTCGCGCGGCGTCGCCCGGCGCGTGACGGTGTGGGCACGCCGGGCGGAGACCCGTCTCGCGCTCCGCAGCCAGCCATGGTGCGACACCGTTGCCGATTCGCCCGAGGCGGCCGTCGCTGCGGCCAGCCTTGTCGTACTCGCTGCGCCAGTGGAGAAAATCATCGCCCTCGCCCGGCAGATTGCGCCGCATCTGCCGACTGGCACGCTCGTGACCGACGTGGGTAGCGTCAAATCTGCTCTCTGCCGCGAGTGCCGTGCGGCATTGCCAGCCTTTGTGCACTTCATCGGCGCTCACCCGATGGCCGGCGGTGAAAAAAGCGGTTGGGAAAATTCCTCGGAACAACTTTTCGCCGGCCGGGTGTGCTTTGTCACGCCGCTGGCTAATGCCGATCCGACCGCCGTGGGGGCCGTTACCGCATTTTGGCACGACCTCGGAAGTGACGTCGTCACCCTCACCCCCGAGGCGCACGATGAGGTCGTCGCGCACATCAGCCACCTGCCGCAAGCGCTCGCCACGACGCTCGCCACGCTGCTTGCCGCGCGCGACCCGGCTTGGCGCAACTTTGCCGGCGGTGGCCTGCGCGACACTACCCGCATCGCCGCGAGCGACGCCGCGATGTGGGTCGAGATATTTCAACAGAACCGCGACGAGACGCTACGCGCGCTGCGCGAATTCCAGACTGAGCTGGAGACTTTCCACGCCGCACTCGCCAACCGCGACTGGCTTGAGGTCAAAGCCCGCCTCGAACGTGGCAAAGCTTGGCGTGACGGATTTCGGCCCCTGCCATGACCATGTTACCCGACCTGTTGCCCATTCGACCATTCACGCGCCCCGCTCGTGGCGATGTTACGCTGCCCGGCTCAAAGAGCATCACCAACCGCGCGCTCCTGCTCGCCGCGCTCTGCGATGGTCCCGTCACGCTCACTGGCGCGCTTTTCAGCGAAGACACCGAGATCATGGCGCAAGCCCTCAACGAGCTAGGCATCACGGTCAAGTCGGATGCAGAAGCGAAAACTTTCCACATCGCTGGCCACGGCGGCAACATTCCCGCGCAAACTGCCGATATTTTCGTCGGCAACGCCGGAACGGCGGCGCGGTTCTTGACCGCGCTCTGCGCCGCGGCCAAGAGCGGCACCTACCGCCTCGACGGTGTACCGCAGATGCGGAAACGCCCGATGAAGGGACTGATTGATGCGCTTCGCTCGCTGGGTGCCGACATCCGCTGCCCGGGAGAGGATGGATTTTTTCCGTTGGAAATCCATGCGCGTGGTCTGCGTGGTGGCGACGTGAAAATTGACGCGAGCGAGAGCAGCCAAATGTTGTCGGCATTGATGATGGTTGGGCCATTGGCCGCAAGGGAAGTTGTCATCTCCAAAATCGGAGGCGTACGTTTGCCATTTGTGCAAATGACCGAGGCAATGATGCAGGCCTTTCAGCCTGATATGACACCAGCGATCACGCGTCTGTCCGACCAAAGTATCCGTGTGACAAAAGTCATATATGCTTTACCAGACAAGTCTTACGCCATCGAGCCGGATGCCACCGCAGCCAGTTATTTCTTGGCCTTGCCGTTGGCGGTTACGAGGTACGGAGCTTTGTGTCTGCGTGGATTTCACGTGACGTCTCGGAGTCGATCGCTTCAAGGCGACGTGCGATTTGGAGATATTGTTCAAGGTCTTGGTTGCAGGATAAACTCTAAGCCTACTGGTACTGAAATCAGGTTCTCTGGATTGGCGCATCGAGTCGGAAACCCGCTTCATTCTCACGAATTCCGAGAATTCTCCGACACCTTCCTCTCCCTGGCCACAATCACGCCGTTGCTCGATGGGCCGACGACCATCACCGGTATCGCTCACACGCGAAAGCAAGAGACCGATCGGGTCGCTGGCATGGCGCGCGAGCTGACCAAGCTCGGTCAAAGCGTCATCGAGACCGAGGATTCCCTTGCCATCACACCCGACCTGCCGAAGTTGCGGCAGCTTGCGTCGGCCGCCGTGGCCGCCGGCCGGCTGCTGGAGATCGAGACCTACAAGGACCACCGCTTCGCCATGAGCTTTGCCATCCTCGGCTGCTACGATCTGCTCGGCGACGGCCAACCGTGGCTCGCCATCCGCGACCCCGCCTGCTGCGCAAAGACGTTTCCCAATTTTTTTGACGTGCTTGAGTATATCAGGCAAACTTCACACTTTGACGAATCAGCCAACCCAACCAACTCGCCATGAGCCTCAACCCCTTCTTGATTGTCGCCATTGATGGCGGTGCCGCCTCGGGCAAGTCGTCCACCGCGCGCGCACTCGCTGAGCGCTATCACTTTCTCCATGCCGACACCGGTTCCTACTACCGCGCGCTCACGGCCGAGCTACTCCACCGTGGCGTCGCCGCGACCAACCCGGCTGCCGTGCGCGCCGAGCTGGCCGAGCTGAAGCTTGGCACCGAGGTTTTTCTCAGCCAGGCCCGGATGACAATCCACGGCGACAAGATTTCCCCTGCCGACATCCGTAGTTCCGCCGTGACTTCCACCGTCTCACACTTCGCCGCGCTGCCTGAGGTGCGCGCCGCGCTACTCCCCTATCAACGTGGGTTGGCCGACGTGGCGCGCAAGCATGACTTTCGCGGCCTAGTCATGGAAGGGCGCGACATCGGCTCGGTGATTTTTCCCAATGCGGACTTACGATTCTTCCTGACGGCCGATCCCGCCGCTCGCGTCCGTCGCCGCGCTAACGAAGGCCAGGCCGACGCGGTAGAGGAGCGCGACCGACTCGACTCGTCCCGCGAAAACGCACCACTCGCCTGCCCGATTGGGGCGGTGGCGATTGACTCGACGCACATGGCGCTCGGCGATGTCGTCGAGCGCATCTCGCGCCTGATATCAGCACGGCAGTTCCGCGCATGAGCGCGCCGTCGGAGCTGGACATGAACCGGGTCTATGCCGTGAGTCGGCGATTCGCGGCGGTGGCGCACGTAACGTTATTTCGGGGCGAGATTGTGGGCCTCGGCAACGTCCCGTCCAACGGGCCGTTTTTGCTCGCCGCCAACCACGCGAGCTTCCTCGACCCGCCGTTGGTCGGCTGCCATGTTCCGCGCCAGATTTCATTTTTTGCCCGCAAGACGCTCTGGCGCGGCGGCCTCGCCTCGTGGTGGCTCAACGCCGTCGGCTGCATTCCAGTGGACCGCGACGGCTCCGATGTCGCTGCGATCAAAAACGTGCTCCGTGCGCTTTCGGCTAGCCGCGCGCTGGTAGTTTTCCCCGAAGGCACGCGTTCGGCCGACGGTCAGCTGCAACCGCCAAAGGCCGGTGTGGGCCTAATCGCTTGCCGCGCGCAGGTACCGGTGGTACCGGCGCGGATTTTCAACTCACACCGTGCCCTCGGTCGTGACCAAGCACTGCGGCTCGGTACGCCGGTATCGGTCGTATATGGCCGCCCACTCGTGCCGACGGAGTATGACGACCCGGCGGCGGGCAAAGAACGCTACCAGCGCGCGAGCGAAAAAATCATGGCCGCTATCGCCGCGTTGGAGCTGCCGGCCGTGGCCGTCGTGTGAGCCTAACGACGAGACGACCGATCAAAGTATACCGGGAGTGCGCACCCCACGCTTTGACGGTAGAGGCCATGCCCCCTCTCGCTTAATATGCCGTCGCGTGCGCTCAACCGTGCGTTCTAGTCCTACCTCGCTCCAATCGGACAACAGGAGCGGCCGTCATTGCGCGGGAAGTCGGTGGG
>CAIQKQ010000292.1 GCA_903872425.1 uncultured Opitutia bacterium | reverse complement strand
GCTGCTTCGCCCATGAAACCCCTCATTTGTCTCCTTTCCAGCCTGCTCGCTTTCGTTTTGACCGCTTCAGCCGCAGCTCCCGCTCCCGCACCAGCAACCAGCTCGCACGTGTGGACTGACGACAAAGGCAACACTTTTGCCGGCGAACTGATGTCAGCCAATAAAGCCGAGGTCATCATTAAGAGCCCATCGGGCAGTATCATTCACCTACCCCGCGCCACCCTGTCGGCGAAAGATCAGGCGTATGCCGACAAAGCCCAGTCTGCCGAACCCATCGAAGTCAAATTGGATGTCAGCCGGGTGAAGTTCAGTGCCGCGGATGACAACTCCAACAAAGGGTACACCATTACCACTGAAAACTGGGGCTACGACATTACACTGACCAGCAAAGCCTCGCATCCGGCGACCAATTTGCGCGTCGAGTATCAGCTCTATGTCCGCCAAGCCCAGATGGGTGAATCCATGTCGTCGCAACCGCTGAAAAACCGCGCTGGAGCCAAAACGATCAGTACTCTCGAGGCGAACGGGAAAACTGGTTTCAAGACCACCTCCGTTGCCGCACGTCAGCTGCATCTGCTCCCTGGTTTTTATTGGAAAGCGACTGGCCGTTCAGAAGATGTGGACGATCGGTTAGAGGGTATCTGGGTGCGCGTGTATCAAGGCAAAACCCAGATCGCCGAGTTCGTCTCCTCTGAGACCTTTAAGAAAGCCGGCTGGCCAACAACCACGCCCGCCAAATAAACGCCCCAAAACACTGGCGGTTTTCTCCGGCCGATCACTTCGCCACCGTCGCCGTGATCGCCGTCTTTTTCGCGGTCTGCTCGGCCGAGAAATCTTTGGCCAGCTGTTGCGCTCTACTCGTAGCAGCCATGAGGCGCGGCAGCATCGCCGCCTGCGTGCGTGCGGCGAGCTCAGGAGCTTTTTCGGCCATCGCCTGCCCGGCGGTCGTGCCATAAAAGTCGGCGATGGCCTGCAGTTCCTCCTTTGAGTAGACCTCGCTATAGGCGCGGGCGAGATCGGCGCGCATTGTCTCGGTGTTGAGCTCAGAAAACAGTGACTCCATCAATTTCGCCTGTAATGTCTGCTCCTCCTCATTGGCTGTCCCTCCGGCCGGCGCAGCGAGCTGCCTCGCCATCGCGGCCAGATTTTCCTTCTGCGTCTTTAGTGTGCGCTCAATCATCTCGTCAATTTTCAGCTTGTTCAGCACTTCTTCTGCGTCGGCTAGCGTGGCGCGTGTATTTTCAGACGCCGGCCCGGCCGGGCCGACACTCATGGTCGCGATCCGGCTGACACCAACAGCGCTCGACGACAGACGCACGTTTACCGTACGTCCGTCTTTAGTTAGCACCAGCGTATCTTCGGCTGCGCGGTAGTCGCTTAACGTCCAGCCAGCGAAGCTCTCGCCCACCATCACCCACGCCGTCTGTGTGCCGCCCGGCACGGCTAGGGCGAACCGTGAAGCTCCGCCCGCCGCGAGCAAGCCGCGCAGTTCGATCTGTGGACCGTCGTCTGCCGCGAACGCGGCGCTGTAAGTGACAAAAAACAAAGCCGGCAGGACACGCGATATTTTCATGATGGGGCAGGATGAAGCAAAGGTGACGAACCGCAAGTCCGACGGTTACGCCGGCCCCCTCACTTCGTTTTGGACACCGTGAAATCTGAACCCGAATATCGTCGGTCGCGGAAAACGAAAGGGCCGAAACATGGACACAACTAACTGATACAACACGTTAGTTTCCGCTCTATTGTGTCTCCGCGATTGTTTGTGCGGTTATAAAAGGCATCACTCAGGCACGGCGAGGTAGTCATAACCGCAGCCAGGCGGGATCGGCGCGGCAGAGTCAATCGCGCTGTAGCGATAGCGGAGTGGCCCAAGCACCGCCATGATGCCGTCGCGTTCTTGGGCGCTGTGCAGGCCCATGAGAATGACCGGCCGCTTGGCTGCGAGCGCAGCTCGCGCACCAGCGAGCGCCTTGTGACCGTGGCCCTCGATGTCGAGTTTGATGAAATCGGGCGCGTGAATTTCCCCGGCGGCGACGAGATCATCAAGTCGACGCGATTCCACCGTAATGGTGGGGATACTCTCATTCCACGTCTCGTCTTCGTAGGCGAGGTGGGTCGTGGTGGTCTCCAGCCCCTCGTAGGCGAAGAACCGCTGTGCCCCAACCGTGTCGCTCACTGCGTAGGGAAATGTCTTCACCCACGCCAGGCGGTTACGGCGCACATGGAGCCGCAAGCGCTTAAGGCTAAGGGGATTGGGCTCAAACGCGGCCACGCTTCCGCCCGGCCCGACTAGCCGCCCGAGGCCGACAGCAAAGAGGCCGTAGTGGCTACCGAGGTCCCAGACGTGCTTACCGGTCCAGTCCCAGAGGCCGACAAGCCGCGCCTGCACCGCCGGCTCGTGCGTGCCACGCCAGTAGGCACTCCACGGAAACAGCGACCACCATGCGCCCTTCGCCACTCCGCTCCGGACACGCACGGGCAGACGAGCGATGGGCGGCAGACTGAGGACGCGGACAAGCAGGCGGCGAGCGGGGTTCATTTTATGGCGGAGATTTGTTCGGCGATTTCCTCTAGGGGATAGGTGATGATCTCGGCCAGCGTCGGATGATACCACGGGGCGCGCAGCAAGTCGAACACCGTTGCACGCATTGTGAGCGGGCCACTTAAGCAGTGGATCAGTTCGCCGGCGTCTTTGCCGACAATCTCCGCGCCGAGGAGTCGGCCGCGCTTCGGCTCGGCGAGGACTTTAACGTACCCGTAGTTCGCATCCATCAAGATGGATTTACCGTGGTCGTTAAATGGATAGCTGGCACGCAAGTATTTCACGCCACGCTCGTCGAGGTCACGCTCTAGCAGACCGATAGTGGCGAGTTGGGGATCGGTAAAGACCACGTTGAGGAGCAGGGAGTAGTCAACGGGCTTCAATTTTGCTACTCTAGCGGCATGGTTAGCGGCAAGGAGGCCCTGCTGGATGGCGATGTGGACGATCTCGGCGGGACCCGAGCAATCGCCGGCAGCGTAGATGTGCGGCACACTTGTCTGCTGCCAGCGGTTAATAATGATCTGGCCATTAGGCCGAGTGCGGACTCCGGCGGCGGCGAGCTCGAGCGACGAAGTGTTGGGCTCGCGGCCGAGAGCGTTAAAGAGGTAGGCGGCGCGGCGGGTGATGCGTTTTCCATCATGGAGAAACGTCACAGTGACGCCGTGAGCGTCTCCGGAGATTTTTTCCAGTTTGGTGCCGGCGAACAGCTCGATACCCTCATCAACAAATGCCTTTTGCACGACGCAGGAGGCATCCTCGGAATGGTCGCGCAGGATGTTGGGGCTGCGTTGCAGGAGAGTTACGCGCGCGCCAACCCGGTGGAGAAACTGCGCCAGCTCGCAGGCGACGATGCCGCCACCGAGCACGATCACGCTCTTGGGTACGAAATCAAGGTCGAGCACATCGTCGCTCGTCCAGAACGGCGTCTCCGCGAGACCGGGGACGGGCGGGACGCTAACCTTGGAGCCGGTGCCGATGAGAATGTGCTTCGCGCGGATTTTTTTGCCGTTGGACAACTCGACCGTGTGCGGGTCGAGGAAACGCGCCTGG
>CAIQKQ010000291.1 GCA_903872425.1 uncultured Opitutia bacterium | reverse complement strand
GAGGGCAAACCCTATTTCACCGGCTCGGAAAACTGCACCCATGTCCGCCACTGGCGCGCGGTCACGCCGAAATACTGGCGGCGGCTCAAACGCGCCCAGCGCGCCAAACGCCCGCAATTTCGCCTCGTTCACTATCTTCTCTCCGCGATGCGGTTCGTTGCATTACACTTACCGCGGGAGAGAGCTGGTTTTCCTGGTGAGTTTCGCCGAGGCCATCAAGGGGCGTCCAGTGGCCGAACGAAAAGCCACGGTTTGTGGCCGGAGGCTGCGGGTGGCGACGGTGAACCTGAACGCGAAAGACTGGCGGGGCATCCATGCCCGGCTGGTTTTTCTCGCGAGAGCAAGGTGGCGGAACTGTTGCTACGCCGCGCTCAGTTTTGCGCGATAGCCTTCGCCGCGCCGTGATAGCTTTCGGGCGGGCCGAGGTAGCTGGGCTTGAGGCCGCCGGTGTCCACGATCACGCGCTCCAGCACGACGGCGGGGTCCACCATCCAAACCTTCAGCGTGTGGTAGCCGGCGGTGGCGAGGGGATGGCTGGTGGTGACGAAGCGGGCGTTGTTCTTCACCGACTCCTCCCAGTCGCGATTGCCGTTGGCGACGTTGTAATTTTGCGGCACGACCGTGACAACCTGCGGGGCCTCGTCGTCGAAAGAGACGGCGATCCGCACGGGGCGGTCGGGCGCGAAATTGAGCGCAGGGCCGAGCACGAGCCGGGTCTGAGCCGAGCCGGCGGTTTGGAGATACATCCGGTATTCGAGGCTGGGCGAGTTTTCCTTCGGCGTGAGGCCGGCGACATCCACGGGCGCGGCGCTGTGCATGCCGGAGAGCGTGGAGCCGTAGTCCTCGACCTGCTCCCAACTCGCCAGGCCGGCGGCAGTCTTGCGCGTGAAATGCTCGGCCTCGATGGCGACCACTCCCTCGCTCTCGGCGAAGCCGGCGAGCGTCTCGCGCGTCACATCGGCGGGCGTGAAGGCGTCCACCCGCACGTTGACGGAGCCTCCGCCGACGCGTGTGAGAGTGACGGCGCCGGTGGCCGCGCCCTGGGGCACCCGGCTCCAATCCACGCTCACCTGCAGGCGTTGGTCTTGGTTCACAGTGAGCTTGGTGGCGCTGACAGTGATCCACGGCGCGCTGGTGGCGACGGTCGCGTCGAACGGCTCCGTGCCACGCCGGAAGACCTCAATGTAATGGCTGCGACGGCTGAGGGCGTCGAACTTGGGCAACGTGGCGGTGGTCTCGGGTCCTGGCCACGCCTCGGCGGCGCCCTCGACGGCGACGCCCATGCCTGGACCGGCGGCGGGTGTGACCGGGCGCATTGCGCGGTCAATCACGGCGAGGGAGTTGGCGCTGGGTTTCTGCGCGCTCGTGGGCTGGAGGTCCTGCCAGTTGGTGTAGCCGATGTGATACTGGTCCATGAAGTGGTTCCACTTGCCGCCAGCCAGCTCGGTGTTGAAGGACTCGAGCAGCTTGACGTGATCGGCGAAGACCGCATGGGCGCGCTCGGTCCAGTCGTTGGCGCTCGCGCGGCCTTGCTGGGCATGGAGGATGTTTTTGCCGGCGGCGACGTAAAGTTCGTTGACCTGCGCGCTGGCGAGCGTGGGGAAACCGACCAACTCGTGAAATGCGTCGCGCAGCCCGGCAGGTAGCTGGGCCGAGATCGCCTTGGCCCGGTCGGCGAGCGCATTGAAGTCGGCGACGACCCGGTCGGCCTCGTTGTAGTTGGCCACGCTGTAGGTCGTGGGCTCGAGCAGCTCGGGTTTGCGGCGGGCGTTGTATTTGGCGTATTGGGCGACGAGGTCGGCGATGTCGGCGGCGAATTGCGGGCCAAACTCACGCTCAGCCCACAGGCGCGTGTATTCCATCGTGTTGGTGGTGTTCCAGCGGTTGGTGTCCCAGCCGAGGCGCAGAAAATACTCGGTGGGAATCTCCTGGCCCTTAAAATGGCCGACGTTGACGATCCAGACGCGGTCCGCGCCGTATTGCTTGGCGAGGCCCATCTGTTCGGCGATTTTCGGCAGCGGGCTGGTGTTGATCCACTGGTAGCTACGCGGGCCGCCGTGGTAATCGAAGTGATAATAAATGCCCGCGCCGCCGGAGCGCTTGCGCTCGTCGGCCGTGGGCAGGCGGCGGACGCCGCCCCAGTTGTCCTCGGCCCAGAGCAGCGTGATGTCGTCGGGCGGATGGAGGCCCTGGGCGTAATAGTTCATCACCTCCTTGTAGAGGCACCAAAGCTGCGGCACCTCGCTGGCGGGGCGGCCCATCACCTCGGCCAGGATCTGGCGCTGGATGCCGACGATTTCCTCGGTCGCGGCGAGGCCAGTCTCCGCGCCGCTGTCGTTCTCGGCGCGCAGGCCCATGGTGATGATGCTCTCGAAATTTTTGTTGCGCGTGATGCCGTCGCGCCAGAACTGCGTGAGCGTCGGGCGCTGGTTGACGTTGCTCCAGTTCCAGTTGCCGCCGCGCTGCTGCGTCGGAATACGGTCCCACTCTTTTTGCGCGCGGAGCATCGGCTCTTGGTGGGAGGTGCCCATGACGATGCCGTACTCGTCTGCAAGGCGGGCATTGGCAGGGTCGTCCTCGTTGAAGGCGTTGTTCCACATGGCGGGCCAGAGGTAGTTGCCGCGCATCCGTAGCAGCACCTCGAAGAGCTTCGTGTAAAACGCGCGGCCATAGTTGGCGGTGGTGGTCGGCACGCCGGGGAGGCCGGTGACATTGCCGTAGTTGGCGCGCACCCACTCGCTCAGGTCGGGCGCCTCGTCGTTGAGGAAAATGCCACGGTATTTCACGCTCGGCTCGCCCTGCGCGAACTTGCCGGCCTTCACGTAAAGCGAGTCGGCGTGACGGGGCGTCACATCGGCCCACCAATACCAGGGCGACACGCCGATCTCCTCCGAGAGATCGTAGATGCCATAGATGGTGCCGCGCTTGTCGCTGCCGACGATGACGAGCGCGCTGCTTACGCCGGGAAGCGGGTTGGCAACGGTCTGGAGGAAAAAGGACTCCCACTTGCCGGTGATGGCCTTGGCATCGATTTTCCCCTCGCGCACCAGTCGGTCAATGATCGGGCTTTTGCCCACGGTGCCGATGATGACAGTCGTGGCAGGCAGCGCCGAGGCGTCGGCCGGCATTGCAGGCGTGAGGCTGGTGACGCGGTTCACATCCGCTTGCAAATCCTTCGCCGCACGGACGACGCCGGGCCAGTCGGCGGCGTCCACATAGATCGCGGCCGTCTTGCCGCCCTGGGCGAGGGCGAAGCTGCCCGCGCTCGGAGTGTTGGCGACGTATTTTTCTTGGCCGAGGGCCAAAACCTGACACGGAAGCAAGGCGAGACCGAGGGCGATGAACAGTAGAGAACGCATGGGGCTGAGGGGTGAGGGGGAGTGGGAGGCAACTGTCAGACCTAACAGGGTCCAAGGCCAGCAATTTTGGGCGGAGGGCTAGGCTATAACCAACCGCGCCGAATTGATGGGATTCTGCTGCATATAGGGGCGCGCTGTGCTTGGGGTTGACACTGTCCCGGCGTTTTTTTCTCGTCGCCCGCCCGTTCGGTCGGAGTTTCCCCGTCACCGGGCCGCCCCGCGCCCCATGAAAAAATCACCCCGCCCCCGTCTGCCGTCTGCCAAAAAAGCACCCGCATTGCCCGTCTATAAAAACTCCGCGCTACCCGCGGAGAAGCGCGTGAAGGATTTGCTCGCGCGCATGACGCTCGCCGAGAAGGCCGAGCAAATGCGCTGTGTCTGGCAGGACAAGGCCAAGACCCTCGTGGACGAGCAGGGCAACTTCGATGCCGCGAAGGCCGCCGCCGCATTCAAGCACGGTCGCGCGATCGGGCAGGTTGGCCGGCCAAGCGATGCCGGCGCACCCGCCGACCGGCCAAATTTTGGCCAGACCGCGCGTGGCATGGCGGTGCTGACCAACGCCATCCAGAAATTTTTCCTCGAGCAGACGCGGCTCGGTATCCCGGTGATATTTCACGAGGAGTGCCTACATGGCCACGCGGCACGCGAAGGCACGAGCTTTCCACAACCCATCGCGCTCGGAGCGACGTTCAACCCCGCTCTGGTCGAGGAGTTGTTCGCGATGGCGGCGTGGGAAGCGCGCGCCCGTGGTACGCATCAGGCGCTCACGCCGGTGGTGGATGTGGCAAGAGAGCCACGCTGGGGCCGTGTCGAGGAGACGTATGGCGAAGACCCGTGGCTCGTCTCGCGGCTGGGTATCGCAGCGGTGCGCGGGTTTCAGGGTGATCGGTCGTTTGCCGACAAGAAGCGCGTCATCGCCACGATGAAGCATTTCGTCGCGCACGGCGAGCCGGAGGGAGGGCAAAACTGCGCGCCGGCGAATGTCTCCGCGCGCGTGCTGCGGGAAGTGTTTCTGTCCACCTTTAAGGCCACCATCCAGCAGGGCGGCGCGATCAGCGTGATGGCGAGCTACAACGAGGTGGACGGCGTGCCGTCGCATGCGAACCGCTGGCTCCTGCGTGATGTGTTGCGCAAAGAATGGGGCTTCCAAGGCTTCATCGTTTCCGACTACTACGCGATCTGGGAACTCGGCCACCGGCCCGACACCCACGGCCATCATGTCGCCGCCGACAAAAAAGAATCCTGCGCGCTCGCCGTCCGCGCCGGGGTGAACATCGAGCTGCCCGACCCTGACTGCTACCTATACCTCGAGGAGTTGGTGAAAAAGGGCGTGCTCAAGGAGCGCGAGCTCGACGAGCTCGTCGCGCCGATGCTCTTGTGGAAATTCAAGCTCGGCCTCTTCGATGACCCCTACGTCGACCCCGAGGTCGCCGCGCGCATCATTGGCTGCGACGCCCATCGCCAGCTCGCCCGGAAGGCGGCGCGCGAGGTGATCACGTTGCTCAAGAACGACGACGGCGTGCTCCCGCTCGACGCGAAAAAAATTAAAACCCTCGCCGTCATCGGCCCCAACTCCGACCGCGGCCTGCTCGGCGGCTACAGCGGCGTGCCGAAACACAACGTCACCGTGCTCGAAGGCATCAAGGGCCACCTCGGCGGCCGCGTGAAGGTCGTCCACCACGAAGGCTGCAAGATCACCATTGGCGGCTCGTGGCAGCAGGACGCCGTCGTGCTCAGCGATCCCGCCGAGGACCGCCACCAGATCGCCGAAGCCGTTGCGATCGCTCAGACGGCCGACGTGATCGTACTCGCACTCGGCGAAAACGAGCAAACTTCCCGCGAGGCGTGGAACCTCCAACATCTTGGCGACCGCGCGCGGCTCGACCTCATCGGCCGGCAAAATGAGCTCATCGCCACCATGGTCGCCACCGGCAAACCGGTGGTCGCGCTGCTGTTCCACGGCCGACCCAACGCCATTACTGAGTTGAGCGCAGCCGTGCCTGCCATCCTCGACTGCTGGTATCTCGGGCAGGAATGCGGCCATGCGGTCGCCGACGTGCTCTTCGGCGAGCACAATCCCGGTGGCAAGCTCCCGATCAGCATTCCGCGCTCGGTCGGCCACCTGCCCGTGTTTTACAATCACAAGCCCTCGGCGTGACGCGGCTATCTGTTCGACGACGTCTCGCCACTCTATGCGTTCGGCTTTGGCCTGAGTTACACGACGTTCGCCTTCGCCAACCCCCGTCTCAAAAAGAAAAAGATCCGCCGCGGCGAGGCGACGCAGGCGCTCATTGACGTGACCAACACCGGCAAGCGCGCCGGCGCAGAGGTCGTGCAGTTGTATGTGCGCGACCTCGTCAGCTCCGTCACGCGCCCCGTTAAGGAGCTGAAAGGCTTCCAGAAAATCTGGCTCGCACCCGGCGAAACGAAGACCGTCGCGCTCGACCTCACACCGCAGGACGCGCTCGCGTTCTACGATGTGAACATGAAGTTTGTGGTGGAACCCGGCGAATTCGAGATCATGCTCGGCTCTTCTTCGCGCGATTCCGACCTCCAGAAAGTTACCCTGACCGTCCTGCCCTGAACTATTTTTTAACCCCGCACTCCCCCCCATAATATCATGTCCGCCCCCACTGAAAAACTGCCCTTCTTTGAAAAAGTCGGCTATGGCGCCGCCGACGCCGCCGCGAACTTCGTGTTCATGTCCATGATTCTGTTTCAGACGAATTTTTACACGGACGTGTTCAAGCTCTCGGCTGGCACCGCCGCGGCCATCTTGCTCTGGCCACGTCTATGGGATGCGGTGGCCGATCCTATCGTCGGCGTCCTGGCCGACCGCACGAACACACGCTGGGGCAAATTTCGCCCATGGATTTTGTTCACCACGATTCCGTGGTGCATCGTGATGATCGCGGCCTATACCTTGCCCGCCGGTTGGGATGTTAAGTCGCTCGTCATGTATGCCGCCGTCACCAACACACTGATGATGACGATCTATTCGATGAACAACATGCCCTATGCCGCGCTCGGTGGCGTGATGACGGCCGACGTGAACGAGCGCGCCAGCCTGAACTCTTTCCGCTTTGTAGCCGTCAACATTGCGCAATTCATGGTCGGCGGTCTGACACTGCCGCTCGTAGCGAAATTCGCCGTGGGCCACGACAAGGCGTATGGCTGGCAGATGACAATGACGCTCTGGGCGGTTCTTTGCTTTGTGCTGTTTCTCATCACGTTTTTTACCACGAAGGAGCGTATTCAGCCGCCGCCTCGGCAAAAGACCTCTATCGCGCAGGATTTCTCCGACCTGTTTGCCAACCACCCCTGGTGGATCATGTTTGGCATGACGCTGGTTCACTTCGCGATTCTCTCCGGCCGCGGTGGCGCGATGTATAACTACTATCAGCACTACGCCGACAAGGACGCGATGTTCGCCTGGCTGCAAAGCCTCAACCTCACCACCACGGGTGACGGCCCGATCAAGCAGGCGCTCGGCTACATCGGCTACATCGTCCTGCCCGACAAGTCCAACGTCGCAAATGTGACCAACAGCATCATTAACATGGCCGGCACCGGCACAACCATTGTGGTCATCTTAATGTCAGCCGGCCTCGCCAAGAAATATGGTAAGAAGGTCGTCGCCGTGGCCGGCTTCGCCTGCGCGACGGTGGTTTGGGCCGCGTTCTATCTCGTCCCCGCCACTAACATCTGGGGCATGTTCTGGATGACCGTCATCGGGGCCATCGTCTACGCGCCCACCATCGCGCTCGTCTGGGCCATCTACGCCGACGTGGCCGACTATTCCGAGTGGAAAACCGGCCGCCGCGCCACCGGCATGGTGTTCGCGACCATCGGCTTTGCGCTCAAGTCCGGCCTCGCGCTGGGCTCGGCGGGCTTCCTCTGGATCATGGCCGGGTGCTTCGACTACGACACCAAGCTGCCTGACGCGGCCAACGCCGTGCACGGATTCCACGTCACGGGTAACTTGGTCGTCAGCCTCTTGTTTGCCATCTGCACCATCCTGCTGGCGGTCTATCCACTCGATAAAGCCCGCACCCTCCAAGTCGCCGGTGAGCTCGCCGAACGCCGCAAGCAGCAAGCCGCCACGACCTAAAAACTCAATCCTCCTCACTCCTCACCATGAAAACGAAATCCCTCCTACCTAGTCCCGCCACATACCTCCTGGCTGCACTTGCCGCCCTCCCGCTGTGTGCGCAACCGGCCGCCGTTACGCCGTTCGCCCCTAAAGCCCCCGAGTCCGCCTCACTGCGCGAGACCTACAAAGGTATCTTCCACATGGGCGTCGCCATCGGCCCCAACCAGATCAACAGCCCGACAGCCTCTGCTCTGATTCTGAAGGAATACGACTGCACCTCGCCGGAAAACGTTATGAAAATGGGGCCGATGCATCCGCAGCCCGGCAACGATGACAGCAGCTATAATTTTGCCCCCGCCGACCAGTATGTGGAATTCGGCGTCAAGAACCACCTCTTCGTCATCGGCCACAATCTTTGCTGGCACAGCCAGTTGCCCGGCTGGATGAGCCAACCTGACGCCGGCCAGGCCACACTCACCAAAGAAGTGCTGATGCAGCGTCTGAAGGACCACATCTTCAAGGTGGCTGGACGTTACAAGGGTAAGATCGGGGGCTGGGACGTGGTTAACGAGGCACTGGCCGACAACGCCGGACAGGCCGGCAACATGCCCAATGGCCTACGCAGTGACTCCCCCTTCAACCGTATCATCGGCAGCCCGGAATACATCCTCATGGCTTTCAAATGGGCGCACGAGGCCGACCCGAATGCTGAGCTTTATTACAACGACTACAACCTCGACGCCAGCGACTTCAAACGCGCGAATTGCGTCGAGCTGATTAAGTATCTCAAGGCCAACGGTGCTCCTATCACCGGCGTCGGCATGCAGGGCCACTACAACATCAACTCGCCCACTGCCGCCAAGATTGATGAAACCATCGGCATGTTTGCCGACCTCGGGATGAAGGTCATGATCACCGAGCTCGACGTGCGCTCCGGTGCTGGCGGCCAGCTCACTGGCGCCGTCGGTGCCGGTGGCCCTCCGGCGGGCGGCGCAGCCCGTGGCGCAGCTCCGCGCGGCGGAGCCCCGGCCGCACTTGCACTCCCGCCGGTTGCCCCGCCCGCCCTCGCCGATCTTAAAACCGCCCTCACTCTCACCGACGCGCAGGTCGCCCAGGTCGGGCCGCTGGTTGAGGCGATGAACAAATCCTACGCCGATGTCACCGCCGGTCAGGGGCAGGTCACGGCGGCTAATACGGACGCCCTTGCCAAGATCGGTGCCTTGCTCACCGACGTGCAGAAGCCGCAGCTCGCCGCGATCACCAATGGCGCGCGCGGTGCCCGCGGCGGTGGCGGTGGAGGTCGTGGCGGCGGCGGCGCCCCCATCCTCAACGACGACCAGCAGCAGGTGCTCGCCAAGCGCTACGCCGAAATTTTCGCCGTGTTTCTCAAGCACCGCAATGTCGTTACCCGCGTAACACTCTGGGGTCTGAGTGATCCCGAGTCTTGGCGTGCGTCCGACAGCCCGCTCCTCCACCAGGCCGGTTACGTTCGCAAGGCCGCCTACGACGCCGTCATTAACGCGCCCAAGGCCGCAGGCCTCCGCTGAGGACTGAGGCTCAGCCGGTCTACGCTCCTACAATTACGGGCCGGGCGCATGGCGCCCGGCCTTTTTCGTGCCTACCCATCTACGGTTCGGGAGAGTCCTGCTGGCGGGATGGGTGCCCATCAAAAATCTACCGGGCTATGTGCGCAGGTAGGGTGCGTGGCTTGCAGGCGCCGCGCTCAAGGCCGAAGTGGCGTCCGCAAGCCAGGCGCCCAAGACCGGCAGGGGTGATCAGGCCGGCTCACGGGGCGACGTTCGCTGTGGCGGTGCCGCGGCGGATGCCGTTCTCGTTCACTGCGTCCACCGTGAACCAGTAGGGTGTGCCGCGGTTTAGGCTACGGAGGTCGAGTTGCGTGGCTGAGTAGACCTGGTAGCTGCCAAATAGTTTGTCCGGCGAGATACCGTAGCGGACGACATAAAAATCCGCCCCGATGACGGCCGGCCACTCGACGAGGGCGCGGCGGGCGTCGGCGGGGTCGCGCGTTGCCTTCACGCTGGGGACTTGCTCAGGAAGCACACCCATCCCTTGCCCGAACACCCGCAGGCCGCTCAGCGAGAATTTTCCGCCGGCGGGCGTGTGCGAGTTGGTGATACGGACGTGGCGCGCCATTACGGGCGCGTTAAGCTGGGCGTAATCGTTGACTGCATCGCGCATCACGGTGCGTCGGTCCACGATGGCTTGCCACGTTTTGCCGTCCTCGGAGGCTTCGAGGACGTAGCCGTATTTGGTGTCGGTCATGGGCGCGAAAGTCGTCACGCCCTCGTCGGCGAAATTCATCTGCACGGCCTCGATGTGCTTCACGCCGCCAAGGTCCAGCTGCAGCCACTCGCCAGCGTCGCCGGTTTTCGCCGACCACCAGGTGCGGATATCCTCGTCCGCGGCCTTGGCCGGCTCGTGACCGTCGAGCGTGGAGGAGGCTGTCGCGGGCTTGCCATAGGAGAGTAGCATCCAGCCCACGAGGCCGCGGTCGCCATCGAGCAAGTGCGGGTAGTCAGAGAGGTAAGTGTCGGTCACGAGCTGGCCGTCGGTCTCGAACCGTGTGGGAAACAGCCCGAGCCGTCGTTCGAAAATATCGCGGATGGAAATCGTCATCGTGGCGATGTGCCACCATTTGCCGTCAGCCCCGGCGAACGTGCTGCCGTGGCCCGCCCCGGTCACGAAGCCAGAGGGCTTGAAGGAGAACGGGCTGTAAGGCGCGTAGCTGAACGGCCCCAGCGGGTTGTCACCCACGAGCACACCGTCGCCATAGGTTTTGAATTCGGTGCCGGGGCCGGCGTATTGGATGTAGTATTTGCCGTTGTGCTTGTTCGCCCAGGTCCCCTCAAGCCATGGCGCGGTCGTGCGCTCGTTGTTGTCGCCTTGGTTTTCCCAGCCACGGTCGGCGGGGGCGCGGCTGGCGGGCATCGTTTCGGTGCGCAGCGCGGCGTAGCCGTTTTTTGGGTCGAGCTCGGTCACGCTGAATTTGGCGTTGTTCGACAGGCCGTAATACATGAACACGCGGCCGTCGTCGTCCACGAACAGCGCGGGGTCGCCGTAGTTGCCCTGTTGCTTGAGCGTGGCCACCGGCGTCCACACTCCCTTAGTGGGATCGTCGGTGCGGAAGAGCTGCTGCGGACGACCGCCTTCGGCGATCGCCGTCCAGTGAAGTTTGCCATCAATCACCGCGACGGTCGGCGCGTAGTCCTCCAACGGCAGGCCAGTAGGTACCACGAACTGCCAGTCGCGGAAGTCGCGCGTGTGCCAGTAGCCGCCGGACTTGGAGGCGAAGAGCCAGCATTCGCCCTGAAAAAAGACCATGGTGGGATCGGCAGCCTCGCGCCAGTTCTGGACGTTGGCCGGACGCTGCTTGGCGATGCGGAAACGGTAGGGCAAGTCGACGGGGTTGGCCCAGGTGACGGGACGCGAGGAGGCCGGCGCGACCGCCGCACCATGTGAGTGGCTGCCGAGGAGAAGAAGGCCAGCGGCGAGCGCCGCTAGGCGAAAAGCGGGAAGAGGTTTGGGCATGGCAGTGGTCAGTGGGCTGGGGTGATCTCGATGAAGTCAAACGCGGCGCCTTCGCCGCCGCCGCCACCTGGACCACTACCGCGTCGCGTTCCGCCACGCGGCGTAGGCGCGGTGGGGGCTTCACCCTCGAGGCGGATTACGTCGCCGGGGGCGAGTGTCACATCGCGCACGAGACGGCACGTCGAGGTGTCCTGCGGCGTGGTGTAGGCCACGTCGTAGTCGGCGGTCCAGGCGTCCACCGGTTTGCCCGCGACGAGCAGCGCGAATTTCGACTGGCCGCTCGCCATATCGAGGTATTGTACAGCGATGTCGTAGCGGCCCGCCGCGCCAGTGAAATTGAAGCTCGCCGCTCCCTTGGTGTTAGGTGCAAGCCGCGCGATTTGGCCGTCGGACGTGGCCTCCCACGGCGCAATGTCGGCGAGCGTGTAGCCTTCGAGCTTCATCGCGCCGGCGGCGGTTCGGCCGGGGAACACGCCCACACGACTCTTTGCGTCGGGTACACCGGACACGTTGAGGAACCAGCGGTTCACGTCGTCGCGCCACTCCACGGCGTGGCCGGCCTGAAAGTTTAGCCGGCGGAGCACGGCGGCATAGCGCGCATCGTCCAACTTGCCTTTGAGCTTCATCCAGTCGTTCACAAATTGCTGCGCCTGCGCCGCACCGTTGTAGTGCGCGTCGTAGATATGCTGGATAACCGTCTCGCCCGAGTGGAGGACGTGGGTGTAGGGCACATGGTGCATGAAGAGCAGCAGGTCGTCGGGGCATGTTTCCAACGACTCGAACATCGCCGCCACGGGAGCGGAATATTGGCCGATGTAGCCGGTACCGTCTTTCATGGTGCGGTTCATGCCGCTGCCGACGACCATGGGCAGGCCGAGCTGCGCGGCGTTGGAACGGTGCCACTGGCCCCAGCCGTTCTGCTCGGACGACTCGATGCCCGCACCGAAATGGGTGCCTTGAATCTGCACGGCTTGTCCCTCGCCGCGCGCGCCGCCGGGCCCGCCACGGCCGGACCAGCCGGCGATACTTGTGAGCCCGCCGATGCCAAGATTGCCAGTGTAATCCTCGTAGGCTTTCCAAGATTTGAGGAGGATGTTGTCCACCGTCGCGACGACGTCCTTGTCTGCGCCGAAGGTCTGGCGCGTCCACTCGTCGGCGATTTGATCGCTCGTGAGATCGGGGTTCCACGCGAGGCGACCGAAGCCGTAGAGGTTGGCCATCTCCAAATCGTGCCCCATCCAGTTTTGGTCGCGGCCGACATTGCTCACGCCGACGAAGCCGCCGTGTTTCCCGCCGAAAGTTTTACCCTCTACGATGGCCTTCACGGGGGTGCCCGGCACGCCCTTCGCTTGTAAGTCGAAGTCGAGCGTCGCCTTCCACATCGGCACGGCGAACACGACATGGTGCTGCTGCCCGAGGTATTCCGCCGTAATCTGGAGCTCGACGACCTCGTTGGTCTGCTTGAGCGCCCCGAAAAGCGGGGAGGGGGGTTCGCGCACTTGGAAATCAATCGCACCGTTTTTGATCTGGATGGCGACGTTGTCCTCGAACGTACCGTCGAGCTTGATGAAATTATCCAGCGCCGCTTTTGCCCGGTCCTGCGTGAGATCCTGCCACGCGATGCGGTTGTTGTAGACGAAGCCGCGGTAGAACACGACGCCGCCATGCGGCTTGAGCGCGCGCGCGATGGGGTTGGCGGCATCGGCGTGTGTGTGGCCATATTGGGACGGACCGGGCTGGCCTTCGGAGTCGGCCTTGATCACGAAGCCCGCGAAGTCGGGGATGAGCTTATAGATCTCTTCCACCTTCGCCTGCCAGAATGCGGCCACGCCCGCGTCCGCCGGATCGGCCGTCGCGAGGCCGCCGACGGCCACGGGGCTGTTGAGGCTCACCGACACGAGCATGCGCACGCCCCACGGGCGGAGCGCGTCGGCGATCTTGGCGATCTCCGGCAGCATCGCGGAGGTGATGACGAGCGTGTTGGCGTTGACGTTATTGATCGAGGTGCCGTTGACGCCGATGGAGGCGAGCAGCCGACCGTAGTCGCTCACGCGCTGGAGGTCGGTGGTGATCTTGTTGCCTTCCCAAAAAATCGAGCGCCCCGCGTAACCACGCTCGATGTCGCCGCCCGGGTTGTCCCAGTGGTTCAAGTAGCGGATGGGCGCGGAGGGCAACTCCTTCACGTCGAGGTTCGCTAGCGAATCGTGGAGCGAAATTTTCCGTAGCAAGGCGAACACGCCGTAGAGTACGCCACGCTCGTCGGGAGAACAAATTCTGATGCT
>CAIQKQ010000290.1 GCA_903872425.1 uncultured Opitutia bacterium | reverse complement strand
GTTTAGTGTTTGATGTTTAATGTTTAGGGTTTTGAGTGAATCAAGCGAACCTACGGCTAAAAAGGAGCGGTCGCCACGGGGCATTACGCGCGGCGGGTGGTGGAGGAGACCGGCGTCCCCGGCGCGCTCTGGAACGCGCCCGGTGGTCACGTTCTACCTCAATTTGCCCTCCTCGAAGGCGCGGACAAAAACAAGGATCAGTCCTACTTTCTCGCGCTACTCTCGCCCGCGCAGCTCGCGGACGCGCGTTTCCCGCTCGGCGAGCTCACCAAGCCGCAGGTTCGCGCCCTCGCCCGCGAGGCCGGTCTGCCTAACGCTGACAAAAAGGACAGTCAGGGCATCTGCTTCATTGGCGAAATAAAGATGCGTGACTTTCTCCGCCAATACGTCCCTGACGCGCCTGGCCCGATTATTCACGCCACCGACGGTCGCAAGTTGGGCGAACATCGCGGGCTGCATTTTTATACGCTTGGGCAGCGCAAGGGGATTGGCATCCCCTCCAACACCAATCACGCAGCTTACGTCGTCGTCGGCAAACGTGCCGCTGATCGCGCGTTGCTCGTCGCCTTTGATGCGCCCGACGCCCCCGGCCTCTTCCAACGCGAGGTGCGGGTTCATTCGCTGAGCTGGCTGGGCGAACCCGTCACCGTACCACGCATACTCGAAGGCCGCGTGCGCTACCGTGACCCGCGCGTCACGCTGGAGTTTCTTCCCAAAGCCCCCGGTACTGCGCTGATCCGCTTCCACGAATCGCAGCGCGCGCTCGCTAGTGGACAAGTCCTCGCTCTGCACGAGGGCGAGCGTCTACTTGGCGGCGGAATTTATCTGTGACGCGGCCTGCTTTGTCTGCGATCGACCGCCGGTGGAGTTCGCCAGACCGTGAAGACGTCGGGGCAATGGCGTTCCCTCCACAGAAGCAATGGCCGGTCAAAGCTCCCGCCCGGCTTTTGTTGCGCTACGCAGGTCAGGCACGTACCGACACCGCCACTGGAGGTTCACGCTTTTCCGCCGTAGCTCACGTGGTCGTCGAGGTCGAGCAGGTCGAAAAACGTTACCACGTCACGACGCTCGGGTGCGACCTTGGCCAGCACTTCGCCGAACCACTCGTGTCCTTCGTGGCCGCCAGGCGCATGGTTGGTGAGCCAGAGGGACCACGCGGCGATCTCGGACGGGCCGCGCTTGGCGCGGGCGTTGACCCACGCGAGCATCTCCGTGTCGCTGCGGCCGAGTTTCGCCTCGGCGAGTAGCGCCTCGTGTGAGATGCCGGTGAACTCAAAAAAATGCCGGTCGAGGGCGCAGTTATAGCTGAATTCACCGAGCTGGCCGGCGGCGGCCGCACGGGCCTTGTCGAGTAGGCGCGGCAAGTGGACATAGCCGCCGAGGCGGACTCGCGGGCTGCGTGGCGGGTGCTGGGTGAAGTCAGGCGCGGAAAGGTTAAGCATTGGAATGAGGTTTTGGTTGGTTGAAAAGTAGCATGCGTCAGTTTGCCGCACCGCAGCCGCACTGTGCCCCGCAGCAATGCGAGGAGGCGGCGGCGGGTGGCGGCGATTTTCG
>CAIQKQ010000289.1 GCA_903872425.1 uncultured Opitutia bacterium | reverse complement strand
TCGGGGTTCATGAGGACGGATGGAGTTGGCGTTGAATGCACTCGCTGAGTTGTTCTCGCAGACGCAGCAGGATCATCTTCACCGCGCTCTCGCTGCGCTGCGTGGAGTTGGCGATTTCGCGCACAGTACGACCGGTCAGGTAATGGGCGTGCAGGATGCCGCGCTGCTCCGCCTTGAGTCGCTGCATGCAGTTCCCCAAAGCCTCGCGCCTTTCCTCGAACTCCACCGCCATCGTCTCCGCTTCCTGCGCCATGGCCAGGACCACATCCTCGTCAAAGACCAACCGGTCGCGCTTCCGGTCACGAACCATTGAGAGCACCGTGAAACGCGCCACCGCAAAAGCCCAGGGAAGAAACTCCGTAGAGGTGTTCCAATCTGCCGCCTTCTCCCATAGCTTCACACTCGTCGCCTGCAAAGCCTCCTGCGCATCCTGGCGGTTGGCCAATTGCGCATGACAAAACGCCTCCAACGCGGGCTGATGTCGGGTCAGCGCCGCGATGAATTTCGCTTGGTCAAAGTCAGGTGGTGCCATGTCGGGGAGGTAATTCCATGGACGGTGAGTCCGGTCACATTTTTTACGAAACAAAGTGTGACGCGAGCAGGAGGGCGGCGAGGGGACTTGGGGCGCGTGTCACGAACTCCAATTCAAGGCAGTGATTGGGCTAGGATCACGTCACGCCAGCCCCACATGTTTCAAGGCCTCGTGCGGGGGACCGGCGAAAGTGGCGGTGGGGACGTTACCAACGTAGCCAACGGCCTTCATGCCCTCAGGAGTGGTGCACCAGGCACCGAACGCGAGATCGCGCAAACGTTTGAAGAAGGCGGCTGCCTTGGCATCGATACTTTTGGCTTTCGCGGGATCGGCGAAGGTTTCGCAGATAACCGTCTGCTGTGCAGTACTCAAGTCGGCGAAAGCCGTTTGATGGCGGCGCTGCGCTTCCTCCTCGATCCAGCGCAGGCCATCAAGCAGCAGCGGACGATCCTTGGCCTGCTCGGGATACGGGGCGCTGATCCACTCGTCTATAAAATCCGGTACGCCGACGGCTGAGCCGCTGGGGGAGATGTCGTCCGAGGGAACGATGATATCGCACAGGGCCCGCGTGGTGCGCCGCTGCACTTGGGTGAACGTGAGCGGCCAGACATCGCCGGGATTGTAGACTTTCACCATGCTGGGATCGAATCCGTAGCCTTTGGCGATGATGGGCGCAGTAGTGTCATCGGCAGCGAGCAAGCGTCCATCACGCGTGGCGATGGCGGCAGCAGCGCCGAGCATCCACTGGAGGGCGACGCGGCGATCCATTCTGGGAAGGGTGTCGAGCTCGGACATGATCAGATGTTTCCTTTTTTTAATTCGTCCATGAGATGGTCCGCCATGCGCCACGCGAGGGCCATAATGGTGAGCGTAGGGTTCTTGTCAGCGGTGCTGGCAAAGGGTGCGCCGTCAGCGATAAATACGTTCTTCACGTCCCAAGTCTGGCTCCATTGATTTGTTACGGAGTGCGCCGCATCCGCACCCATGATCGCGCCGCCGACTTCGTGAATCACGGAACCGCCGGGTTTCATGGACTTGAGAACGTCGGCCTCGACGAAGGGTTTTACTTTTCCACCCATCGCCTCCAGTAGCTCACGGATGTGCTTTTGCTGATGGCGAACCTGGTTAACTTCAAAGTCGGTCCATTGCCAGTGAAAGCGCAGTACGGGAATGCCCCATTGGTCTTTCAATTCGGGATCGAGTTCACAGAAAGAGCCGTCATTCGGCAGCATCGTGCCCTGCGCGCCGAAGCCGAGCTGACAGCCGTGGAGGCGCCGCGCATCCTCCTTGAGCCGCGCGCCAAAGAGCGTGGTGCCACTGCCCGAGCGGCTGTCGATGCCGTTGAACGTCGTGAGCGTGGGCATTTGGCGACCGCTCGTGAACTCCAGATGGTAGCCTCCGGGGAAGCCCAGTTCGCAGTTGCGATTTTGCGCATGCGCTGTCCACGGCACATAGGCGTGCGGTCCCGCGCCATCTTCATTGTGGATCGGCATTCCTTCAAACGCCGGAATGTGCGCGCCGAGGCTGCTGCTCACGGAGTCGGTAATGCCTTTGCCCACCCGACCACTGGAGTTCGCAAGACCATACGGAAAGAGGCTAGACTTCGAGTTGAGCAGCAGGCGCACGGATTCCATGGAACTCGCCGCCAGCACCACGACGCGCCCTTTCGCGTGGCCTTCGCGGCCCGTGGTCTTATCAATGAACGTAATCCCAGTCGCTTTACCTTCCTTGTTCAGCGTGATCTCGCGCGCCATCGCATTCGGGAGGATATCGAGATTTCCTGTGGCAAGTGCAGGTCGCAGATGCACGGTTTGCGAGTCGTAGTTCGCCCGAATTGCGCAGCCTCGATGGCAGTCTGTCGCCCAGAAACATGGCGAACGCGATTGCATAGAATCGGCTAGAATGCGCTGCGCCTTGAGATTACCCGGATGCAGCTTCGCTGGTATTGTTTCCGCATCCTGAGGTTGCGTGAGCACCGCGCGATGAATCGAGGCCACATACGCACCGACCTTTTTTCCGTGCTTTTGCGCAAACAGTTCGCCCACACGTAGCTTCGGCGCAGGCTGCAGCACGCCCGGCGATGAATCCGGCGAATTCTCAAGTCCTTCATTCGTGCCGAACACACCGATGAGCATCTCCACCTTGTCGTAGTAGGGCGCGATATCGTCGTAGCCTATCGGCCAGTCAAGGCCCACACCCCAGCGCGTGCGCGGCGTAAAGTCATAAGGACCGTTACGCAGCGAGATGCGTCCCCAGTGATTCGTGCGCCCGCCCATCATGCGCTGACGCCACCAGCGGAACTGGTTCTCCGGCTCCTTGCCTGCCTGGGTGTAAGGCTCGCCGGGAATATCCCAACCGCTGTTGATCGAGCAATCGTGGAAGCCGTATTGTTTGTCCGGCGTCGCTACCCCACGCAGCGGTGCCTGACTCGGGAGCTGAAACATGGCTACCTCGGCCTGGACATCAAAGGAGCGTCCGGCCTCAAGCACGAGCACCTTCACCCCCTCCATCGTTAGCGTATAGGCGGTCTGCCCACCGCCCGCGCCTGAGCCGACTATCACAACGTCATAAGAATCTCGGAGTTTGTTTGCGGTGATAACGGGCATGGGGTGAACTGGGTGAGGGTGAGGGCGAATGATTTTAGTTGGCCTTCTTGAGCGCAACCGAGAGTGCTGCGAAACTTCGGCGCGCAGCGTCCACGGGATCGTAGCCCGGCTTGTTGAAGATCTGGCCGCTTACCTCGACGCACACTGGGCCGCTGTAACCAAGCGCTTTCAGGAGCGAGAAATACTTCACATAGTCCGTGCGCCCTTCGCCGGGCAATAGGAACTGGAACTTTGCAGCATCGCCCGCGCTATCCTTTGCATGGATAAAACGCGTGCGTGGTAGCAGCAGCTTCATGCTTTCCTCCATGCCGATGCCCTGTAGCTCGAAATGGCTAAAGTCATAGGCCACAGCGAGCGCGTCTGATTTCACCTGGTCCAGTAGCCATAGCAAACGCTCCGGCGAATTCACGCCGCTCGCCACATGCGCCTTCAGCGCGATGACAGTCTTAGCTCGCTCTGCCACCTCTGCCCATGCGTGTAACTGCCGCACCATTATGTGCTTCTGCTCCTCCCATTGTGCAGGTTTGCCGCCGAGCACGGTTTGCAGGATGGGCGGTACGTCTGGCGAGAGTTCGTGTGCGAGCGTGGCCGCGTCAGAGATCGACTGCAACGCAGCAGCGTGCGCCTTTTCATCAGAGGTCAGCGAGAGGTTTAACATCAGGCAAGGCAAAGCGAGCTTCATCGCGCGTAGTTGCTTTGCCACCGCCTTGCGCACCTCGTCCGTGAAGACCTTCGGCTCGGTTGCGTACCCCGCGTTCAGCGCCAGCTCCACGTGCGTGTAGCCGATATCCCCACACGTCTTCAACGCATCGCTCAAGCCCAGTGACTTCATGCCATACAAGCTGAAGCCAAGGCTCATCTGCCGCGCGTCCGCAGACCCGACGGCGACTGACGATGCGAGCAGCGCGCCGCTCAGTGTTTGAAGAAAGCGACGTCGATTTATGGCGATCATGCTTCAAGCGATTTCTCGAT
>CAIQKQ010000288.1 GCA_903872425.1 uncultured Opitutia bacterium | reverse complement strand
TGAGCGCACGGCTGAGCTGGCTGCATTACCTGAGGCTTATGGTTATGACAGCCTAAAGGCCTTCATCAAAGCCCTCAAACAGGCCGCCGGCGGCAAACGCGGACGAAAGAATGGTAAGGTCGGCCGCCCGAAGAAGCGCAAGAGGGGGAAGGTTACGCCCGAAATCAAGGCGCAGGTGAAAGCCGCCGTCGAGTCGGGCCAACCCGGTTCTGCCATCGCGACGGCCTGTGGTATCTCGTTGCAGACCGTACAAAATATCAAGAAAGAGCTCGGTCTGGTGAAATCGCGCGGCTGAAATTAGCGACTGCGCCCGCTCCAATCGTGCATCTCTGCCGTGCCTTCGGGCCGGCAGCGTTTTGAGTAGGTGCGTTTCGCGCTTGCGACGCGCAGAGGTTGTGCTGGCGTCGCGCCCATGACCGCACCGTTTGTCCAGGCCAACACCAACGGCCGTCTACACTCCGCGCACGAGCCGTCCATCGCGCCGCTCAACCGTGGCTTCCTCTATGGCGATGCGATTTACGAGGTGTGGCGCACCTATCATGGCGTTATTTTTGCTTGGGATGAACATTGGGCGCGCTTGGAGCGTTCGGCGCGTGCGCTACATCTGACACTGCCACTGGCTGCCGCACCGATGTTGACGGTGATCAAACAAACTGCCGCCGCATGGCGTGAGGCCACAGGCGACGACAGTGAGATATATATCCGCCTCCAGGTCACACGCGGTGGCGGCGCGATTGGCCTGGACCCCGCGCTGGCGGACCAATCTGACTTTGTCATCCTTGTGCAGAAGCTCTCGCTGCCGACAGCTGAGATGATCCGCACCGGCCTGAAGCTTTCGCGGGCGACAACATTGCACCGCAACTCACCCGCCACGCTCGATCCGGCGTGGAAGACAGGTAACTATCTCAACAACATCCTTACCCTACGGGAGGCGAAGGCGCGCGGCGCGGACGAGGTTCTAATGACCAATCTCGCGGGTGAGCTCACCGAGGCCGCGGTGTGCAACGTGGCGTTCGCGCGTGGCGGCGAGGTGTTTACGCCGCCACTTACGGCAGGTATCCTCGGCGGTATCACGCGACAGTTGCTGCTGGAAAAAATCGCGGCGGCGGCTGGCGTGGTCGCGCGCGAAGCAACTCTGCGGTTGGCTGATCTCACGGCCATGGACGAATGCTTTCTCACTTCCACCACGCGTGACGTACAGCCAGTGCGGGCGATTGACGATGTGGCCTTTCGTGTCGGCGGCGACACGGTGGCGATGCGACTGAAGGCGGCGTTTGCCGACTACGCGGACGAGTACGCGCGCACTCGGCCGGAATTGGCTGCGTGACAGGGTAATGAGACGATGGCGGCCCGCCTGTGACTTGCCGGAACATGGGCAGGCCGTTCGGGCTACCTCAGATTTTTTTTCGCGCATACGCCATCGCGTCGGCGATGCGGTCGAGGTGCTCGTCAGTGTGTTGGGCCGAAATTGCGGTGCGGATGAGGTCTTTACCGACCGGCACGGCAGGCGCGATGGACATTACGGTAAACACCCCTTTCTCCTGTAGCGCCTGCCAGAAATAATAGGCGCGCTCCTTCGAGCCGAGCACGATGGGAACGGCGGGTGTCTCGCTGCCCCAGGTGTCGAGGCCGAGCGACTGGAGCATCGCGGTGTATTTTTTGGTGCTGGTCCAGAGTCGTTCCAAGTGTTGCGGCTCGCTTTGCATGACGTCGAGTGCGGCGCTGGCGGCGGCGGCCTGGCTCGGGGCGAGCGCGGCACTAAAAATGGTCTGCTTGCCGTGGGTGCGGAGATACTCGATCAGGTCGCGCGAGCCGGCGACGAAGCCGCCGGTGCTGGCCAGCGACTTCGAGAGGCTACCGCACACGATGTCCACCTCGGCGTTGAGATTGAAATGATCTGTCGTGCCGCGGCCGCCGCGGCCGAGGACACCGAAACCATGCGCGTCGTCTAGCACAGTGAAGCACGTGTGTTCGCGCGCGACGGCCATCAGCTCCGGGAGGCGGGCGATGTGGCCCTCCATGGAGTAGACCCCCTCTAGGACGAGCATCTTCGGCGCGGTAGAAGCGGCGGTGGCGGTGGCAACAGCGCGGAAGTCCTCGGGGTTGTTATGCGAGAAACGTTCGACATCGGCGTTCGACAGACGCAGACCGTCCCAGAGGCAAGAGTGGATGTTTTTGTCGGCGAAAACCAAATCGCCTTTCTGCGCGAAGCCCGCGACAGCCGAGAGACACGAGAGGTATCCGGCGGCGTGGACGTGGCACGCCTCTCGGCCTAAGAAGGCGGCGAGCTTTTCCTCCAGCTCGACGTGGTAGGCCCGCGACCCATTAGACGAGCGCGCTCCGGTGGGACTAGTGCCCCACTTTTGCACCGCAGCGCGCGCGGCCTCGACGACCTTCGGGTGCGTGGTGAGGCCGAGATAGTCGTTGCTCGCAAGCATGATCATCTCGCGGCCATCGCGGCGGACGTTTACACCGGCCTGCGCGTCTATCGCTAGGTAGTAGGGCGCGTAGCGGAGACGTAGCTTGGTCGAGGCGTCGGCGCGGCAACGGTCCCGGATGGTCGGGCTGGATTTTGAGAAAAAGGGAAGCGCCATATGGATGCGGAAAAAACTCCGGAGGATTTGTGGGCGGAAAGCAAAGCCAGATTTGTCGGGCTGGGCGTTAAGCTCTGTCGCGGCGGGGCGGCGGGGTGAGTATATGACGAAAACGCCCCGGCGTCCGAAGCGGACGGCCGGGGCGAAAAAATCGCGCGACAAACGCGGCGCTCTTACTTGATGTCGATCAGCTCAACGTCGAAGACGAGCGTGGCGTTGGGGGGGATGACCGGCGGGCGGCCGTCCGTGCCGTAGGCAAGGTCGGAGGGGATGTAGAGTTTGATCTTCCCGCCTTTGTTGATTTTTTGGATGCCCTCGGTCCAGCCGGGGATTACGCCGTTGAGCGGGAACTCCGACGGCTCGACCGGCGTGTGTTTGCTGGTGGCGTCGAAAATGGTGCCGTCAATCAGCGCTCCAGTGTAGTTGACGCGCACGGTGTCAGTGGCTTTCGGGTTAGCGCCTTTACCGGGCTGCACGATTTCGTAGAGCAAACCGCTAGGGAGGGCGGTGACACCCTTCTGGGCCTTCTTTTCAGCGAGATATTTTTCTCCGTCAGCTTTGTTTTTCGCACCGGCAGCGGAGGCCTTTTCGGCGGCCGCCTTACGAGCGACGGCAACCTTGCCGTCCATATAGGTGCCAAATTGATCTTGTATCTCCTCCTGCTTGAAGGGGGATTCCTTGCCTGCGGAGGCGTTGGCGAAGCCCTTATTGATCGCGGCCAGCTCAGCCTCGGTGAAGTTAAACTGGCTCAATTGCGTGCTGTTGCCGGCGAGCCAGCCGAGCATTTCGAGCATTTCTGACTCAGTGAACTTGCGCACGGGCGCGGCGGCGGGGATTGGCACGGCCGGCGCAGCGTCGGCGCCGAGCAGCGTGGTGACGGCGCCCAGCAACAGCGCGGACGCGGGAATGAGGAGGGTGAGTTTCATGTGGCGAGGAGGGAGGGTGGTGATTGCGACGCAGCGTTTCCGCCCCGCCGAAAAGTCGCGAAATTGTCGGCCGTGTGTTGGAAAGCAACCCCGAAACAGGGGGCCAAACTCGCCCCTTGTGTCGGCGCGTCATGCGGGCTTGAGTCGCCGCAGTTTTTCCTCCCAGCCCATGCACCCCGACCAATTTTGGACGAGCCAGGACGGCCAGATTCTCGCCTTGAAAAACCGCGATGCGCGCACCGTCGCGCTCACCCTAGCTTTCTGGCCGCGTCACCCCGAGGAGCTTGCATTCATGGCGACACAGCTCGGCGCGCTGCGGTTCACCGAGCGGAGCTCGCTCGCCCGCATTGGACTGGAGATGTTGCTGCAAGGCTCGCCCCGGCTTGATGGCGGTCGCATTGTGATCGAAGCCGAAGCGTTCATCTACGACGGTAGTTTTCCCAATGCACCTTTTTGGAAAAAATTGCTGCGTCCCGGCGTGCCGGTGGGCCGGCTTTTTTATGCGCCTGCCGCCGCGAAACTCACCGCGGCCGAGATCTGGGCCGCCATCCAAGCCAACACCATCAAGCTGCCCAATACCATCAGCATTGACCGTCTTGGCCGCGTCTTCCTTACACCGCATCAGGTTAGTTACACGCTCAGCCCGAAAATGTCGCGGCTCAACTTCGAGCGCATTGTCAGTGGCGACGCCAGCCGCGGCTTCCTCGATAAGTTGCAGGTGCGCCACGATGCTGCGCCGCTCACCATCCTGCCGCAGACTGGCGTGCTCACGAGCTGCTCAATGTATCTGAAGGAGCACTTCGTCGTGCTGAATCCCGGCGAGGGTAACTTCGGTATTCACACTAGCGCCGTGCTGCTTGATCCCGTAAAAACTTTCGGCACCAATGTCATGCTGGAGATCTACAACACCGGCGATCAGCCCGTGGTGAACCCGGTCGTGTCTGTTGAGATTTTTCGCGCGCCGGAGTTTGCCGATCCGCAATTCAAAACCTTGGCGCGGAAACGCGCGCGCCTGCTGACCACTGCCGCCGGGCTCTATAAATGTCTCGACGAGAGCCCGCCACAGAGCAGTCGCGCGGCCCATCCCAAAACCAAGATTTCCGTCCGTGGTCAGAGCGCCACGATGGAGAATCGCTGCGTGCTCGTCCGCGCCAACGAGGATCTGAAAAAATACCTCGCTGGCGACGTCTGTCCCATCGGTCACCGCACAATGATCCAGGCGCTCGACGCCGCGCCACCTGACGCCGACACACTCATCCTCGATTATTTTCCTGACCTGCTTGAGCACATTGAGCTGATGACGCGTCTTGGCGACGTGAAGCTGAAGCGCCTTATCTTCCGCCACGCGTCGCGCACCCATGGTTATTTTTTGTCGAGCAACGCCCACGCGCGTCTCGACACATTCGACGCCATCGGTGTGCAGATCTGCTGGTATGATGTGCAAACGAAGGACCTCTACGTCCACACTTACCGTAAGGGCCACGGCTTTTTCGTGCGCGAGGAGATGGCACGCAAGTTTCAGGAGGCGACCATCCTCGCCTTCTACGGCTCGGCCGTCGGGCTCGACCAGGCTGATACCGAGCGCATCTCGCAACTCGTCGCTAAGCTCATGAGTTTTATCGGCTCCAATCTCGGCGTCCTTACCGGCGGTGGCGGCGGCGTGATGCGTCTCGCGACCGACCAGGCGCGCGAACAGGGCGCACTTACCGGCGCATGCTTCCTTGAACTGGAGGCGCAGCCGCCGGAGCTGGGGGTGGATTTTTTCAACACGTTCCAAGAGTCGTCCCGCCACTTCCGGCAAAAATGGTTCGAGGCGGCGGATTTTTGTATCTTCAACGTCGGCGGCGTTGGCACGCTGGAAGAGATCGGCATTGAGCTGTGCAATCTCAAGCTCGGTATCCGCCCGCGCGTCCCCTATATCTTCTTCAATGCGGCCTTTTGGTCGGAGCTGAAGTTGCAGCTCGCCGAGATGATCCGCAGCAAGCGCGCTCCTGCGTGGATCGCCGACTACGTCCTTTTCACTGACGACCCTGACGAGGTGGTGGCGTTCTACCGGAAGAAATTGCAGGTGCTATGAGGCCCGCTTGAGGCGGATCCGCTGGACCGTACCTGTAACGTCACAGGCCTAGTCCGCCGTGGTAAAAGCGCGGCACGCGTTTCGTGATCGCGCAGAGCGTCTCCCACGGGATCGTGCCGGCCCATTGGCTGAACTCGGAGAGCGAAATTTCCGCACCGGCCTGTCGGCCAATGAGGACCGCCTCGTCATTGACGGTCACGCCCGGCGCGTCTGTCACATCCACGATCGTCTGGTCCATGGTCACGCGACCGAGCACGGGACAGCGTTGTCCGCGCACGAGCACCGACGCGCGGTTGCTTGCGGCGCGCGGCACGCCGTCGCCGTAACCGGCGGTGAGTACTGCGACAGTGGAGTCGCGCCGTAGTGTGTGCGTACGCCCGTAGCTCACGCTCGCGTCGGCCGGTAATTTTTTCACGAGGCCCACGCGTGCGCGAAAACTGAGTACCGGCTCCGCGCGCACCGTTGCGAGCAACGAGCCGGCGCGCGGAAGCACGCCGAATTGCAGTAGGCCCACGCGTACAGCGTTGAACGGGCCGCCCTCAGCGATGGTCTCGAGGCCGGCGCTGTTGTCGGCGTGGACGAGCAGCGCGGCGGGGTTGAGGCCGGGGCAGCGCTCGAGCGCGGCGAGAAAACGACCGCGCTGCTCGGCGGTAAACGCGGGGTCGTCGTCGGGGCTAGCGAAATGGGTGAGCACGCCGGCGGCTCGCAGGTGCGGCGCGCGCGCGATTTTCTCCCACAAAGCGGGCGCGTCTTCGTGCCACACGCCGAGTCGGCCCATGCCGGTATCAATTTTCAGGTGCACGGTGACCAGTCGGCCTGCAGTCGCGCCGGCGGTGTCGAGGCGCACAACCTCTTCGGTGGAGGACACGGTCGCCGCGAACCCGTGCTCGGCAGCCCGGCGGTCCTCACTGGGTAGAAGCGGGCTGAGGAGCAGTACCGGCCAGTCCGCGCCGGTCTCGCGCAGCGCGACGGCCTCGGCGAGGTTGGCGACGCCAAAGATGTCTACCCCGGCGTGCATCAGCCGCCCGGCGATTTGCGGGAGGCCGTGGCCGTAGGCATCAGCCTTCACGACGGCGATGTAGCTCATGCGTGCAGGCAGCGAGGCGCGGATAAGCCGCACGTTGCGCTCAAGTGCGGCGAGGTTTACGTCGGCCCAGCATCGGGCGGAGGCTCGATCGTTGGCACTCATCGGGCAGGCGAGGATTGCAGGGGCGCAATTCTGTTGCGCTCTTCCGCTTGGTGAACTTGCGGTGTCCACATCGCATATGTTGGCTCTTCGTGCAGGAAGGCGTCGGGCGTGGCGGTGGCGTGAAACAGGTCCGCGTCGGTCGCGCGTGGCAGCAGCGCTGCGAGATCGTAGGGGGTGCGGCGGACGCCCGCGGGTAGTGGCGTCCAGTGACGAAAATGCTCTGGCAGTACGAGATCGCCCGCAAGCTCCGCCGTAGGCACACGGCGCAGTGGCGCACCGAGCCGCGCCACGTGCCACGAGTCACGGCGCGCGTCAGCAATCACGTTGGCGGCCGGGTCGCCAAGCGCGGAGGCGACAAGTGCGAGGCTTTGGAACGCGAACACCGGCACGGGATGGAGCACACCCCACGCGCGTAGTGCGGCGGCGGCGGTCCGTACGCCAAGCACGGAGCCAGGGCCTTCGCAAAAGATGCACGCGTTCACGTCCGCGAAGCCGCACCCGCTCGCGTCGAATAGTTCTTCGACGCACGCAAACAAACCTTTGCCCGCTTCCTCGTCACGCGTGCTCCAGCGCGGCACCTTGCCGCTACCCGGCCAAAGCCCGACTTGCACGCGCGCGGAGGCGGAGTCGAGCAGGAGCACGACCGGATGGGCGGCGAGCAGTTGGCTAAGGCTGGGCAAGCGGCGGTCAATCTTTCGTGCGCCAGACAGGTGTCAATGCGTGGTGGTGCGGCCGAAAAGTAAATCTCACCAAACACTGAGGCCGATTACGGATCGCGCCGTACGGTCGCGGGTGAGAAGGCGGGGAGGCAGACGGCGATGTATTCTGCACCTTGTGGTGTGCTGTAGCGGACCCATTCGCCTTTGTGTGCGATGACGGCTTGGCCCGCAACGACGTCAAGCGTGGTGGCTTCCGATTCGACGCGCAGCGTACCGCGGAGCACGACGGTAAACTCGTCAAATTCAGGCGTTTGCCCCGGCTCTGACCAACCGGCGGGGCTGGTCATGCGGGCGACGCTGAGAGCGTCGGTGCGCGAGTTTACGCGGCCGACGAATTCCTCAATTGTTTTCGATGGCTGCCCGGCGGCGTTGATGACAGATGGAGTGGCGAGGAGCGTGGGCATAGGAAACCGACCCGCTCAATTTCTGATCTGGCCGCTGCCTTCGATAAGGTATTTGTAGCTGCAGAGCTCACGAAGTCCCATCGGGCCGCGGGCGTGGAGACGGTCGGTGCTAATACCGATCTCGGCGCCGAAGCCGAACTCAAAGCCGTCGTTGAAGCGGGTGCTGGCGTTCCAGAGGACTACAGCGCTGTCTACGGCGGCCTGAAAGCGGGCGGCGGCGGCGGAGTCGCGGGTTACGATGGCATCAGTGTGTGCGGAGCCATCGTGGTTGATGGTGGCGATAGCTACTTCGAGTGAGCCGACAATACGGATGGCGAGGGTAAGGCCGAGAAACTCGGCGGTGTAGTCGGCGGGTGTCGCATCGGTGTGTGCGAGCTTGGAGCGCTCGAGAATGGCGGCGGCGGCGGGGTCGCAGCGGAGCTGGACCCCTTGGCCCAGAAGCGCGGAGGCAAGGCGCGGGAGCATCGTTTCGGCAACTGCGGCGTGGACGAGGAGCTGTTCGGTGGCGTTGCAGACTCCGGGGCGGGAGACTTTGGCGTTGAGGAGAATTTTTTCCGCGAGATCGGGGTCGGCGTCGCGGTCCACATAGACGAAGCATACCCCGGTATAGTGTTTGATGACCGGGATGGTGGAGTTTTCCGCAACGAAGCGGATAAGGCTTTCGCCGCCGCGTGGAATGACGCAGTGGATGAGGGTGTCGAGCTTGAGTAAGTGCGCCAGAGCGACGCGGTCGGTCGTGGGAATGAGCTGGACGGCGTCGGCCGGCAAGCCGGCGGCTGCGAGCGAACGCGAGATGATCTCGGCGAGCGCGGTGTTGGTGTGGAAGCACTCGCTGCCGCCGCGTAGGATGGCGGCGTTGCCAGATTTCAGGCAGAGGATGGCGCAATCCACGGTAACATTGGGCCGCGCTTCGTAAATGATAGCGATAACACCGATGGGGACGCGGACTTGGCGGATACGGAGGCCGTTGGGTCGCGTGCGGTCGTCCAGCAACTCGCCGACGGGGTCGGGTAGGGCGATCACCTCGCGAACGGATTGGGCGAGTTGGGCGAGCTTGGCGGTCGTAAGGGTGAGGCGTTCCCGACCAGCGGTCGTAAGGGCCGCGGCTTCAGGTGAGGCGAGGTCACGGGTGTTGGCCGCAAGCAGGTCAGCGTGCGAGGCGTCGAGCAGGTCAGCCAACTGGGCGAGCGCAGCGTTTTTTACCGCGGTCGGCGCGGTGACGAGTGCGAGTGATGCCGCGCGGGCGCGCCGCGCGAGGTCGGTGACGAGGCTGGCAGGATCTGCGGTCATCGGCATAAAGAAACCATGTTGCTGGACTAAACGACAGTTTTTTCAACCGGCGATACGCATGGAGATTCGGCGGGTGTTTCGCCGTTTTTGACCTTGCACGAAGCCAATAATCAGGCAAAAAATCTGCAATAACTAATGAAGTCGATTCGACAGCTCAGCCGGTTGTCCGGCCTACTGCTTGCTGCTGGCGCTCTCCAGCTGACCACGTCAGTGGCGCGGGCGACGGTGGCGTTCCAATTTGATTACAGTTTCGACACCTCGGGCTTTTTTAGCGGGGGTAACATTGGCCGCCGCACGCTGCTCGAAGACGCGGCCACGGTCTTCACCTCGCGGATTACCGACACGCTCGACGCGATCACGCCGGGTGGCGTCAACTCTTGGACAGCGGTGACCTTCAACCCGTCCGACACAGGTACAAATATCAGTGTATCCAATCTGCTAGTGGATCTTAATACGATTATCGTCTATGTCGGCGCGTCTGATCTGCCTGGCTCAACGATTGGACTGGGTGGGCCGGGCGGCTTTTCGGTGGGTGGAACGCAGGGCTTTGTGGACACGGTCGTCGGCCGCGGACAGGCCGGAGCACTGCTGGCCCAGGCCTCACGCACGGATTTCGGGCCGTGGGGCGGCTCGTTAGCGTTTGATTCGCTAACAAATTGGTATTTCGACAGCAACCCTTCGACGGTGGAGACGTTCACCGGGCAAAACGACTTCTACTCGGTGGCCGTGCATGAGCTCGGCCACTTGCTCGGCCTCGGCACGGCCGATTCATGGGATAACTTGGTCTCGGGTGGCGCGTTCACCGGAGTGAACAGTGTACTCGCCAACGGCGGCAACGTCACACTTAACGCCGGGCTCGACCACTGGGCCGAGGGCACGATGAGCACACTCGTCGGTACCCTGACGGCGCAGGAAGCCGCGATGGATCCCTCGCTCACGACCGGTTCGCGGAAATTTTTCACCACGCTCGATTTTGCCGGTCTGGATGACATCGGCTGGTCGCTCACCGCGATTCCCGAACCGGCCACATTTGGGTGGGTGGCCGCGTTAGGCGCACTGGGGCTAGCGTTGAGTCGCCGGGCGCGGCGTCGCTGAGGCCGCGCCGGTCGGTGGTGGTTTTATTGGTTGAACTTGCTCATTCGCTGCGCACGTTTCCGCCATGTCCGAGGTGCAACATGAGACGGTATTTTTCTCCGGCCGCGTGCAAGGAGTGGGCTTCCGCTATACGGCCGCGCAGGTCGCGAGGGAGTATGAGGTCGCCGGGTTTGTGACCAATCTCGCCGACGGCCGCGTGCGGCTCGAAGCAGAGGGTGCGCCGGGCGAGATTGAGGCGTTTGTCACGGCGGTGCAGGAGCGGATGAATGGCTTCGTGCGCAAGGCCGAGCGCCTGACCGCGCGGCGCGCGCCGCAATTTCGAGGGTTTTCCATCCAATGAGTCACGACGCCGCCACTGCCCCCTCGGCCGCCATCGAGCTGCGCGGCGTGACGAAGGATTTCCCCGTCGGCCTGCGCGGCCTCAAGCTGCGCGCGGTGGACAACCTCACGCTCGACGTGCCGGCCGGGCAGGTGTTCGGCCTGCTCGGGCCGAACGGCTCGGGCAAGAGCACCACGATCAAGATCATCCTCGGCCTACTGGAGCCGACTATCGGCGAGTGCCGTGTGGTGGGCGTGCCGAGTGCGCAGGTGGAATCGCGGCGCAACGTCGGCTACCTGCCGGAGGCCCCGTATTTTTACCGCTACCTGAGCGGGGCGGAGCTGGTGCGGTTTTACGCCCGGGTGTGCGGGGTGCCGCGCGCGCGACTCGATACGCGGGTGCGTGAAGTGCTAGACTGGGTCGGGCTGACGGGCGCGGCGGCGCGCCGCGTGGGGACGTATTCGAAGGGTATGTTGCAACGCGTCGGCCTCGCGCAGGCCCTCGTCCACGACCCGCGCCTTGTTATCCTCGACGAGCCAACAGCTGGGGTGGACCCGGCCGGTTCGGCGGACATCTCCCAGATGATTTTGCGGCTCAAGTCCGAGGGGCGCACGGTGCTCATCACGTCGCATCTGCTCGCACAGATCGAGGATGTGTGCGACCGCATCGCCATCCTCGACCGCGGAAAACTCATCCTGGAAGGAGCGGTCGCCGAACTTGTCGGCCGTCGCGACCGGCAGGCGCTCATCGTCGAGTCGTTGCCACCGGCCGAGCTGGACGAGCTGCGTGCATGGCTCGCGGCACGCGGTCGGGCGTTGGAGTCCATCGAGCAGCCGCGTGCACGGCTGGACGAAATTTTTCTGCGCGAGGTGGCGCGGGCCGAACAGGAGGCCCGCCCGTGAACCCGGCGCGGGTGCCGTTTTCCTGGGGGCGCATGAGCCTCATCGCGGGCAACACCTTCCTCGAGGCGGTGCGTCAGCGGTTGTTCCTGTTTCTCGTCGTGGTGGCAGCCGCGCTGGTGGGCGGGGCGCAGTTTTTTCAGAGCTTCGACTTCGGACCCGACCTTGGCGCGGCGTCGCTCAAGTTCCTCCTCGATTTCGGCCAGGGCGCGCTGGTCTTCTTCGGCTCGGCGCTCACGATCACGGCGACGGCGCAGCTTTTTTTTAGCGAAATCGAGAACCGCACCGCGCTCACCTTGCTGGCCAAGCCGGTGTGGCGCGCGGAGTTTGTCTTAGGAAAATTCCTCGGTGTGTGGGCCGTGGTCGGCGTGTTTTGTACGCTGCTGACGGGGCTGCTCGTCGGGCTGCTTTGGTTGCGCACGGGCGCGTTGCTGGCAGCGAACCCCGGTACGTTTCTGCACGGCGGCCGTATCCTGCTCGGCGAGGTCGTTATCGTCTGTGTGCTGCAATGGCTGAAGTTCGGCGTGCTAGCGATGATGACGCTGCTCATTGCCAGTTTTTCCAACACCAACCTCTTCAGCGTGGTTATGGGGTTCTTCGTTCTGGTCATTTGCCACCTACAACACATCGCCCACCACTCCTATGCTAAGCTCACCTCGCTCCCGCTGCGGCTGTTGGTGGAGACTTTCGCACGGCTGTTCCCCGACTTCCAACTTTTCAACCTCGCCGAGCAGCTCGGTAAGCCGTCCGGGCTAGATGCGACGCTGGCGCTTCGCGCCGGGGCCTACGCTTTCGTCTACATCGTGGTCTTCGGCCTACTCGCCGTGTTTAGTTTCCGTCGCCGTGAAATCTAGTCTCACGCTACCTCGCTTCTTTTACTCTGGGGTGGCGGTCGTGGCCGCGCTCGCCGCCACCGGTTGGGCGGTGAGACCGCTCGACGGCCCCATCCGGGAAGATTTGCAAAAGGACGAGCCGGAGCTGCGGCTTGGTTCGCTGGCCGACGTGCTCGGGCAGGGAGTGAGCCTCGGACTACTCGGCGGCTTCCGTGGTCTCGCGGCAGATTTTATTTACCTCAACGCCTCCATGAACTGGGAGGACGCGGAGCTCGCTTCGACCATCGCCAACCTCCGACTCGCCACGGCCGTGGATCCGCGCTCGCTCTTTTTCTGGCTTAACGGCGGGCACATGATCGCCCTCGACATGTCCAACTGGCGGGTAGACGAGGAGGGTGGTGCGTTCGTCGTGCCAAAGGCCCGGCAGGCGCAGATTGACCGTGAGCAGGTCCGGCTCGGCTTGGATTTTCTGGAGGAGGCAAGGCGGTTCCATCCGCAGGCGGCGGCGCTTTACGCGAAAATGGGGTTCATCCACATGATGCTGGCCCGGCGCCTGAAAGCGGGGGATGAGGCCGGAGCGCGCGACGAGTTGGGGCGAGCGGCGGAGTGTTACCGTGTAGCCGGCGAGCAGCCCGACGCGCCGTTTGTCTACGCGCGCATGCAACCCATCTTGCTCACCGAAGCCGGCCGCTCCGGCGAGGCCTATGCCGCCTTGGTGAAACTTTACCCCACGCTACCCAAGGGGCCGGACGACCCCGGATATGCCAGGATGCCCCAAAAAAATCCCCCGCCGAGTGCGGACGTAATCGCCGACGGCCACGCTGCCGACGTGCTGGAGCGCATCCGCAAGTTGGAAAAAGAGCTGGGCCTGCCACCGGAGAAAACCTTCCAGCCGTGAGCGGGACTCCGAGAGTTAGATGGCGTGGCCGTGTAGAGTGTTGGTCTTACAGACGCGGCCACCCGGCTCGCTGCTTAAGGATGAGATTTCTCGGCTTGTGACCGTTGCCATAAGGTGCGAGCTTACCAACGTGAACCCCGATTCGCCAACGTGCCCGATCTGGCCCAAGTTCGTTTGGTTGCGCCGCGTGTTGAGTGTGTCGGCCTTATTTCTGCTGATGGGGTTTTTGTTTTCGGCGATGTTTCCTTGTCTATGTGCCACAGTCGAGGAAGTAAGTCGCAACGTTGACGCCTCCAACCTATCCTCCATCGGGCAGGGATGGCAGGCTGCGGAATCGGCCGGCAAAGTTATATCGCCCGAGGCGCTCACGGACATATATACCTTTGCCGCCCAGCTTGCCCGCGCGGGTGAGATAACCGACGCCCGGCTTTGGTTCTCGCGGATTGATGTCGCGCGGGGAAATATTGCCAGCGATATCACCCGTGTTTTGAACCCGGCCGATCTGCGGCAGCTCAATCCAACATTCAAATCTACACCCTTGGCCTATACCGTTGCGCTTTTGCCCGCATTGAAACAATTGCCGCCCGCCACGCCTATCATGTGGACGCGAGGCTTGCAGCCCGACGGCACATGGCGGGCGGATAGCCCTTACGGCGATTGGGGGGGCCATATCTTGTTTGCTGACGGGCACATTAAGACATTTCACCGCCTCAAACCAATGTTGGTCAAATGGAGTACGGCGGAGCCGACGAGCAATGTCCGCGAGGCGCTTCCACCCGGCACGCGTATTGTTGATAACACACCGACGGCGGGTGATCTCTGGCGTGGCCGTGTGGCTTGGTGGCGAGCCTTGCTGCTGCCGTTGTCAGTGAAGCTTCTTGCGCTTGGCCTTATATTTGGATGCGGCTGCTTGTTCGAGCGGTGGAACGGCGTTTGGTGGAATCAATTGGCGGCCGTACTGGGTGGGGTGATTTTTGCTATTTGGTTTTGGTACTCGCTCATGTATTGATACCGCGACCTTGCCAGTATGCCCCTTCGGCCTGCATACTGTTGGCTGCTGTCACCCGGGATTTTGGCTTGCGCGGGGCGGGCGGGTTTCCGACCGTGACCGTCCGCCAAATGCTAACGTCCGTGCCGCAGGCCGACCTGCATCCCATTTTCGACCGCGTGCTCGACCGCTCCGTCAAGGAAGCGCGGCTCCGCCAGCGCGGGCGGGTGCTATGGCTCTACGGGCTCTCTGGCTCCGGCAAAAGCACGCTCGCCGTCGCCCTGGAGCGGCGGCTGCACGCGGAGGGCTTCACGACTCACCTACTGGATGGGGACAACGTCCGTACCGGCCTCAACCGCGACCTTGGCTTCTCCGACGCCGACCGCACGGAGAATCTTCGCCGCGTGGCTGAGGTGGCCAAGCTCTTCGCGCAGGCGGGCGTGATCGTTATCGCCGCATTCATCACTCCGCTGCGCGCACACCGGCAGCTCGCGCGCGATATCGTGGGCACGGAAGATTTTGTGGAAATTTACGTCGCTGCCTCTTTCGCCGCCTGCGCCGCACGCGATCCGAAAGGCCTCTACGCGAAGGCCCAGGCGGGCAACATCGCCCAGTTCACCGGCCGTAACTCTGCGTTCGAGCCGCCCACTGCAGGCGACGGCGCGCTCACGCTCGACACCGAGGCCGAGCCTGCCGCCGCCTCGCTGGCCCGTCTCCATGCTGCGGTCGTCCCACGCCTCCAGCTCTGATACGATTTTTTCGACCTTTGACCTTCTGCCTTTCCGACTTCCCTTCAGACTTCCGCCCATGAGCTCCTATAATCTCACGCACCTTGCTCAGCTTGAACACGAGGCCATCTTCGTGCTTCGCGAGGTCGCCGCGCAATTCGAGCGACCCGCGCTGCTTTTCTCCGGTGGCAAGGACTCCATTGTGATGGTGAAGCTCGCGCAAAAGGCGTTCTGGCCAGCGAAGTTTCCCTTCCCGCTCACCCACATTGATACGGGCCACAATTTCCCCGAGACGATCACTTTCCGCGACCAGCTCGTCGCCGATACGAAAGCGCGGCTGGTCGTTCGTTACGTCGAGGACTCAATCAAGGCCGGCCGCGCGACGGAGGAGAAAGGCCCAAACCCTTCGCGCAACGCGCTCCAGACTGTGACCCTGCTCGATGCGATCGAGGAGCTGAAGTTCGACGCCTGCCTCGGTGGCGCTCGGCGCGACGAAGAGAAGGCCCGCGCCAAGGAGCGGTTTTTCTCGCACCGCGACGAGTTTGGTCAGTGGGATCCGAAAAACCAGCGCCCCGAGCTGTGGAACCTGTTCAACGGCCGGAAGCACGTTGGCGAACATTTCCGCGTCTTCCCGCTCTCCAACTGGACCGAAATGGACGTGTGGCAATACATCGCGCGCGAGAACCTCGCCATCCCCTCGATCTATTTCGCGCACGATCGCGAGGTCGTGAACCGCAACGGCACGCTCCTCGCGAAATCGCCATGGATCACGCTGCTTCCCGGCGAAAAATATGAGACGATGCGCGTGCGTTTCCGTACGGTGGGCGACGCCACCTGCACCGGTGCGGTGCTGAGCAACGCGAGCACGCTCGCCGAGATCATCCAGGAGGTCGCCAGCGCGCGCCAGACCGAGCGCGGCACCCGCGCCGACGACAAGCGCTCGGAAACCGCGATGGAAGACCGTAAAAAGAAGGGATATTTTTAATTGCCACGAAAAACAAAAAATCTCCCGCGTCGCGACGGCCGTCGCATACTCGCCGATTAGCGCGACACCGGGCCTCGTTCCTACCAATATTTTTTGCGCCTCATTGCGGCTAAACTCCGATGACCACCCACACCGACCAGCATTATCTCGCGATGGATCTGCTCCGCTTCACCACGGCGGGCAGCGTGGACGACGGCAAGTCCACCCTTATCGGACGCCTGCTCTACGACTCGAAGGCTATCTTCGAGGACCAGCTCGAGGCCATCGAGCGCGCCACCGAGCAGCGCGGTGAGGATGTGCTCAATCTCTCGCTCCTCACCGACGGTCTCCGCGCCGAGCGCGAGCAGGGCATTACCATTGACGTCGCCTACCGCTACTTCGCCACGCCGCGCCGCAAGTTTATCGTCGCCGACACTCCCGGCCATATTCAATACACGCGCAATATGGTGACCGGCGCCTCCACCGCCAACCTCGCCATCATTCTCGTGGACGCGCGCAAAGGCGTCATCGAGCAAACTTGCCGCCACTCGTTTATCGCGTCGCTTCTACGCATTCCGCACCTCGTTGTTGCCATCAACAAGATGGACCTGGTGGACTGGTCTGAAGCTCGCTACCAGGAGATCGTCGCACAATTTTCCGAGTTCGCCTCGCGGCTGGAGATACCCGACATCAAATTTATCCCCATTTCTGCGTTACACGGAGATAACGTCGTCGAAAAGTCCGCCAAGTCCCCGTGGTATCAGGGCGGCGCGCTGCTCTACACACTGGAGACCGTTTATATCGGCAGTGATCACAACCACATTGACGCACGCTTTCCCGTGCAGACCGTCATTCGCCCCAACAGCGATGCGCACCACGATTTCCGTGGCTTCGCGGGGCGTGTGGCCGGGGGTGTGTTCAAGCCCGGCGACGAGATCGTCGCACAGCCTTCCGGCCTCACCTCGCGCATCACCGCGCTACACGGCCCCGACGGCGAGTTGCGCGAGGCGTTCGCGCCGATGTCGGTCGTGATGACACTGGCCGACGAGATCGACATTTCGCGGGGCGACATGATTACGAAAGCGAATAACCCGCCCCACGTCACGCAGGACATGGACGCGATGCTCTGCTGGTTCAGTGAGAAAAAACTCCAGCCTGGCGGCAAGTATCTCATCCGCCATACGACCCGCGAGGCAAAGTGCGTGCTCAAGGCTGTCCGCTACAAGGTTAACATAAACACGCTGCACAAGGTCGAGGGCGACCTCGACCTCGGCATGAACGACATCGGCCGTGTGCAGCTCCGTACGGCCGTGCCGCTGTTGTGCGACTCCTACCAGCGCAACCGCGCGACCGGCAGCTTCATCCTAGTGGACGAATTCACCAATGCCACCGTCGCTGCCGGCATGATCATCTAAGTTCTCCGGCGGACATCGGTTATTTCTGGGGTGGCCGCCTGCTGCAGGCGGCTTTTACTCCTCGGCGTTAGCTAGCTCGCGGATTGCGGGATAAACGTAAAAGCCCCCAGTTGATCCCATGCGGAGGCTTGTGTTGGGCGGGCAGGCGAGTTTTCTCGCCTTGTGTCCGTCACATTTCTTTCTGTCACCCTCGACCTACGTTACTTTGTCCCGGCATTGCTGCTGCTTTGGTTTCCGCGTCAATGGCTACGCGTCGGACCCGTCGGCCGCCGCGTGCGTGGCCAGCGCGCCCGCGACTGGTCGCCCAGTCGCGAGCGCTCGCCGGGCGACATGTCGGTGTGGCTCAACGAGGAGATCGTGAAACCACGCAACTGGGTGGATTTCTTTCGGTCGCTGGCCGGCGGCGCGGCGGTGGGCGGCACGCTCTTTAGTGGGGTGATGGCAATCTCCCCGGCGCTGGCGAAACCGGATGGACTCACACTGCAAATCATCTTTGGGTTAAAGGTTCTCGTCCTGCTCTTGGGTCTGGCCGTGCAGACCTTTCGTGTGGAAACTCGTCTCTCGTTGTTCGCCCCGATCTTTTTTGTGCAGGGTCTGGCCTTCGGTCTCATCGGTTTCAAATCCGCCCTGGTGGCCATTGTGCTGGCCTGGGTTGTTAACGCCCTGCTGCCATCGGTGGCGGTGATGCTGGCCGTTTTTGGTTTCTTGGAAGTTTGTGTCGGAACTTTTTTTGGTCAGCCCCGCCGTGAGGTACTCCTCGCCGGCGGCCTCTCTTTGCTGCCGGTGATCGTGAGCTTCTTGCTCAAGCGTCGGCTCGCGCAGTTCACCAAGAAAACCAAGATTATAGCCGGGCCGTCAACCTCGGCGCGCTAGAGCGCGGGCCGCGCCCACCCTGCCTCCGTGGAGCATTCATCGTCAACCTTGTCCGTTTGGCTCGACGCCGCCCGACCACGCACGTTGCCCGCTGCGGTCGCGCCCGTGCTCGCCGGCTCCGCCCTCGCGTGGCGCGAGGGAAAAATGCTCGCGCCCGCCGCCCTCGGCTGTCTCGCCTTCGCGCTGCTTGTTCAAATTGGCACGAACTTCGCCAACGACTACTACGACTTCTTACAGGGCGCTGACACCCCTGCGCGCACCGGCCCGCGCCGCGCCGTCGCCGCCGGCCTCGTTCGCCCCGGTGTCATGCGCGCCGCGATGCTGGCGACTTTTGCTGCTGCGTTTCTCGCCGGGCTGACGTTGCTGCCCTATGGTGGTTGGCCGCTGCTCGTAATCGGTGTTGTGAGTATCGCCAGCGGCTACGCCTACACTGGCGGGCCATGGCCGCTGGCATACCACGGATTGGGCGACATTTTCGTTTTCATATTCTTCGGCCTCGTCGCCGTGGGCGCGACGTTCTTCGTGCAAACCGGATACGTCTCGGCCGACGCGCTCATTCTTGGGTCCGGTGTTGGAGCGCTCGCAGCGAATATTCTCCTCGTGAACAATTATCGTGACGCCGCGACCGACCTTCTGGCCCGCAAGCGCACGCTCGTGGTGCGTTACGGTCGCCGCCTCGCTCGGCTGCAATTTGGCCTCGCGCACTTACTCGCGCTCGCCGTGCCGCCCGTGCTCGCCGCCCGCGGTCTCGGCCGTCTCGGCTGGGCGTGGCTGCTCGCCGCTGGGTTGTTCGTGCTCGCCTCGCGCCAAATCGCCGGACTCCGCCGTGCTCGCGCGCCAGAGGAGCTGAATGACCTTCTCGGGCGCGCCGCGTCCCACCTCGCGCTCTACGCTGTGGCGCTGACGATTTGGCTAATGCTCAGATGAGGTGACGCAAAAGTCGTCTGCGAGAGAATAATCCAGGTTAGTTCTGCTGTGGGCGTGAGCTGGTGTTCTCTCATTGCCCAAATGAGTGCCTGTCTGAAAGCTGGCTGCCTGCGCATATCTCCCTTGCTCCGTGAATCGAGGATTTAGCGTACCCTTCAACTTTTCTAGCTGTATATTTGGCCGAACCTTAGCCTGCGTATTTTTGCACAAGAGGCATTCTTCGCCCAACACCGAAGGCCAGCGGGGTGATTTTCAAGCCGGGGGCGGATTGCTTTCGTTTGTATTCGCTGAGATTAACTTTGCGGACGACATCGTTGACGACCGACTCGGCGAAGCCGGCGGCGATGAGATCGGGGCGAGAGAGGCTGTCCTCGATGTATCCTTTCAGGAGCGCGTCGAGCATGTCGTAGGGCGGTAGGCTGTCCTGGTCGAGCTGACCGGGGCGCAGTTCGGCGCTCGGTGGTTTGGTGATCGTGTTGGCGGGGATGATTTCCTTCGTGCGGTTGATCCAGCGGGCGAGGGCATAGATTTGGGTTTTAAACACGTCGCTGATGACCGCGAGTCCACCACACATGTCGCCGTAGAGGGTGCAGTAGCCGACGGCGACCTCGCTCTTGTTACCGGTGGTGAGGAGGAGCGCGCCAAATTTGTTCGAGAGTGCCATCATCAGCACGCCGCGCACGCGGGCCTGGAGGTTTTCCTCAGTCACATCGCGCGGGTGGGCGGCGAAGAGGTGCCAGAGGGCTTTATCGCACTCGCCCACGACCTCGGCGATGCGGACCGTCTCAAAGCGGAGGCCTAAATTCACGGCAAGCGCACGGGCATCATCGCGCGAGTGCGGCGAGGAAATGGCTGACGGTAGCGAAACGCCAATGACGTTGGCCGCGCCCAGGGCCTCGGCGGCGAGCACGGCGACGACGGCGGAGTCAATGCCTCCAGAGAGGGCGACGAGCGCGGTCTTGAAACCGGATTTGTGCGCGTAGTCGCGGAGGCCGAGGACGAGCGCGGCGTAGATGTCAGCCGGATCGGTATCAACAGGGACGGCGGAGTGCGGAGAGCCGAGTGCGGACTCCGCACTCGGGAGTGCCGCGTTGGTTTCAACCACGTGGAGGTCCTCAGTAAAGGCGGCGAGTCGTGCAATCACGTTTCCTTGTGGGTCGGTCACGAGCGAGCGACCGTCAAACACCAGTTCGTCATTACCGCCGATGGCGTTGACGTATGCGACGGGACAGCCGAGCAACTTGGCGGCGTCGGTTACGAGCGCGCGACGCAGCTCGCCTTTGCCATGGTGCCACGGGCTGGCGGAGAGGTTGACCATCAGCGTAGGCTTTTTGGCGGCGAGCCATTTCACTGGGTCAAATTGGTAGCGCGCCGCCGCGCCGAGCGCGGGATTGGTCCAGATGTCCTCGCAGATGGTCACGCCGATTTTCTGGCCGGCAATCTCAATGATCGTCGGCTCGGTCGCCGGCTCGAAGTAGCGGTCCTCGTCAAACACGTCATAGGTCGGCAGAAGGCACTTGTACGCATAGGACTCGACACGACCCGCGCGACAAAGCGCGGCGGCGTTGAAGAAGCGACGGCCGTTCGGCGCGCGGTTGGGCGTGACCGTGCCAATGAGCGCGGGCACGTCGCCGATAGCGGTGACGATCTCTGCGAGGCTCGCCTCTACCTCGGGCACAAATTGTGGCTTGAACAACAAATCGCGTGGCGGATAGCCGCAGACCGCCAGCTCGGGAAACACCACCAGCTCTGCGCCCATCGCGACGAGCGTGGCGTAGGCGTCGAGGATGAGACGGCGGTTGCCGGCGAGGTCACCGACGGTGGTGTTGATTTGGGCGAGGCCGAGACGCATGGAGGAGCGGAGGATAAGGTGGGGAGCTTTATGGCGGCTGACAACCTGCAACGCGCTTGCACGCGGCGCTGCGGCGCGCTGTTGTTCATCGCATGACCTTGTCGGCTTCTCCGTTCATCCTCGCTTCGGCCTCGCCGCGCCGACGCGAGCTGCTCACCAGCCTCGGTGTGCTGTTCGAGGTTGTCACCGCACAGGTCGAAGAGCACGAAGATCCGACAACCGACCCGCGCGTGATGGTCGCGCGCAACGCCGCGCTTAAGGCCGACTGGGTCGCCGCGCGTCGACCCGAGTCACTCGTGCTCGGTGCAGATACGACCGTGTTTCTCGACGGCGCAGCACTTAATAAGCCCCGTGACGCCGCCGACGCACGCGCGATGCTGCGCCGCCTGAGCGGTCGTACACACACGGTTTTCACCGGGCTAGCGTTGCGCCGCGCGGCAGACGGTCTGCGCCTAGATGACCACGCCACGAGCGATGTGACATTCCGTGCGCTCGATGCCGCGCTCATCGAGGCGTATCTCGCCCGCGTCCACACACTCGACCGGGCCGGTGGCTACGCGATTCAGGAGCACGGTGAGATGATTGTGGCTGGTCACGTCGGTTCACTGACCAACATCATCGGTCTGCCGTTGGAAAATTTGAAACCTCTTCTGGCCCGCGCGGGTCTATCGGTTTGATCAGATTACCGCGCTTCAACGTATGAGCCCACCGTCCGTCGCTCCGCCACCGCCCGCCCGCCAATTGCCGACGGCACCAAGGCGCGCATCCGTGAGCCAGGAGCGGCGCGCTATTCAGGTCGGCATTATCGGCACCGTGCTCCTACATCTGTTGTTGCTCGGATTAGTGCCGCGACTGCATTGGCAGGAGCTGTCCGTACCGGCGGTATCCGAGCCTGATGACGGTGCCGCGGCCGGTTTTGACGTGCAGCTCGCACCTGACGCGTTTTCGCCACCGCCTGTCGTGGTTCCCGTGGCGCCTTTGCCGCCGCCGTTGCCCCAAAAATTCGTCGAGATCAATCCCGCCGCACCGGACAACGTGCCCGACCAGACCAACAACTTCGCCGCGCAGAATCAGCAGGCCGCACAGCCGTCGCCCTCACCCGACCACCAGAGCGATACGCCTGCGAGTAAGGGCGACCCTGAAAAAAACTCTTCCGCCGTCGTGACGGGTCAGCTCACTGCGCCGCGTCCGCTGCCTGTCGCGCCCGCGCCGTCGGCACCGCCCACGCCGCCAAGCCCGCCGAACTCTGCTCGCCGCGCCGAGACGCCGCTGTCCGGCACCGAGCGTGCGCAGGGTGAGAACCCTGCGACCGCCGGCACTGGTGTCGCCACCGCCGGCCCGAACCCCTCGGCCGTCGAGCAACGGGTCGAGGGCCAGCCCGATGCGGCCGCGAGCAACGGTTTCACCATTGGCCGGACCGTGCAGATTGACCCGCTACACCCGCAGCCGCGGCCGTCACTCGCGACCACGGCCGTGCGCGCGCGGCCATCGCCATTATTGAACAATTTTACCGGCACCAATCGCACTGGCATCATCGCCTACGACGCGAAGTGGAGCCGCTATGGCGAATACTTGCAGCGGCTCATCGATGCGGTGGCGTTGCAGTGGCACCAGATTGTCGAGCAGAGCGCCATCTATCCCGAGCGCGGCACGCGCGTGGAGGTGAAGTTCCGCCTCAATGCTCGCGGCGAAGTCGCCGAAATTCTCTCCGTGAGCGGCAATGGCAATGCCGATGCTCGCCTCGCCTGCGTGAGCGGCATTACGGCGCCCGCGCCCTACGGCGTGTGGTCGGCCGACATGGTGGCGTTGCTCGGCGAGACGCAGGAGCTCACGTTCGCGTTTTACTATGAGTAAACCGCTCCGCGACCTCGCTGCGTTTTGGACTTCGTTGCCGCTCGGCCCCGGGGTGACGGTGCTCACACACGACGCCAACGGCCTCGCCGCACTGTCCAAGCCTGCCGGTATTCGCTCGCATCCCAACGAGGAACTGGCTGGCGTGGACCGCCACGCTCTGCTCACCGCCGCCTACACGCTGGAAGGCGAGCGTTACGAGTGGACGCCGCCCGGCGCGACCGCGCCAGCGCGCCTCTGGTTGCTCAACCGCCTCGATGCCGCCACGTCCGGCGTGATCTTGGTGGCGGCCGACGCCGCGCTCGCGGCGTCCATAAAAGATCTATTCCAACGGAAACGCGTCCGCAAAATTTACCAGGCGCTCGTCTTCGGCACGCCCGCACGGCCGGTCGAGCTCTGGCGCGACTGGCTGAAGATCGAGCGGAGCGGTGGCCATCTCAGGGTTGGCACTGGCGGCGGCACCATGGCCGAAACTCAGATGACCGTGTTGCGCGGCGGCCGGAGCGGCGCGTCGCTCAGCCTGCTGAAGCTCGAGCCGCGCACCGGCCGCAGCCACCAACTCCGCGTGCAATGCGCGGAGCGCGGCCTGCCCATCGTCGGTGACATGACATACGGCGATTTTGCAGCCAATCGCGGTTTCTTCCGCGCCGGCAGCGCGAAACGAATGTTTCTCCACTCGGCCGAGACGTCTTTCGACTACGAGTGGCAAGGGCAAACCCACCGCTTTGCCGCCAAGGCCCCGCCGCCGGAGGAGTTTAAGCTGATATGAAGGCTTCACCGGCGAGATCAAATCTAGCCGCTCCATCACCTAGTTTTCTCGTGGCATACTAACCATAGCGGCTGAACCCGGCTGCCGCTGCGATTATTCAGAAAGATACCGCTGCGTCAGGCCAAACTCTGCCTGCATATGTAGAGATGCTCGCCGATGGGCTTGGAGTCGGTCGGCAAGAGTGTCCTGACGATACCCTTAACCCTGCATTAAGCCGACTTTTTGACCGTAATTATGCGTTCTCAAAACCAATGCATCTCATGCGTATGGTGTTCATGCGCCTCTGGACCCTTCATCCCCGCCACCTCTACCCTGCTGGTTCTTTTGCGCTCAAAATCGTCGCGTCGGCTTCGCTCATAGTCTGCCGCCCGCGCTACCGCAATAAACTCGACGCCGCCCGCCGATACGGCAAGCATCCCGGTGCATTGCGGGCCTATAGCTCAATGGTCAGAGCAGGGGACTCATAATCCCTTGGTTCTGGGTTCGAATCCCAGTGGGCCCACCAGCCACGTCTGGATGGAAACGGATCCCGCAACTGACTTCGTCACGGGCCCAGGGGTAGGGGGCGCGGGGGAACCGCAGCCGTTTCGCTCAATCTTTTTTCATCTGGTGTGAGACCACCGCGCCGTCTTTTTCATCCACTGGGATTCTCATGCCGTAGAAGCTGCGATATACGAATACCAGTCCGACGATGAACAGCACCGCAGCTAGCATGTGCTTCAACTTCGGGGGCATCTGGACTGCAATTTCCACCGCGAGCAGGCCAAAGAGCGTGGTGAACTTAATCACGGGATTCAGCGAGACGGATGAGGTGTCCTTGAAGGGGTCGCCCACGGTGTCGCCCACGACGGTGGCGGCGTGCAGCGCGGTGTGCTTCATGTCGAGGTCGACCTCGACGATTTTCTTGGCGTTGTCCCAGGCGCCGCCCGCGTTGGCCATAAAGATGGCCTGAAACAGGCCGAAAAACGCTAGGCCGATGAGATAACCGATGAAGAAAAACGGGTCGAAGAAAGCCAGCGACAACGCGAAGCAAAAAATGACGATGAAGATGTTGACCATGCCACGTTGGGCATACTGCGTGCAGATGTGGACGACCTCCTTTGAGGCCTCCGTTGAGGCGGTGGCCGCGTCGAGCCGCATGTTATCCTTGATGTAGACGACGGCGCGGTAGGCCCCAGTGACGACAGCTTGCATGCTCGCGCCAGTAAACCAGTAGATGACCGCGCCGCCCATGAGGAGGCCCATGATTGGCTCCGGGCGAATGAGTGACAGCCGCTCCGCTGTATCGGGATAGAGAGCGCGCAGCATGATGATAATGCCGAAAATCATCGTGGTCGCGCCGACAACTGCGGTGCCGATGAGCACAGGCTTGGCAGTGGCCTTGAAGGTGTTGCCTGCGCCGTCGGCTTTCTCAAGCTGGTGCTTGGCATGCTTGAAGTCGGGCTTGAAGCCAAAGTCGCGCTCGATTTCGGTGGTTATGCCGTGGCGCTTTTCGATTTGCGAGAGCTCGTAGATCGACTGAGCGTTGTCGGTCACGGGGCCGAATGAGTCCACCGCGATGATCACCGGTCCCATGCTGAGAAAGCCAAACGCCACGAGGCCGAACGCAAAAATCGGCGCGGCGAAGCGGAACGCCTCGGGCATCATGGTCTGGAAAGGCTCCTGCGTGGCAAAGTAACCCGCACCGAGCATCAGGGTCAGAATGACCAGACCGGTCCAGAACGCGGAGAAATTTCCCGCCACCAGGCCGCTGAGAATGTTGAGCGATGCACCGCCCTGCCGCGAGGAGGTGACAACTTCCTTTACATGACGCGATTCGGTGCTGGTGAAAACTTTTGTCATTTCGGGGATGAGCGCACCAGCGGCAGTCCCAAGCGAGATGATCGTGGCGAGGGTCCACCACAGGTCGGGGCCACACAGCGGGTGGTGCGCGAGTAGCAGCCAGCTCGCCGCGTAGGTCACGACGATGGAGACGACCGAGGTCAGCCACACGAGGTTGGTGAGCGGCTGCTCATAATTGAAATCGCCCGAGCCACCGTAAAGGATTTTGCTCACAGACGCATTGGCGACGTAGCTCACCAGTGAGGACAGCACCATCAAAATGCTCATGGCGAAGAGCCACACGATGAGCACCGCGCAGAGCGGCTGGTAGGCCGGTGCGCTAAAGGTGAGCGCGAGGAACGCGATCAGCGCGACACCCGTGACGCCGTAGGTCTCAAACCCGTCCGCGGTCGGGCCGACCGAGTCGCCGGCGTTGTCACCCGTGCAGTCAGCGATCACCCCAGGGTTGCGCGGGTCGTCCTCGGGTAGATTGAAGACGATCTTCATCAAGTCCGCGCCGATATCGGCGATCTTGGTGAAGATGCCGCCGCCGATGCGCAGACACGACGCTCCGAGTGACTCGCCGATGGCGAAGCCGAGGAAACACGGCCCGGCCAGTTCGCGTGGCAGAAACCGCAGAATACAAATCATGAAAAATAGCTCGGTCGAGATCAGGAGCAGACCGATGCTCATGCCGGATTTTAGCGGAATCGACAACGTGTCAAGCGGTCGGCCTTGGAGTGATGAAAAAGCTGTGCGGGCGTTGGCCACGGTGTTGATGCGAATGCCAAACCACGCCACGCCATAGCTGCCCAGCATCCCGGCCACCGACGCGAGCAGGATGGCGGCGACATGGCCTAACGGCTCGTGCAGCAGCGCCCCAAAATAGGAGCCGATACAGCCGGCCACGAGCACCCAGAGGATAGCGAGAAATTTACCCTGTTGGAACAGGTAGGTCTTGCACGTCTCCCAAATGATTTGCGCCACCCCGGTCATCGCCGGGTGGACGGGCAGGCGCTTGGTCTGAAGATATTGCCACCAACCGTAGGCCGCGCCGGCGAGGCAAACAACTAGCCCGATAGTTAGCACGGTCGTACCGCTGAGCGTGCCATCGAGAAAGCTCACCGACGTGAGGTCGGGGACGCGAATGTCGGCCTCACTGGCGCGGGCCAAGACCGGCGCCAGCAGAGTAAGCGAAGCGATAGCGGCGAATTTTCGCCGGAGGAAAAGAAGGTTTACGGGAGACACGGGAAAACGAAAACAGGTGGGGTGGGACTGAAGGTGGGCGGCCGCAGACAAACCGCGAGCGAAAATTGCTTACGGCGTGAAACATCATCACGCCTCGGGCAGGCCAGACTCAGCGCCGCCATGGGTTGGCCGGCGCAGAAGAAGCCCGCCGCCGTAAACGGCGGCGGGCAAGTACTGCAACTAGAGAAGTAACGCGGAAATGGCCTGCCACACTTACTTCATCAGCTCGGCGAGTTTGTCCTTCACGGCCTGCGCCCAGACTTCGTAGCCGGGGGCGGCCGGGTGCAGGTTGTCGTTACGGAATAGGCCAGGTAGCAATACTCCGGTAGTAGGATCGAGGAATTTTGGACCGAGATCCATGAAGAACACGTGCTCGTTGTCGTCGAGCTTGGCGATGATCTTGTTCGCCTCGTCGTTCTTGCGGCGGGCTCCATCATTCGGGCCGGCACCACGCGGGAAGATGGCTAGCAGAAGGATCTTCGCGTTCGGGAAATCCTTCCGCATCTCCATGACCACTGCTCCCACGCCCTCGGCGATCTGCGGTCCGGTGCTGGAACCGGTGTTGTTGGTGCCGATCATCAGCATGATGGCCTTGGGCGAGAAGCCCTGGCCTTCGCCGTTTTGCAAGCCCCACAGAAGACCCTGCGTCGTGTCACCAGCGATGGCGAAATTAGCTACCTTCAGGCCGCCAAAATATTTGTCGAAGACCTCCTTGCCACCCTGCGCGCCAGCCTGCTGCCACCAGTCGGTGATCGAGTCGCCGTGGAAGAGCAGGTCAATGTCGCCTTGGTTGGCCCGCGCGACGAAGGTATAGTGCCGCCCGATTCCACCTCTGCCGGCGTAGGTGGCGTTGCGCTGCCCAGTCTGCGTATAGGTGGCGGCGATGTTGACGCGCGGCTTCAGCGAAAAGGTGGTGCCTGGATATTTTTCGACGAGCGACTTGGTCGCCGGATCCGTTTCGGCCAAGCGGTTCAGCGCGGCCTCGGCCTGCGTGATCTCTTCAGTAGTCGGGTGCGGAATTGCGACCTCCGGCGGCACGGGCGCGGCCGGACCGATCGCATAGCCACCGCGTCCGCCGCCTCGCGGTCCACCGCGCTGGCCGCCGGCAGGCGCGCCTCCGGGAAAACCACCTTGAAATCCCCCCGCGCCGCCTGGAAATCCCCCCGCACCGCCTGGAAATCCGCCCGCACCGCCTGGAAATCCGCCAGGCGGCTGGCCGGGTGCGGCAGGTGCTGCTGGTGCGGCATCAGCGGCGTGGATAAGGCTGGCGGGAACCGCCAGGGTGCAGAGTAGCCCGAGAACAGCCAAGGTGACAGGGAGGTAGGGGGAGTTTTTCATGGGGGCGAAAAGGTGGACATGGCGGAGAGAGGATGACAATACGATTTATTCACCGGAGAGGGGGGCAATCACCAGTGAATTCTAATGGTAGAGCCTGCCCGCACCGGCCAGCCGGCGGATCAACTGCATGACCGGATGCTCCTGCGGCGAAGTGTTGCGGCGCGGCGAAAATTTCGCCACGGATGGTAGCATCATGGCCGCGCTCACCGACTCCACCGCCACCCTTGCCGAGCTTAAGACCCGCGTGCTCGCCTTTGCCCGCGAGCGCGACTGGGAGCAGTTTCACGCGCCGAAAAATCTCAGCATGGCGCTCGCCGCAGAAGCCGCCGAGCTCATGGAACATTTTCTGTGGGCCACCCCGGAGGCCTCGCGGGCGGTTGTGGCGGATGTAGCCAAGCTGCAGAAAATTTCCGAGGAGCTGGCCGACGTCGTGATCTACGCGTTGGAATTCGCCAACGTGACCGGCCTCGACGTGGCCGCAGCCATCGAGGCCAAGATGGTCACCAACGCCAAAAAATATCCCGTCGAGAAGGCGCGCGGCCGGGCGGAGAAATACACCGAACTGTAAGTCGGCCGTCGGGCGAATCCGGCGTTGCCAGCGGTGGCCGCCGCCGGCAAAGTGCTTTGTCATGTCCACTTTGCTCGGTCTCGACATCGGTTCTTCTTCGGTCATCACGGGAATTTTGCGCGGCCCTAAGGTCGTGGCGGAGTCGCCACGCGCGTTTTTTCGCTCCCGGCTTACCGGAGCAAAGGTCGAGGTTGATCCCGATGAGTTGCTCGGCGCGATCAAGATCGCGATCGCCGGGCTCGGCGGGCGGGCGCGGCAAGTTGACGGCATCGCGCTCGCCACGATGTCTCCGGCCTGGGTGGTGATGGACCGTCAAGGCCGCGCGCTCACGCCTATCGTGACGCACCAAGACCGACGTAGTGTGGAGTTCGCGCACGCCATTGAGCGGCGCATCGGCAAGGCACGGCACTTGAAACTTTGCGGCAACCGGCCGTTTCCCGGTGGCATCAGCTCGACGACCTGGGCGTGGTACAAGGCGAACCAGCCAGCACGGTTGAAACGCGCAGACCTTGTTGGGCACCTGAACACGTTTCTCCACCGGCAGTTCACGGGCGCGCGGGTGACTGATCCGTCGAACGCGTCGTTCACCGGGCTTTACGACACGATGGGTCTTTCCGGTTGGAGCGCGGAGCTGTGCTCGAATCTCGGCGTGAGTAGGGCGCTGTTACCTGAGGTGGTCGACGCCGACCGCATCGGCGGGGCGGTCACGGCGGCGGCGGCGGCGAAATTCGGGTTGCGCGCGGGCACGCCGATGATGGTCGGCATCATGGATGGCAGCGCGGGGATGTTGCTCGCAGGCGCGCGGCCGGGGCAATTATTTAACGTCGTCGGCTCGACGGACGTGCTCGCACTGTGTACGGACCGGCCGAAGCCGCACGAACGGTTGCTCACGCGCGCACTCGGGGTGCAGGGGCGTTGGCTGCAGGTGAGTACCATTGCGGCGATGGCGTCGTCGATCTACTGGGCACGCGACCAATTTTTCCCAGGGATGCCGTTGGAGGATTTTCGCAAGGAGTTCCGTCGGCTGAGTAAGCTCGGCGCGTCGGCGGCGTGCGGCGTGGAATTCGAGCCCTACATGGCAGGCGAGCGCACGAGCATCGAGCAGCGGCAAGGTGCGTTTCGGCAGGTCACCCTGGCGACCACGAAGACGCACTTGCTGGCGGCGATTATGGAAGGGCTGACGCGGGCGAGCGCGGAGCGATTGCCGCTGTTGCAGGCGACCGGCACAAGGCTGCGGCGTGATGTGGCGGTTTCGGGCGGCTCTGACCGGCTCGATCAGCTTATGCACCGCGACTGGCCGGGCCAGTGGACATTTCGCGCAGTGACAGATGCGACGATGCGCGGACTGGGAACGATGGAGATGCGCGACCGGTGAGCGGGCGACTGTTAATGCGGTCTTACTGAGCGAGTCAGGCGCGTTTTCCCGCTTCCTATCTTGGCGTTTTTTGCACTTTCTTGCGGCCATGCTCCAGTTTCTCGCATGAAAGTCACCGGCCTTGCCCTCGTCCCGCCGCCCTCGGCTGCCAGCCTCCCGCAGGTCACACCCGAGTTGCTGGCGTCTGTGCTCGCCCGTTACTCGCGCAGCAACTCCGGGATCGCCGCCATCCTCGCCAAGGTGGACCTCGCCAATCCCGACGCGTCCATCGACCGCATCCTCAACTTTGTGGACTACGGCCACGCGTCCATCGGCGGACTCACCGGCGGTCTCGCCGTCGCGCTCGACGACGTCTCGATGTGGCTCGCCTACAAAATTTTTGAGATCGCCACGATGGCCGACGGCCAAGAGTCGAGCACGCGCTACATCACGATGGACGCCGCGAATCTGCCGACCCCCGACGAGTTGGGCGTCCCTGCCGACCTCGCCCCACGCTGGCGCGACGTGATGGCCCGCGCCTTCGCCGCTTACCATGCCGAATACGCGCGACTCGACGCGCTCGCCCTCGCCAACTCCGCACTCGTCCGTCTCCCGCCCGACGCGAAGCCCGCCGTCGTCACACGCCTCCGCAAAAACTACGGACTCGACCGCGCACGCTATTTTATTCCGCTCGCCACGCGCACCAGCCTCGGCCTCGTGCAGACCTCGCGCATGTGGGCCGCGACCGTGAAACATCTCGACTCGCTCCCGCATCCCGAGGCCCGCGCTGCCGCGCGGCTGATACGCGACGAACTGCTGAAAATTTCCCCGCGCCTGATGCGCCACAGTTTTGCCGAGAGCTCCTACGCGGCGCAGGCCGCGCAGGAGCTCGCCGCGTCGCTCGCACTCGGCCGAGAAAGACTTTCGGCTGCACCGCTTGCCGACGAAGTGTGGGTCCGTGCGGACCGCGCCACGCCACCGTTTCTCCCCGAGACGCAACCCGTCGCCGAGTCGCTCCGTCACCGCGCCAACCGCTATGGCTACCAAGGCACCGCCACGCGCCGTATGCGGGTTTCGTTTGCGTGGAACAACTTAGCGCTCGCCGAGCTGCGTGACCTCAACCGCCATCGCACCGGCCATCGTTACACGCCGCTCATCCAGGCGGGCTTCTACCTGCCGCCGGAGATCCGTCACGCCCACCATGCCGCGCTGCTCGCCGACCAACTCGACCTTACGCGTGAGCTGTTGGCGCGCGGCTCGCCGGCCTACGTTTATTCGCTGCTGCTCGGCGCGCAGACGCCCTTCGAGCACAGTACGCACGCCGACAAGTTCATCTACGAGGCCGAGCTGCGGACGGGCCTAGGCGCGCACTTCCGCTATGCCGAGCACCTAAGCGCCGCGCTGCGGGAGTTTCTGAAGCAAGTCCCCGAGGCTCGTGACTTCGTTACAGAAGGCACCGCCGAACCGGAGTGAGGCAGAGTGCTCCTGATCTGGCGGCTTGGCGCGGGCGAAAATAAAAACGCCGGCCCTTGCGGGCCGGCGTCGAGTTGAAGCCGTAACGCAAAGGTTACTTCTTGCCCTTCTTGGCAGGTTTCTTCGCCGTTTTCTTGGCGGGTTTTTTGGAGGCCATGCCGAAGTGTCGCAGTAGCGGGATGGAATAGCACGACAAATCAGCAGTGGGATGGCGCTGCCTGACGGTCGGAGAGATCGAGCATTTTAACCGCTCGGGGCGTGGCCCGGCGCACTGGTTTTCCCGTAGGGTACTGAGCAAAATCGGCTTGGCAATCGCGGGTAGCGGCGCTAGATTGTGGTTATGCGGTTCCCCCCTGTTCTCCTCTTCGCCGCCGCGCTCGTGTGTACCAGCGCTGCTGCGCCGCGCGCGCGCGCGGAGGATGCGGCCAAGATCGACCCCGCCGCGCGCGTGGAACAATTTTCGCCCGGTCCCGACACGACCAAGAGCACGGAGAACCTCACCTTCAAGCGCGACGACCGCGTGCAGAGTAGCCGGGCCACACTCGCCGGTCTCATCGAGGAGCCGACGGCCCCACTCGCCGAGAAACGCGCCCCCATCACGCTAGCCGAGACGCGCGAGAAAGAGTTTATTACGCACAAAGACGCCTCCATTTCTACCGCCAACGTGCTCCCGCGCAAAGTCAGCCCGCTGGCCGGTCAGACCGCGCGCGACAGCTTTCAGACCAAGACCAATATTTTCACCAGCACCGGCCGGGTCGCCGAAAAATATCAGCAGGGCATCCGCGCCGCCAACGCTGCCAGCGTGCAGCTCCAGCCCGATCTCAACCGGCAGTCTAGCTTCGACCAGCTCAATCGATTCGTTTTCAAGCGCAACGGTCCCGGCACTGACGGCGGTGCGCCACTCGTCACCGCCGCTGGCGGCGGCCTAGCCTCGACGCTGCCCACCGCTTCTGGGGGCGCGGCCTCCGCGAAGGCACCGACTCGCGCGTCAACTGCGGCCGTCGCTGGCGACGCCGTCACGGACGACATTAGCAGCTTCTCGGGCATGGACATCGTTTTTCCGGCCAACAAGCCACCCACAGCCAAGGCCATCGAGGCCTGGAAAAAACAACCGGGCGGTGGCGGACTGCCGGCGGCCCCGTTGTTTCCAACGAAATAAGGCCGGTCAATTCGCGCGCGAGCCAGGGACAGTGTCGTTCAGCGCCCTTGCCGGACCTTGTCTTTTTCCGCCTCACGCTCCTCTTCGAGCCGGGTGCGTTCCGATCCCATTTGTGCGCGAACCTGCGTGGCTTCGTCCGCCTTGCCGGCGGCCAGCGCTTCGTTGAGTTTTTGCCGTAGGAAAATTTCTCGCTCGGCGATTTTGCCTTTGTAAATTGCGTCCAGCTCGGCGAGCCGGGCTTTTTTCGCGGGTGTAATCGTGCCGCCCGCATGGGGGTCGGACTTGGCGAGGCGTTCCATGGCGAGGTCGTAGGCGCTTTTCATTGGGGACAGGTTGGACGGGTTTAGGGAAACTTGGAACTCAGGAAATCAGGAAAGAAAGCGTCCGCCCGCCCGCCCAAAGCAGGCATCATTACTTGAGCCTGAAGTTGGAAACTCCGGCGGCCCCTTGCTCGTTTCCTACTCTAGCCAAATTTACCCCAAAAATCAGCACGAGCGCCACGATGGCGACTGGTGGCCAAAAGCCGCCGCGCTCCCGCCGCCAGCCCACCGCGTAGCCCGCCATCATCGCGAACATCACAGCCACCATCGCCGTCGGACCGGCCCAGTCCGCGCGGAAATGTGCTGACCAAAACGCCCCGGGCACGTTTGTCCCCAGCCGGATGAGCGCATCAATCACCCCGATCAGTGCGCCCGCCGCCTCGTTGCACAGCCGCCCGGCCCAGCCGACACCCGCGAGGCCGAGCACGAGCGACGCGAAGCCGGTGGCGATTACGGCCGACGCCAATGGCACGAGCACGAGGTTCGCCACCAGCGCGCCCGTCGCGAACACCGAGAAAAATTCCACGCCCGATACGGTGCTCACGAGCGTTGCCGCGCAGCCGATGCCCAGCGCGTCGAGCGCGCGCCGCCGCAGCCACGCCCGCACGCGGTGGTGCCACGCCCACGTCGTGACTGGCAAATCCGGGAAAGCCGGCCAACGCGCGTGCATCCGCTCCGCCAGCGGTAGCCCAAACAGTAAAATCGCCGCCACCACCGCATACGACATTTCAAAACTCGCGCTGAAAAAATCCAGCGGGTCGAGCAGGAGATTGAGCGTGGCAGCCGCCGCGAGCGCCGCGAGCGGGTTCGCGGGCCTTCGCACTACCCAAGCTGCTTCCACCATGGCCAACATGAGAAACGCGCGTACGGCCGACGGGCTCGCTCCGGTCGTGTCCACGTCGAGCCACAACACGGCGAGCACGATCGCGCACGCCAGCGGCCGCGGACAGCGCAACAAGGCTAGCAAGCAATGCAGCGCCACGGCCACCACCCCAATGTGTAGCCCGTTGATCGCAAACAAGTGCATCGTCCCGCTGTGCATGAACCGATCGCGCTCCTCGTTCGACAGGTCGCCTTTCTGCCCGAGCATCATCGCGCGCAAGATGGCCGCGCGCTCTGGCCAGTTTTCCAGGCCCATGCCGAGCAACGTGTCCATCCGGGCCAACAGACGCGCGCAAAACTGTTCATACGGTGACGCCGCCCGCACGGTTGCTGTGATCCGCCCGCGCGTGAGGCGGAAATTCATTCCTGCGTTCACCAGATAATCGTCGAACGAGTTTGCCACCGGTTGCGGCGGTAGGCGTTGCAGCACGCCGACCGTGGCGATCTCGCTCCCGCGCAGCGGCGCGCGTCCGCCCGCCGGCAGTGTGAGGGAGAAATATAGCCGTTGCCCACGCAGCTCCGCGAGGTGCGTCTCAGTGCCAACTACCTCAGCCAAACCGCTCGTCCGCGTCGCTTCGCTCGACGCAAACGTCCGGGTGACCCGTAGCGTCAGGCGCGCTTCGCGCGGTGGCAGCGTGTCCCATTCCGGCAGTGCGGCGCGATGGCGGGAGTAAGTGGCGGCGCCGATGAGTAACATCGCACCAGCTAGCGGCCACGCCCACATCCGCGGTGCGCGCCAGGCTGCGACCAGTGCAATCGCCGCCAGCGCCGCTGCGCCACCCGCGAGGTGCACCGGTGGCAACGACAGCCAACCCAAACGCCCCGCCCCGAGCCCGGCCATCAGCGGCAGCACGAGCCACAGTAATGGCGCGCGATGACGGAGGCTCCGGCTGATCATGCGGAAAATTTTGCATCACACGTCGCCCCGAATCCACGCCAAATTCTTCTCTCCGGAAAAACCTGGCTCGAAGCTGCGCACCGCTGCGCGCTCCGAACACCTGACGGAGCTAGTCCCAGTCTAAAGGACGGACTCCATCATATCCCTACGCCTTAGGCACCGTTGCTGCCTCCGGCTTCAACCAACGGACAAACCAATCTACTGCTTCGCGCTCGGCCTCGGGGGTGACTTTATGTGCGGTGTTTTTCTCGATCAGTGAGCGGAAATGGTCGTCGGCTCCGGCGGAATGGTAGGCGGTTTGAGCGGCGTCTAAGCACTCCTTAAGGCCGGCGGGAGGCGTGCGGGGGTCAAGCTCGCCGTTGATCGCGAGCAGCGGGCGCGGGGCGATGAGCGACACCATCGCGGGGCCGTCGTATGGACCGTAGATGCCGGGCGAGACCTGGTCGTAAAATTTCCGGGCAAACGCGGCGTCGGGCTGGGCCACGCCGGCGTCTTTCGCGGCGGCGTTGAACGCGTAGGCGACCGTGCCGGTGCGCTCTGGCCACGCGTCATGGTCGAGCGCCCAGCGGAAGCTCTCGACCGCGATGCACGGCACGACGGCAGCGATGCGGGGATCGGCGGCGGCGGTGAGGTAAGCCTCAATGCCGCCCTTCGAGACGCCGTAGAGACCGATGCGCTTGGCGTCTGCGTCGTCGCGCGTCTCCAACCAGTCCACGAGGCGCATCACGTCCCACGCGGAGTCGAAGAAAAACGGGTGCTCATGCGGTTCGGCCGGCGCACGGAAGGCGCGGAGGAGCGCGTCCTCGTAGGACGCCGCTCCGTTCTTGCCGGGAGTGGCGCGCTCGCCGTGGTAGCGGCCGTCAATCGCAACTGCCATGAAGCCGTGCGCCACGAGCGTGCGCATGAGTGGCAGCTCATCCTCTTTTTTACCGCCGGTGCCATGGAGCAGGACGACGACCGGCAGTCGGCCGGTCGCCCCGGCGGGTTTGAGCAAGACGCCGGGTACACGCTGGCCAACCTCGGCGGCGAAGGAGAAACGGAACTCGGCGGTGGTGCCAGCGGGGGCATTGATCGTCGTCGGAATGAGTGCGATTTCCGCCGCGAGCGGCACACGTGGACGGTTGATGAGTTTTAGAAAATCCGCGCGCGTGTCGGACGCGTGCAGTGGCGCGAGAGTGAGAAGCAGGGTGCAGAGGGCGGGGAGTTTCATAGGGCGAGATATCGATTTGGCACGATATCACTTCACTCTTACCTCAACCAATGCTCCATCTTTTAGGATGTATTCTGTGATCGCCGAGCGGCTCGGGCAACAAGATGCGTCCGTCGGCCAGTATTCAAGTATAGCAAGCTCCACTTGGAGCGCGGCGATACGAACCCCAACAATCGCCCTATCATCCTTGCCTCCTGCGACGACATCAAAAAAACGGCCGCCTAATCGAGAGGAGCTCACCGCAAGGAACTGCTGGTGACTGTTATCGTGGTGCGCACTTTCTAAAGTGTAGACAACCGCCGTATCCGCGATCCCATCGTCATCGAAGTCAGCAACTGCAATCATGCGTGAGGCAGCAGGTGCGTGGGCTTCAATCTGGTGGGCTTGGTTGGTGATATGCTGTTGAACGGTTTCGTGCGAAACAGACGATGTGCAGCCGCTTAGGGCTACGGCGAGCAGTGGGAGGGCTGATTTCATGGAGATACGATCATGGAGTATGAGCGTTGAAGCTGGCGGCTTTCTGGCCGGAGATTTTGGCGGGTTTTCAAATGATGCAAGGCCCTTGGGTAGGGACGCCACGGAGAGCCGTCCCTACCATTGGCATCGCTTTACGATTCGATAATCTTCTGCCCTCGCCATTGCCACGCGGGATGCGGACTGTCTCGCTGGTGGTTTCATGCAAGCGGGACTTCTCCGTACCATCGCACTGTTGCTCGCCCTTTTGTCGGGCTTGCTGCTGCCGCAGGCCCATGCAGTAGGGTGGCTCATCAAATGGATCGTGGGGCTGATGCTGTTCGTGACGTTCCTCGGCATCCGGCCGGGGCGGGGCACGTTGGGCGTGGCGCACGCACGATTGCTAATGGCCAATGTGGCGATGGCGTTTGCGGCGTGGGGGCTGGGCTGGCTGGTGGGCGGGCGCGAGGTGGGACTGGCGGCATTCTTCGCCGGGCTGGCACCGACGGCTATCGCGGCGCCAGCCGTCATGGGTTTCCTCGGAGGCCGGGCTGACTTCGTGGCCGGGGCGGTGTTGCTGAGTAATGTAGCGGTGCCGGCGCTCATGCCGGTGCTGCTGCCGCCGGTGATCGGCAAGCTGACCGTGCCAGTGCGATTTCAGGATGTGCTCGGGAGCGTGGCGCTGGTGGTGTTTCTGCCGGCAGCCTTGGCGGCGATTGTCCGAAAACTCCGGCCTTCGGCCGAAACCTGGCCGAAACGGTTGCGTAACGTGATGTTTGGCACCTGGGCCGCGGCGATGTTTCTGGCGATGGCCAATGCCTCGTACTACCTGCACACCCATGAGGTGGATCACACGGTCTTGGCGAAGATCGCGGTGGTGACCGCCGTGGTGTGCGTGGTCAACTTTGCGCTGGGCCGGCGGCTGGCCGGGCGTGGGCTGGAGCGGGAAGGTAGCCAAGCACTAGGCCAGAAAAATACGGCGTTCTGTATCGCCATGGCTACGGCACATGCGACGCCCCTCGTCGCACTGGGCCCTACTTGCTACGTACTTTGGCACAATCTCTGGAACTCATGGCAGCTCCAGCAGGCGGCACGACGGGAAGCGCAGAAGGATAGTTAAGGCGCGGAGAGCGAATGCCGGCCGGGACAGGTTAGTGCAATGCGCCTCCGGACGTGTCATTCCGTGCCATTGTGCGCCAACGTGTCCGACGCTGACACACAGTGTCTTGAGATAGATCTGCGCTACTTTCGGAGCGCATAGGGTCAATGCGCGCAGTCCCGGAAAGCGTCTTGAGGTCAAGCCGCTCCACCCCAACCTCTGCTCATGCGTGAGTATCCGCAGCGGCTGCACCACAACACGCCCGGCTGGGTGAAGGATGGGGCGCTGTTTCACATCCGTATCCGGGCAGATCCGGCACAATCACCGCCGCTGACCGATTCGGTTTTGGCGAGAGAGTTATTGGCTGCGGCACGGCGTTACCACGAGCTGGGCCACTGGTGGTGCGAGCTTTTCCTGCTGATGCCTGACCACGCGCACGCGCTGCTGGCGTTTCCACCAACTCCCGGCATGTCGGCGACCATACGCGATTGGAAGCGTGGCACTGCGCGGTTTCAAAAAGTGCAATGGCAGGGCGGCTATTTTGACCACCGCAGCCGCAGCGTTCAGGCCGGGCAGGAAAGTTGGCTCTACTTACGCCGCAATCCCGTGGTGAAAGGCTTGTGTGCGACAGAGGACGACTGACTTGGTGGTGGAGCGCTTTGACTCCGAAAGACAAGACGCTAGGTGGAACCGGTTGACCTCAACCGGTTCAGCGCGTTGGGGTCAACGCGCTCCACCTCTATATTTTCGTATTCAGCGCCGCCAGCAGCTGGGCGTAATCGTTAAACGCCGGGAACTGCGGGAACTGTTTTACGATGTTCTCCGGCGCGTGGAGCAGGAAGCCGTGGTCGGCTTGCGCGAGCATCGTGGTGTCGTTGAACGAGTCGCCGGCGGCGAGCACCTGGTAGTTAAGCGATTGAAAGGCGCGCACGGCGGCGCGCTTCTGGTCGGGCATTCGCAACTCGTAGCCGGTGATGCGGTCGTTGGCCACGATGAGTCGATGGCAGAATAGCGTGGGCGATTTCATCTGGCGGATGAGCGGTGCGGCGAACTGCTCAAACGTGTCCGAGAGGATGACGACTTGCGCGCGGGCGCGCAGCGTGTCGAGAAACTCTACTGCGCCAGGGAGCGGAGCGAGGGTGCCGATGACCTCCTGGATTTTGGAAAGCGTGATGCCCTCGCGGTCGAGGATCGCGATCCGGAAGCGCATGAGCTTGTCGTAATCGGGCTCGTCGCGCGTGGTGCGACGGAGCTCGGGCAGGCCGGTGCGCTCAGCGACGGCGATCCAGATCTCCGGCGTGAGGACGCCTTCCATGTCGAGGGTGACGATGCTTTGCTTCACTCCGCCAATGAACCAGAGTCGCACGACGAAAGGCAAGCCGGGGCTGGTTGGATGGATGTAGCCGGGGTCGCTGACCCCGGACGAAAGGTTCCCCAGAACAAGCCAACAGAACAGGGGTCAACGACCCTGGCTACAATGCTAATCTTGCGCTTCGCCGTTGCGCCAGCAGTCAGTTGTTGCTTCACTCACTGCTCATGGGCGAACCCATCCGCTATTACGACCGCGCCACGCGCACGCTGCGAACCGAGCAGATTTACGGCGAGCGCTGGCTGCGGCTCGCCTATGAGACAGCGCCGGGTCGCACGCTCGTCTCGCTGCTGTTTCGCCGTGCGGTCTTTTCGCGCTGGTATGGCTGGCGGATGGATCAACCGGCGAGCGCGGCGCGGGTCGCGTCCTTTATCCGCAACTACGAGGTGCAGGCGGCAGACTTTGCCGATGCGCCCGAGAGTTTTAAGACGTTCAACGAGTTTTTTTACCGCAAGCTGAAGCCCAACGCGCGCCCCATCGCCGTGCCGGCTGATCCGCGCGTGGCGGTGCTACCGGCGGACGGGCGACACCTCGCGTTTCCCGACGTGGACGCGGCGGCAGGTTTTTACGCGAAAGGCGCTAAGTTCACGCTCGCCTCCCTGCTCGGCGACGCGGCGCTGGCGGCGGAGTTTGCGGGCGGGGCGATGCTGATCTCGCGGCTGTGCCCAGTGGATTATCACCGTTTCCATTTTGCCGTTGCCGGCACACCGGGCGCGGCGCGGCTCGTGAACGGCTGGCTGTATTCCGTGAGCCCGATCGCGCTGCGGAGGAATGTCGGCTGGCTGGTGGACAACAAGCGCTTGGTCACGTTGGTGGACTCGCCAGAGTTCGGCCGTGTGGCGGTGCTGGAGATCGGCGCCACCAACGTCGGCACGGTGCGGCAAACCTACACGCCCGGCCGAGCGGTAGCCAAGGGTGACGAGAAAGGCTATTTCGCATTTGGTGGTTCTTGCGTCGTTACGGTGTTCCAACGCGGGCGCATCCGCCTCGACGCCGACCTCGTCGCGCAGAGCGAGCAATGCGTCGAAACCTACGCCAAAATGGGCGAGCGGCTCGGCGCGACCG
>CAIQKQ010000287.1 GCA_903872425.1 uncultured Opitutia bacterium | reverse complement strand
TGATCTTAAGGCGGCGCAAGGCGGCGTATTTCAAGCGCCGCAGGTCGCTTTCGATCCATCAAACTACGAGACGACACAGGTCTTCTACGGATCGAAAGACGGCACAAAGATCCCGATGTTCATCACCCATAAAAAAGGTCTTAAGCTCGATGGTACGGCTCCGACACTGCTGTATGCATATGGCGGTTTTAATATTTCGCTCACCCCGACGTTCTCGGTGGCTAATCTCGCATGGCTAGAGCAAGGCGGGATTTACGCGCTTCCCAATCTACGCGGGGGTGGCGAGTACGGCAAAGATTGGCACGAAGCCGGCACGAAAGAGCGTAAGCAAAACGTGTTCGACGATTACATCGCCGCGGCGGAGTGGCTCTCGGCGAATCATTACACCTCGCCCGCGCATCTGGTGCTCAGCGGTGGTAGCAATGGTGGGCTACTCGTCGCCGCAGTGATCAACCAACGGCCCGATCTGTGTCGCGTCGCTTGGCCTGCTGTTGGTGTCATGGATATGCTACGCTTTCACAAATTCACCGTTGGATTCGCTTGGACGAGCGACTACGGTTCGAGTGATACGTTGGAGGGCTTTCGTTATCTTTCGGCTTACTCGCCATTGCACACGGTGAAGATGGGCGGGCATTATCCCGCGGTCTTGGTGACGACGGCGGATCACGATGACCGCGTCCATCCCGGACATTCCTTCAAATATACGGCGGCGATGCAGGCAGGCGTTGCACCTGAGGCGGGTCCGGTGCTGGTTCGCATCGAGACTAAGGCCGGTCACGGTGCGGGCAAGCCCACGTCGAAGATCATTGACGAGGCGGCGGATAAACTCGCCTTCGCGTTGCACTTCCTCGGGCTCGATCCGAAGTAACGTCAGGCGTCGAAGCGACCGACCGGCCGGCTTGAGCGCCGGTCGGATTAGCGCACTGGCGGTACACCGACGGTTGTTAGCCGGTTCCAGTCCAGGGGATCGACGTTGAACGCGGCGCCGAAGCCTGCGACGACGCGTCCGCTTTGTGGCTGCAGACGGAAGAATTGGAAGTCGGGTAACGTGGCCAAGACATCAATCGTCCCTCCGAATTTCTCGCGAAACGCGCTCACATAGGTGCCGTGTTTTTCCGTATCACCTGCGATGGATTCGGCCGCACAGGCAAAGGTTAGTCGTGGACGGGCGAAGGGATTGCTGCCTTTGGTATCGGCCGCGACAAGGAGCACGCTGGCGCGCGGATTGAGGCGGAGGTGGCGTGTGTGCGCGGCGAGTCCACTGAGGTAAACCACAAACGCGCCGTCGGCATCGAGGAGCGCGGCTGCTACAGAGGCGTCGGGCGTGCCGTCAGCTGCGGTGGTGCCAAGAATTACAGTCGAGAGTTGCGCGCGCAGTTCTGCGATAATGGCATGGGCTCGCGCTAGAGCATCGGTCATAGAGACTTTAGGCGAGCAGGCCTTTTACGACTTGTCCGTAGACATCAGTGAGACGGTAGCGGCGGCCTTGGAATTTGTAAGTGAGGCGCTCGTGATCGATGCCAAAGAGGTGCAAGATCGTCGCATGCAAGTCGTGGACATGCACGGGATCCTTGGCGACGTTGTAGCCGTATTCGTCGGTTTCGCCGTAGGAGAGGCCTGGCTTCACGCCGCCACCGGCCATCCAGAGCGAGAAACAGCGCGGGTGATGGTCGCGGCCAAAATTGTTGCCGGTCATGATGCCTTGGCAGTAATTGGTGCGACCAAACTCGCCGCCCCAGACGACAAGTGTGTCGTCGAGCATCCCGCGATTTTTGAGATCGGTAACAAGCGCGGCGGCGGCTTGGTCAGTTTGCAGGCACTCTTTTTTGATGCTGCCGGGTAAGGTAC
>CAIQKQ010000286.1 GCA_903872425.1 uncultured Opitutia bacterium | reverse complement strand
GGGCGAGTTGGTCGTTAACAAAAATATAGTCGCTGGAAATCAGCTCCAGCACACTACGGTCGTCGTGGACGATGTGGCCAAAATACGACTCGGTCTCCTGCTTCATCGCTGCACGCACCTCGGGAGTGAGTTCAAGACCCGCCGGAGCCGCCGCCCCACGACCACCCCGGCCGCCGCCCCGGCCACCGCGACCGGCGCCAGCGAAGGCGGCACCGTTGGCCCCATTGCCCCGAGCGCCACGACCGGCAGCTCCACGAGCACCGGCCCCACGACCTAAACCGGCCCCATTCGCAAAAGCGGCAGGATCCAGCGCACCTTGCGCCACAACGGGTGCACCGGCAGCCGACGGTGTGCCGGGCGGCAAGCCACCGAACGCCGCAGCAGACGGATCGGGAGGGGCAAACGCCGCGGGCGCACCCGGTACCGCGCCTACGCCGCGTCCTCCGCGACCGGCGAAGCCACCTGCTGCCGCACCACCTGCCACTGCTGCCGGGTCCGCTGGCAAAGGCACGGTGACATCGGCGAGGACAGTGCTGGGCGCGGGTAGTGGCTGTTCAGCGGCGAGCACGTCAGCAGTGTTGATGGGTATGTCTATCACGCTGCGAGATTGGAGCCACTGGCCAGGGAAATTTTCGATCAAGGCTTGTGCCTTTGGGTCAGCGACCATGCGCTTTACCTGCGCTGCCAGATTTTTTCGCAGCTCGCCCTTGGCCGCGAGCGCAAACAGGTCGTCATCCGGCATCGAAGACCACAGGAAATAGGAAAGGCGCGAGGCGAGGGTGTATTCGTCCACCTGCGGGAAAGGATCGCGGGCCGTGACGGTGGGCGCAGCCTCCTCGATGCGGAAGAGAAAGTGCGGCGATGATAGCACCGCAAACATCGCCTGTGCGACGCCTTTCTCGAAGGTGGTGTTGGGCGCGGTGTAGGTCTGCTCGGCAATGGCAACGAGGCGGTCGAGCGTCTCGGCCGCGACGGGGCGACGATAGGCGCGGGTGGCAAATTTTTCTAGTACCTCACGGGCGTAGGCGCGGCGGGCGACGGCGTCCTCGGGGGGCAGGTCCCGGGTGTAAAACCGGTGGTAATTGGCCGGCAGCTCCCAGTCTTTCTGGGCCAGCGGTCCCTCGACGGTCACGAAGATGAGGCGGTATTCCATCTTGTGCGGAGCGGTTGGAGCTCGGGCTTCGTCGGTTCGATGGCGAAGGAGACCTTGTGCTCACCGGGCTCCCAATGAACGATTTTGTCCTCCACCGAATACAGCGCGTCGTCCCAAGGGTATTCGAACTGGCGGATCGCTTTACCGTCGGACTTGTAGGTGACCTTGGCGACCTGCGGGTCTACCGGCTGGGCCTCGCCGTCAATCTTGGCGCTGACAATGATGCGGTAGTCGCCAGCCTTCTTGGCCTGATAGGTATGGCCGACTTCGACATACTCATAGAACGAGAGATGCTCGCCGTTTTTGGGCGTGAAGCCGTCAGGGTTGGTCAGGCCGGATTCGGCCGGAAGAAAATCCTTCGCCAACACGAGTTGGGTGCCAATGGACTTATTGCTCTGCGGCACCCCGTGCTCGATGACCGACTGCGCGGCGGTCAGAAATTTCTCCATGCGGATGGGAGAGAAGCTCAGTACATCGCCAATGTTGTCGAATCCGTAACCGACGTCATCGGGCGGGAGCACCTGCTCCGCGTCGAAGTCGTAGCCGATAAGGTCGCGGATGGTGTTGCGGTATTCGGTGCGGTTGAGGCGGCGAATAGTGACGCGGCCGGGGTCAGGCCGGGCGGGGTCTAGGCCGAACGCGGCGGTCTTGATCCAGCTTTCCAGTGCGGCCTGCTCGACCGCGGTGGGTGGCGCTTTCTCCGCCGGCGGCATGATGTGCGAGCGGGTGTTGCGGAGCACCTTCAGCCACAGCGCAGGATTTTGGAGAATCTGCTCCTTGGTCTTCAGTTCGTCGAAGGCGAGACCGCCTTTTTTCTCGCCGTCACCGTGACAGGCATAGCAACGCTGCTCCAAAATCGGCCCAATGGTTTGGTGAAACTGGGTGAGCGCTGCCTCCGGCGCGACCGAAGCCGGACGGATTTCTGCTACGGCGACCGGTGGAGCCGACGTGCTGACCGTCACTCCCGGCGAATGGCCGCAACCCGTGGCCAACACAAAAATCCACGCAAAAGGGGCGCAGGGCAAGAGACGGAGCAGGGGGAGAAGAAAACGTTTGGGCATACAAATTTCCAAGCTGACACGGCTCAAGACGCACGGGCTGGCAAAAAGTAACGTTACCGCCTTCTCGGGCAATGAATTTCTGCGGTGCCGTTGGTCCCCTGCTTGCGGCCCAAATGGTAGTCGCCGCCATTCAGCCTTGCCCCACCCTCCTCTCGCGCGCTTCCTAATCACTCCGCATGACGCTCCTCGAAGACCTTCAATGGCGCGGCCTCGTCGCCGACTGCACTGACACCCCTGCGCTCGCCGCGCGCCTCGCTGCCGGCCCCGCCAACCCCGTCACGCTCTACTGCGGCTTCGACCCCACCGGCGACTCGCTCCACGTCGGCCATCTCATGGGCCAACTCATGCTGCGCCGCTTCCAGCTCGCCGGTCACCACGTCCTCCCGCTTGCCGGCGGCGCGACGGGTATGATCGGCGATCCTTCCGGCAAGTCCGCCGAGCGCAACCTCCTCACCCGGGAGCAGCTCGACCACAATGTCGCCTGCATCAAGCGCCAGCTCTCGCGCCTCCTCGACTTCGAAGTCGCCGCCAACCCCGCCCGCCTCGTGGACAACGCCACGTGGACCGTCGGCGTGAGCTTTCTCGATTTCCTGCGCGACATCGGAAAACATTTTTCGCTCAACGTCATGCTCGCCAAGGACAGCGTCCGCTCCCGGATGGAGGGCGACCACGGCATCAGCTACACCGAGTTCAGTTACCAGCTGCTGCAGGCGTTTGATTTCTACAACCTTCGCCAGTCGCACCACTGCGAGCTGCAGATCGGCGGCTCCGACCAGTGGGGCAACATCACCGCTGGCACCGACCTCATCCGCAAAAAGCTCGGCGTGCCCGCGTGGGGCCTCACTTTCCCGCTCATCACTAAGAGCGACGGCACCAAGTTCGGCAAGACCGAGGAGGGCGCTGTCTGGCTCGATCCACAGAAAACCAGCTCCTACAAGTTCTACCAGTTCTTCGTGAATACCGAGGACAGCATGGTACTGGAGTATCTGAAAAAGTTTACGCTGCTCCCCCGCGCTGAGATCGAGGCGCTTGCCGCGCAGCACGAGGCCAACCCGGGCGCGCGCGAAGCTCACCGTGCGCTCGCCCGCGAAGTGACCAAGCTCGTCCACGGCCAAGCCGCGCTCGACGCCGCGCTCAAGGCCAGCGAGATTCTTTTTGGAGGTCCGCTTGACGGCGTGACTGAGGAAATTTTTCAGGATGTTGTGGGCGAAGTCCCAACGAAAGACCTCGACCGCGCGAAGCTCGAAGGCCCCGGCACCACACTGACG
>CAIQKQ010000285.1 GCA_903872425.1 uncultured Opitutia bacterium | reverse complement strand
TGTCGGCCACCGCGAGCCTGCCGTGGATGAGCACCTGCAAGCATGTCGCCAGTGCGAAGCCCGCCAGGAGGCCCGTGCTCTCACCAAACCAGCGCCGGCCCGTGCGCCAAGTCAGTAACACGAGCGCGAGTGCGGAGAGCATGGCCGGCAGCCGCGCGCCCGCCTCACCTACTCCGAGCAGCGCGTAGCCGGCGCGCATCAGCCAGTAGGTGAGGGCGGGTTTGTCGAAGCGGTCCTCGCCGTTGAACGTCGGCACAATCCAGTCGTGACGCTCCATCATCTCGCGCGTGGCCGTGGCGAAACGCGGCTCGTCGCGGTCAAGCAGCGGCAGAGTCGCCGTGCCGGGCAGTAACAGGAGCAGCACGGTGGCGGTGAGCAGCCATGGAGCGAATTTTGTCCAGCGCGTGCTGCCAACGCTGGCGGTGGCGGAGTTCACCTCTGAGGATTCAAGGTTCACGGAAGGCGGAGGCGGGGCAATATTTTGAGTTTTATCCACTGCGCTGCGTCCGTCGTCCTTGGGTTTTTCTTCTCCTTGCGTGGCGAGCCAATGGCGCGCGCCGAGGCCGAAGGCGAGGCCGACCGCCGTGCCGAGCCACGCTCCGGCGAGCAGATCCGTCGGGTAATGCGCACCCACAAAATAGCGCGACCACATCACCAGCGCTGCGCCCGCCGCGAGGCTGAACGTCACGCGCGTGCCGGTGAGCATCGCGACGGCCGCGACGAGCGCGGCGCAATGTGTCGCGTGACCCGAGGGGAAGCTGGCGAAACTGGCCGAGCCGTGAAACCAATGGATTCCGTCGACCGCATCGGTGAGGTAAGGCCGCGGGCGGCCGACGAGCCACTTGATCACGTCGGTCAACAGTCCGGCCGTGAGCATCGCGAGCAGCCCCGCGACCGCCGCGAGTCCCCGACGCGTGTCACGCGCGAACCGCCCCCCTAGCCATAGCGCGACAACGGCTGCCAGCGGTCCGAGATGCAACTCTCCCCAGTGGCTGACCTGCCGCGCAAACGCGAGCAAGTCAGGCGATGCCGCGCTGTGCCGCGCGCCCCACGCCTTAGCCGCTGCGTCGAATGGCAACAGCGCCAACACGCCGGCCGCGACCAGTGCGGTGCCGAGCAGCGCGGCCCGCGCCCGCTCGCCAGCGACGCGCCATGCCGCAACGATAAGGCCGCACATGGCGCGGCACCAAGGTTGCGACGTGATTTTCATCCGCTTCGCGTCAGCCAGCGGCGCGCAGACGCGGTGCGCGCAGCTCCAGCCAGAGGTTGTAGCCGGCGGTGAACGTGGGGAAGAGGTTGCTCAGTACGCCCACGGAGTCGTTTTTGCCGAACGTGAAATAAGCCAGCAGCAGCAGACTGCCCGTGATGCTCATATACCAGAACGCGCGCGGCAGCACCGGCCGTCGCGCCACGCGCGACGCCCAGAGCTGAACTACCCAGCGGCCGGCGAACAACAAAACGCCGAGGTAGCCGATAAGCTTCCACGCGGTAACCGTTACCTCGTGGCCGAACAGGAGAAACTTGAGCAGAATGTCGTTCATAGAATTAAAATTTCACGTGCGCAATCATTCGGCCTTCACCAACGTAGTTGATGGACTGGTCGCGCCACATTGTGGGGCAAGCGTGCCGCCTACAGTTCCGCTGTCCTCAGGCAGCGCCTC
>CAIQKQ010000284.1 GCA_903872425.1 uncultured Opitutia bacterium | reverse complement strand
TGGGGGAGGATTTTTTCATGGGTGACAGAGAGAAAGGGGCGCGGCAAGCAGGACACTGTGTGGCGTTTGTGTTACAGCAACAGCTAGCGAGCGCAACAAAAGGAATGTTACATTTATCCCATCAGCGTCGATAGGCAGCGAACGCGATTGGTTTTCATTACCGAGTGGGCCTCGGCGAAAACGACCGCGAGTGTTTCCGGCAATTTACCCGAACTACGCGCGGTAGTCACACGCTCATGCTACGTTCACGATGATGCGTATCAATCACCGTTTCCCGACGTATTTTTGGGCGCTGCTGCTCGTTGTGTTCTTGGCCGCCGCCAGTGGCGGTGTAGTCTGGGCGCTGCAGCTGTTCGACTCCGTCGTGCGCTGATCTGTGAGAATACGCGATATCGGTACTAAAAGGCTTCGTGCGTGCGAGTTCACACTTTTGTCACACCAATGCAGCGAAAACGGCACGAAGTGTGTTCAATCTGCTGGCGTGAATAATCACATGAAGATGGGGAAAATAATTCTGGGCATCGTCGCTCTGGCCAGCGGATTTGGCCTCCACGCCGCCGATTTGTTTTGGGACGCGGATGGTGCTGGCAGCGCCGCGACCGGCGGCACTGGCACATGGACGACCAACAACACTTGGCGCACAGGCTCGTCCACTGGCACACTGGGCAACTGGACTGACGCCAATAACGCGGTGTTTGGCGGAACGGCTGGGGTGGTGACAATTGGAGCCACTGCGGTTGCCCCTTCCACTAGCACATTTTCAGTCACAGACTATACCTTGCAGACAGACGCGAGCACCACTGCACGTACGCTGAACGGAGCGATATTTTTGAATGTTGGCGTTAACCTGAATTTGATGGACTCGTCGGTTACTTCGGCCAACCGCTCTCTGAATATCGGAGGTAGTGTCTCAGGTGGCAGCGGGGCCTCGCTTACTGTACTTGGGGCACAGACGACCGGAAACTCCTCTCGTGTAAACCTAAGTGCGCCTGGATCGATTGTTTCTGTGCCAATTACTATAAACGGTACCGGCACCGGTGTGATTTCTTTAGTAGCTACCGCGACCAGCACTTCAATCACCGGAAACATCACCAACAACGGCACAGCCAGAACCACTATTGGTGCGACCAGTGGCAATGGTATCACAGCTACCGGGGTGATTTCCGGAACGGCTGGATTACAATTTTCTGCAGGTGATAGCGGCGGTGCGGGTACCATCACACTTGGGGCGCAAAACACCTATGGTGGCGCTACTACTTTTAATGCGGCCAATGGTGGCACAATCAAACTGGCGGTGGACAACGCTCTGCCCACTGGCACGAATGTTACTATGGCCGCGACTAACGGTAACGGGGGCATTTTCGACCTCAACAGCCACAATCAAACCATCGCTTCTCTCGCGTCGGGCGTGGGGGGCGGAAGCATCGGCAATAGCGCAGCCGCAACGACGGGTACCTTAAGCATCGGTGGTTCGGCGGTGGGTACATTTGGTTTGGTTATCGGTGGTAGCGGCGGCGGTACTGGCACGAACGCCGGTACGGTGGCGCTCGTGCGCTCCGGCACAGGAACGACCACGCTGTCTGCCGCTAACCTTTACACCGGCGGTACTACGGTGAGTGGCGGGGCGCTTGTGCTTGCCGGCGGCAGCGCGCTGGCCGACTCCGGTGCGGTCAATGTCAACGGGGGTACCCTCACGTTGAACGCGGCCGAGACGGTGGGCGCAGTCACACTGACCAGCGGCACCATTTCCGGCAGCGCGCTCACTGGCAGCAGTTATGCAGTTCAAAATGGCTCGGTCAGCGCAGTACTGGCGGGCAGCGGTATCACGCTCACGAAAACCGGTGCTGGCACCGTCACGCTCTCCGGCGTCAACACCTACACCGGCGCAACCAGCGTGGGCGCCGGCACGCTTTCGGTCAACGGCAGTACCGCCGCGGGCAGTGCGGTCACGGTTACGGGTGGCACGCTCTCCGGCACCGGCACAGTCGGCGGCGCGCTCACCCTCAATGGTGGCACTATCGCCCCCGGCAACAGCCCTGGCACGCTCACGCTCAGCAGAAATTTCACTGCCACTAGCGGCACGCTCAGCTTCGAGCTGGCCAGCCCGACCTCCGACAAACTCGTACTCTCCGGCAGCGGCATCACCCTCACGGGCAACACCGGCGGCGCGGTCGCCATTAACTTGGTTGATTTCGATGGCTCGGCTACGACCGGCACCTACACGCTCATCAGTGTCGTGGGCAGTAGCATCAGCACGAGCAACTGGGGCCTATCCGCCTTCACGCTCGTCCTGCCCTCCAATTTGAGCGGCTTTCTGGCCATGTCAGGTAACGACGTGGAGCTCACCCTTACCGGTATTCCCGAGCCTGCGACCTACGCGGGCGTCTTGGGCGCACTCGCGCTCGGCGGAGCCGTCTGGTCGCGCCGCCGTCGCGCCTTATCCAAGAAATAATTTTCCCTTCAACCAACCGTTTAGCTCCAACTCCCGTGAAACTGCTCCGTCCCTTCCTCGCCGCCAGCGCGCTTGCGCTCACCCTCGTTCCCATTGCCCACGCGCAACTCATCATCACCGAAGTGATGCCGGGCGGCTCCGCCGCAAGTTACGCGGCCGACTGGTTTGAGCTTACCAACAAAGGGGGCAGTGAGTTCGATATCACGGGCTTCAAAATGGACGACAACTCTCACGCCTTTGGTACCGCCGTGGCGCTGCAAGGGATCACATCCATCGCGTCGGGCGAGTCGGTGATTTTCATGGAAACCGCCACACCACTGACGACCATTCCGGCTTTTCAGACCTTTTTTGGGGGGCTGAGTGGAGTCCAAATCGGCTCATATTCGGGTAGCGGCGTGGGCCTCAGCTCAACGACAGACGCGGTGACCATTTTTACCGGCGGCGGTGTGTTTGTTACTGGCGTCGGTTTTGGCGCCAACGCGACTACCTTTACTTTCGACAACCACGGCTCCATTAATCCGGGGACATCGAGCACCAGTTTCCCCTCTGTGAGCGCTCTGAGTGTGGATGGGCAGTTTGGCGCGTTCTCCTCGATCGGCACGCCCACGAGTGTCGGCTCGCCTGGCGCGATTGCCAACGCCGCCGCCGTCCCCGAGCCGTCCACCTATGCGGCATTCGCAGGGCTTGTGGCCATGGGCTTGGCCGCATGGCATGGTCGTCGGGCGAGGAGCGCGGGGCAGATTTGAAATTACTCTAATGAACCTCTTCTGTCGTTGGCTTGCCTTCCTATCCGTCGTGATCCTGCCCGTAGTTTCGGGCTATGCTGCCGCCAGCTTCACCATCAGCTCTGCGACGACCAGCGCACAAAATCTGGGCATCGGTCAGACCGGCGTGGTGACGGCCGCTGGTACCCTGACGGTCGCCGGCAGCACTGTTGCCATCACCGTCTCTAGCAACAGTGCCACCCTGACGAACGACGGCACGATAAGTCAAACTGGCACCGGCCGTGGGATTTTCGACAGTGCGGGATCTGGCCTCGTCCTCACCAACGGTAGCGCCACCAATGCGGCTGCGCTGATTCAGACGGCCGATGCCGATGTGGTCCGCGTCAATGTGGGCGGAGTGACGTTAAATAACTATGGCACCTTGAACTCGCTCAATGCCTCGGCCGGCGGATCGCAGGCCGTGGATTTCAACCCCATCGTGTCAGGCAGTAATATCGTCAATAATTTCGCCACCGGTATGATGCAAGCCTCACAAGCCGACGCGGTGCGACCTGGAGTGGGCGGGGTGGTCTACAACGCGGGCCTGATCAAATCCACCACCACCAACGGCAGCAGCAGCGATGGCGTGGATGCGCAAACCAATACAGGCATACAAATCACGAACGACACCACCGGCCTCATTGAGGGCGCGCGCCACGGTATCACCGGCGGAGCATTGGACAACACAGTCAATTTTACCACGAGCATCACGAACAATCTCGGCGGCATCATCCAGGGTGATAACGGCTCGGGCATCAACCTGGATGGTTTCGACGCAAAACAAACCGCCACAATCGTTAACCATGGCACCATCACCGGCAACGGACATGACCTCGGTAACGGCACCGACCACGACGGCGATGGGGTGGACGTGGATGGTCTCGTGAACGTCATCAACACCGGTGTGATCCGCTCAATCAACGCCTTCAGCGCTTCTGCGTCCGTGCTCGCCTTCAGCGAAGGTATCACCGTCGGTGGCGGCACCATCACAAACTCTGGCACCATCGAGGGACTCGTCGCAGTCGGCAACACCAACGCGGTGGGCCGAGGTATTTCGCTCGTGGGTAATGATATTGTGACCGGCACGCTCTCCGGGACGCGCGAAGCCATTTATGGCAATGTAACGGTACTCAACCAGAGCGGTGGATTGATCCGAGGACTATCTGACTCCGGCATCTTTGTGGGTGGCCCCGCCAGCGGGTTCGTCGTGATGATCAACAACCAAGCCGGTGGCACGATTGAAGGCGGCGGTGCGACGGCCGCTGCGATCCAGCTCGGCGCGGATAACGCCACCCTCATCAACGCCGGCACCATCATCGCCGACGCTAGCGGCAAGGCCGTTGACCTCGGCTCGGGCAACGACCAGTTCATTATCCAAGGGGGCTCGATCACTGGTGACATTTCTGGTGGCACCGGCACCAGCTCCCTTTCCTTCGCGCTCGGTTCTAGTGGGACGTTTTCGTATACCGGCGGTATCTCGAAGTTCGCCGGCGGGGTGCAGGTCAGCAGCGGCACGCTCATTCTCAATGGCAGTATTGCCGCTGACAGCGCGGTGACGGTCGCCAGCACCGGCGTGTTGTCTGGCGGTGGTCACATCGGCGGCGTCACGACGATAGCCGGCGGCGGCCACCTTGCCCCCGGCGATGGCGTGGGTACGCTTACTTTGAGCAACGGTTTGACGCTTGCCAGCGGCGCGATCCTCGATTTCCAGCTCGGCACGATGAGTGATCGGTTGTTGCTCACCGGCGGCACCCTTACCGGCCCTGCTGGTTTCGGCGGCCTCACGCTCAATCTCGCCGATGCTGGCGGCTTCGTGCCTGGCACCTACACGCTCTTCGACTTCGTGACGGGCGGCACGCTCACGAGCAGCTTCGACGCCACGGACTTTGCCTTCGGTACTCTCATCGCCGGTACCACGCCCGGCGACTACTCGATCGCGCTGGTCGGCAACACCCTCGTACTCACCGTCGCCGGTGCCGCGATTCCCGAGCCCGCCACTGACGCCGCGATCTGTGGGGTCCTTGCCCTTGCCGGCACCCTGCTGCGGCGCCGCAGTGCCCGGACTGTATGAATAAACTCCTTACGTTTATACCATCCTAAATCAATTACAATTAGGCTCACGGCCTCAAATCTATCTGCCATGAAAACGCTCCACTGCTTCCCCCTTCTTCTCCGCGGCGCGCTCCTCGGGCTGCCGCTCGTCATAGCTCCCGCCACTCGCGCGTAATTCGGCCCCACGACTGCGTTCACCCTGACCGGTAGCAACGTCTCGGCCACCGCCGGTGCGACCACGACCACTCTCAACGGGGTGACATTTGTCAACGAAGGCCTCGTCGGTGTTGGC
>CAIQKQ010000283.1 GCA_903872425.1 uncultured Opitutia bacterium | reverse complement strand
CCCGCGCCGACGCTCGCAGCGCCATCTTCGATTACATCGAAGGCTTCTACAACCGCCGTCGCCTGCATTCCAGCCTTGGCTACGCCAGCCCCATCCATTTTGAATCCCACCTAAACTAAGTCACCCCAAAATCGCTGTCCGAGAAATCGGGGCAAACCCAGGTTTTAGTTCTTAATGTTTTTTGAGCTCAGCGGCGGGGTGCAGCCCAGGCCGAACGCAGCGGGTGGTCGGCGTGCCATAACTGCCGAGTGCCTGATGATCTGGCGGCCGCTTAACCAGGCCTCGACGGGCCGTTAGGCCGGGCCTAAGGACTCCCTAGAACCATCGCCGCAACCACCCGCCGACACCCCTCTTGACCCCCAAGTGTCTCGAACCTAGCAGTGAATTTGTTCATATAGAAATCCCAAGGTACAGATCTAATTCTTAATTCTACACGGATTTGCTGCGGCCATCAGCTCTTGGCTTTCTTACGGACGACCTTGTGGTTCATGGTCTGCCACAGACCGATCATCGCGCCGGTCGGGTCAACGATGATGCTCAGCCAGCCCATGTCGCCGCATTGCGTGACATCCTTGCAGACGGTTGCGCCGAGCTTCTTGGCCTGGAAAGTAGCTGCAGGGGAGAACGAGAAAGAGTAAGAGAACGAGAACGATTATATGGGAGAGCGGTGGAATCTGTCGTCCAAACTTGCCAATTGCATTTCCAAACCATCAGGTTTCTCCGATGATTTCGTCGCGGCTTTCGCCGACCACCACCGACCGCCGCCGCTTTCTCCTTGGCACCGCCCTGGGCCTGCTGGTGCTGGTCGCGCCTCTCCTTGATTTGATGGCGGCAGCGACTCCACCGACCGCGCCAGCACCGGCAACCGAGGTGCTGTTCATGCGCGATATCGTGCCAATCCTGGTTCAGCGTTGCTTCACCTGTCACGACGCCAACGCCAAGGAGCCCGGCGGGGAGCTGCGGATCGACACTTACGAGGGCCTGACGAAGGGTGACCATCCGGCCGTGCTACCCGGCGAGCCGGACGAATCGGGCATCATCCTGCGCCTCACCGAGGAAGACTCCTCGAGCCGTATGCCCCGCGATGAGGACCCGCTGCCCAAGGCGCAGATTGATTTGATCCGCCGCTGGATTCAGGCCGGCGCCAAGTTCGACGGGCCCGATCCCAAGACCCCCTACGCGAAGAAACCCGCCGCGTCCGCTGCTTCCACCACCAGTCCTCATCCGACCCACCCGCCCGCAGCCCCGGCGGGAACCAAGCCGGAACCTCAGCCCAAGGCCGGGAAGTCCGAGGCGATAGACGTGATGAAGCCCTAAATTGGGGGCAGGTCACTCCTTGGTTGCTTTCTAGGTTCAAACGCCTGAGGTGACGGGTAAAGGTGTTCAGGGACAGGGCACTTGCGCCGCGCGGCATAACGCGTTGTGTGAGCTGTGCTCAAATTTCCCCTTCTTACCACCTGCGGCGCATTGGCGCTGGGTGCTCTCGCTGGCTGCTCCTCTCCGGCCCTACCGCCCCTTCATACAGTCCCGCACGTTGATATGGATCGCTATCTTGGGCGCTGGAACGTGATCGCGAACATCCCCTATTATTTAGAAAATGGTAAAGTCGCGACCTACGACACCTACGCGAAGCGACCCGATGGTAAACTCGACAATATTTTCACGTTTCGCCGGGGCGGCTTTGACGCGCCGGAGGTGAGCTGGCACGGCACCGCCTGGGTCACCAACACCACGACAAACGCTGAATGGAAAGTGCGTTTCATCTGGCCGTTTTCCTCCACGTATCTCGTGCTGGAGCTCGACCCCGATTACCGTTGGGCAGTGGTCGGCACCCCCGGTCGCGGTTTGCTGTGGATTCTCGCGCGCGACCGTCAGATGTCCGCCGCAGACTACGAGCACGTGCTCACCCTCATTGAGCAACAGGGCTACGATCGAAAGAAAATCAAGCCCGTGCCGCAGCCGGGACCGTGAAGCCATACCGCCGTCTGCCTGACGGCGCGGCGGCGGATGGGAACGTGTCGGTCGTGCGACTCAGCCCGCCGTCGCCCGGGGGTAATCGGTGTAGCCGTGCGCGCCAGGGCTATAGAGCGTGGTGCCGTCGGGCTCCACCAAGGGGATGCCGGCGCGCACGCGCGCGGGCAGATCCGGATTGCTGATAAAGTGATGACCAAACACCACCGCGGCGGCGGTGCCACCGGCCACCACCTCTTCCGCCTCGGCCGGCGTGAAGCCCATACCGAGGAGCAGCGCGCCTTTAAAGGCCTCACGTGCTGGGGTTATGACGTCTGCTTTTTGGACCCCAAAGAAATCGCCGCGCATGAGGTCAAGGAAGGCGAGCCCGCGCCGATTCAACTCGGTGGCGACGTATCGGGTAAGCGCGACGGGGTCGCTGTCTTTCATGAAATTATAGCTGTTGAGCGGCGAAATGCGCACGCCCACGCGCGACGCACCCCACACTGCCACCACGGCGTCCACCACCTCGAGCAACAGCCGTGCACGATGGGCGATGGGGCCGCCATAGGGGCCGGTGCGGTGGTTGCTGCTGTCGCGCAGAAACTGGTCGAGTAAGTAGCCGTTGGCCCCATGCACTTGGACGCCATCGAATCCAGCGGCGCGGGCGTTGGTCGCGGCGCGGACGAAGCCTGCCACAATGCCGGGCAGTTCGTCGTCACGCAGCTCGCGCGGAATCTCGTAGGGTTGCTTGCCCTGTGGCGTGTGGGTCTCGTCGTTCTCGATCCGCAGTGGGCTGGGCGCGACGGGCTGGGCACCGTTGTTCAGCAAGGAGTGGCACGCGCGGCCGCCATGCCAGATCTGCGCGATGATCTTGCCACCCTTGGCATGAACGGCGTCGGTGACCTTCTTCCAAGCTGCCACCTGCGCGGCGGAATAGAGGCCGGGTTCGCGGCCGCCGAATGCAGAGTTGCCCTCGATGACCATCGTCGCCTCGGCAATGATCAGCCCGGCACCGGCACGTTGGGCGTAGTATTCCGCCATCAGGTCGGTGGGCACATGGTTGGCGTCGGCGCGGCAACGCGTGAGCGGGGCCATGATGATGCGGTTGGGGAGCGCGAGAGCGCCGAGTTGGATGGGAGTGAAAAGCGGTTCGTGAGCCATTTTAAGAAGTGGGAGAGCGTCAAAGGACAAAGCGAAAGCGAAAAGGCAAATCCCTACGTTAAGCCCCATGCCAACAT
>CAIQKQ010000282.1 GCA_903872425.1 uncultured Opitutia bacterium | reverse complement strand
TGCGTGAGCGTCGGGCGCTGGTTGACGTTGCTCCAGTTCCAGTTGCCGCCGCGCTGCTGCGTCGGAATACGGTCCCACTCTTTTTGCGCGCGGAGCATCGGCTCTTGGTGGGAGGTGCCCATGACGATGCCGTACTCGTCGGCGAGGCGGGCGTTGGCGGGGTCGTCCTCGTTGAAGGCGTTGTTCCACATCGCGGGCCAGAGGTAGTTGCCGCGCATCCGCAGCAGGACCTCGAAGAGCTTGGTGTAAAACTCGCGCCCGTAGTTAGCGGTGGTGGCCGGCACGCCGGGGAGGCCGGTGACATTGCCGTATTTTGCGCGCACCCACTCGCTCAGGTCGGGCGCCTCGTCGTTCAGGAAAATGCCACGGTATTTCACGCTCGGCTCGCCCTGTGCGAACTTGCCGGCTTTCACGAAAAGCGAGTCGGCATGGCGGGGCGTCACATCGGCCCACCAATACCAGGGCGACACGCCGATCTCCTCCGAGAGGTCGTAGATGCCATAGATCGTGCCGCGCTTGTCGCTGCCGGCGATGACGAGCGCGCTGCTCACGCCGGGGAGCGGGTTGGCGACGGTCTGGAGGAAAAACGACTCCCACTTGCCGCGGATGCCGCTCACGTCAATTTTCCCCTCGCGCACCAGGCGGTCAATGATCGGGCTCTTGCCGACGGTGCCGATGATGACAGTGGTGGCGGGCAGGGCGGAGGCATCGCCTGGCAGCGCGGGCGTGAGACCGGTGACGCGGTTCACATCCGCCTGCAAATCCTTGGTCGCGCGGACGACGCCCGGCCAGTCGGCGGAGTCCACATAGATGGCGGCGGCCGAGGCGCCCTGGGCGAGGGCGAAGCTTCCGGCGCTCGGGGTGAGGGCGACGTATTTTTCCTGGCCGAGGGCCAAGGCCTGGCGCGGAAGCAAGGCGAGACCGAGGGCGATGAGTAGCAGCGAACGCATGGAGAGGTAGGTTGGGGTGAGCGGTGAAAATGGTCAGGTGCTGAAAAGGCAGCGAAGTGCTGCCACCCGCCCGACACGAGCAGCATGAATCTTGAGTGACGGCACTGTTTTGGCTGCCGAGAGGAGAGGGTTCTCTTCCTCACAGATACTGGCTGGCAGCTCAATGCCCCGGCGCGTGGAGGTAGCGACTGGCAAACTCGATGAAGGTGGGCCAGTTCGGTGCATCGGTGTGCCCCTGTTCGTGGAGCCGGAAGCCGATGTCACCGTCAATCACCGGCACCTGCACGCCGGTCATCGGGGATTGCATGGTGAGATGGTTGATCCCCAACGCATCGTTGCTTAGCCCTTTTTTGCCGAGCAGTTCCCATACCGGGCTGGCGCCCGCCGCCGCCATGAACATTCCGTGCGGATCCTGCCAGGCGTCGCCGCTGTTGCCGCCGCCCACAAACACCGGGCGCGGCGCGATGAGTGCGACCAACTCGTGCGCGTCGCCGGGGAGGTCGTTCACGGTGAGCGGACCGCCGTATTTGATGAAGTTGCCAGCCATCCAATGATACTCGCCGGAACCGGTGAGGTTTTCCACGGTCTCGCCCATGAGGTGACGCCAGATCTTCGCGCCACCCTCGCCAGAGGAGCTGACGTAGCCGATGGCGACGCGCGAATCATAAACCATCGTCGCAGCGGTGGCCTTGCCCCAGCGCGAGTGGCCCTCGACGCCGACTTGCTTCACGTCCACCAGGTTGTCGGTCTCGAAGAAATCCATGAGCTTGCTGAAGCCCCAGGCCCAGGTCCGAAGCACACCCCAGTCGTCCGCCTTGCGGGCCTGCCCCTTGTTGATGAGGCCGATGATACCCCGCGTGAGGCCCGCGCCGTTGTCGGCCTGCACGCTGCCGGTGTTGAGGCTGCCGTAGCCCCAGCCTTTTTCCAACGCCAGCTGCTGCCAGGAGACGCCGGCGCCGGGACCGCCGCGTCCGCCGCCACGCGCGCCTGCCGGGGCGGGGTTGAGCGCCTGCGCGAGCATGGGCTTTTGCGCGTCGGTCAGGATCGCGCCGATCTTGTCATTGAGGGCGGCGCGGAGATTGGCGGCGGTGGTCTGGAGACCGGTCAGGTCTTGCTGGGCCTTGGTGCTGGCCTCTATGATGGGTCGGATGGCGGCGATCTGCGCCTCAGTGAGGGTCAGCGCGGTCTGCAACTGATCAAGCGTCGGCAGTGCCTGACCGGCGAGGGTGGGGGCCGCCGCACCGCGTGCCCCACGCGCCCCGGCCGGGCCGGCGGCCGCGGCACCACGGGGCGCGCCGCCGCCACCACCGCTGAGCACAACGATCACCGGTACCTTGCCGGTGGCGTTGGCGGGCGTGGTGACCGACGCCTGGATGTTCACGTCAATGAGCGGATAAAAGGAGTTGTCCACATGGCCGTTGAGCTGGCGGGTGACCGTGGGGATGCCGCCGGTGTTGCCCTGCGTGGTGCTGGTCACGGTCCACGTCACCTTGATGGTCTTCGCCAGCTCGGGCGCGCGGCCATAAAACTCGCGGTCAAAAATCTCGACGATCTCGGGCCGGCGCTGGTTCCACCATTGCGCGGGTGTGGTGACCTTCTGGCCGTTGTTGAGCGTGAGCACGTCAGGGATGGGCGAGGCCGCGACGGCCTTGGTCTCGTCGTAGTTGGCGGAATTGGGCAGGCCGTTGGTGCCGCTGGCACCGGGACGGACGCTTTCGACTCCGAGCAATTTCATCATCAGGTCGTGATCCTGCTGGTTGGTGAGGGTCAGCGGCTGGGGCAGATCGCCCGTGGCGGGACTTTGCTGGGCAAACGTGGCAGTCGTGCCAAGTGACAGGCTGGCGAACAGGGCGGCGAGCCCGGCGAGTTTTTTGCAGTGGGGGGTTTTCATGATGGGGGCCTCTTCTTGTAGGGTGAATAAGCATTGTTTATGGATCGGCATGAATTCAAGTGCGAGATTATGTCAACTGTTGACAGATCTGGATCGTAGCGCTTGAATCCAGCTCCTCGGACGCTCGTCTTGGCCTCACTTCGTGGCGGCGAGCTTTTTCAGCAATGCGGCGGTGTTCAGCAGTGCGCGGCCCTGATGGTAGCCTTCGGTCCACTGGTCGGTCTTGCTGTTAGCGGCCTGAGCGGTGGGAGCGGAGCCGTCGGGCGTGACGTAGGAATACCAGCCGCCGTTCACTTGGTCGAGCTGGTGCGCCGTGATGAAATTCCACTGCTGCACAAAGGCGTCCCAATACTTCGTCGTCTCCTTTCCGAAATGCGAGTGGAGGAGCAAAAGCGCGTACAGGCCCTCGGCCTCGACCCACCAGCACTTGTTAGCCTTGGTGATGGCGGAGCCGTCGAGGTTGCCCTCCTCGTAAAAGCCGGCGTTGGCCTGGTCCCACCCGTTGGCCAGCGCGTGGTCCACAAGCTGGCGGGCGGCGGCCCAGACCTTGGCGTCGTCGGGCCGGCCGAGCACCTTGGCGGTGTCGGTGAGCAGATAGGCGGCCTCGATGTTGTGGCCGTAGCTGTCGCCGCCGCGCGCGGGGCGCACGACCGACCAGTCGGCGTTGAAGAACATGTTCAGGTAGCCCGGCTCGCTGTAGATTTTCGCCAGTGAAAGATCATAGACTTCCTGGACGCGCTCCTTCACGAGCCGGTCGGGCCAGACCTCGAGCAGCGCGGTCAGGCCCTCCAGGATATGGATGTGGCTGTTCATGGACTTCTGGCCGACCGGCGTGCCGATGGCGTCGTTGGCATTGGCACCACCGGGGCCGCGTCCGCCACGACGCGCGCCGGGACCGGCGGCCGGTGCGGCAGGATTGGCCGGTGCGATCGGAGCCGCGGCGGCGGTGGCCGGGGCCGGCGG
>CAIQKQ010000281.1 GCA_903872425.1 uncultured Opitutia bacterium | reverse complement strand
CGGAGTTCGAGGAGAGAAGACATGGCAACAGGTGTGAGGGAATCGTGTTACCGAGCGCAACATCAGTTTGGCAATCGTTCGGTTTGAAATCATATTTGAAATAAAGATCAGGTGGCCGTCCGCCCTCATTCGTTTTGAAATCTAAAATCGTGCAACTGAAAATCTGTAATCGTGAAATAGGGTCCCGGCGGCGGTGCGCGCCACGTCGCGTAAATCACCAGATTTCCGATGCCCGATTTACAGTTTTTACGATTCCCGCCCTCTCAAATTTGGAATTGAGATCGGGTAGCCGCCCGCCCTCGTTCGTTTTGAAATCTCAAATCGTGCAACTGAAAATCTGTAATCGTGAAATAGGATTCCGAGGCGGTGCGCGCCACGTCGCGTAAATCACCAGTTTTCCGCTGCCCGATTTACAATTTTTACGATTCCCGCCCTCTCAAGTTTGAAATTGAGATCGGGTAGCCGTCCGCCCTCGATCGTTTTGAAATCTCAAATCGTGAAACTGAAAATCTGTAATCGTGAAATAGGATTCCGGCCGCGGTGCGCGCCACGTCTGGTAAGTCACCAGATTCCCGATGCCCGATTTTCAGTTTTCCGTTTCCCCTCCGTTCAGTTCCCGAGCACCGCTTTGACCTCGGCTGAGCTGCGGTTTTCTTTCGTCACGAGCACGCAGCCGGTATCAATGTTGGCCTCGATCTTTTCTCCCCGCACTTTCTTCACGGCGGTGACGACTCCAAGGTAGCCCATGCGGACGGGGTTTTGCGCGACCAAGCCCTGCACGTCGCCTTTTTCCAGCGCGGCGAGCAAAAAGTCGGAGGTGTCGAAGCCAACAAATTTTTTCTTACCAGCGAGCCCGGTCTGACGGAGAGCGAGGATCATGCCCTGCGTCGGCGACTCATTGGGGCAGAAAATGCCGTCGGCCTCACGGATCTTATCAATGAGGTTCAAGGCCGCGTCCTGGGCGGAGCTGATGGTCGCGCCGGCATAGCGGTTGTCCACGATGACGCTGATCCCGGGGTTCTTTTTCATCACCGAGAGAAAGCCCTCTTCGCGTTCCGTCGTGCTCGCCGATCCTTCGAGGTAACGCAACAGCACGACCTTGCCCCTGCCGCCAAGCAGTCGCGCCAGTTCGGTGCCAGCGATCTCGCCGCCGACCCGGTTATTCGTGGCGACAAAGCTCGCAAAATCCTTACCCGGCTCGCCCTTAAGCGCCGAGTCGTAAATGACCACCGGGATGCCGCGGTCGTTGGCGCTCTTCACGGGCGCGCGGAGCGCAGTGTCGTCCAGTGGCGCGAGCACGATGGCGCTTACGCCCGACGAGACGAACTGCTGCACAATGGCGATCTGTGAAGCGCGGTCGTCCTCCTTGAGCGCGCCTTTCCAGATGATTTCGACGCCGAGCTCGGCGCCGGCCTTGCGGGCGCCGCTCTCGACAGATTTCCAGTAGCTATGAGTGGTGCCTTTGGGGATGACCGCAATGGTTTCGCCGGCGGCGAAAACGGCCAAGGGAGCAAGGGCGAGCAGGGACCAGGTGAGGAGTTTATTCATGGGGAAACGTAGTTGAGGTATTAAGATGATGGGCGAACCGGCAGTCCGCCACGAGCAGCGTTCATGAGGCACAGTGGGGAACTGGCGGTCAATCCACTTTCCTGAGCTTTTGCCAGACCGAGCCGTTCGGGTAAGTATGATCGGCCAGCGCAGCGGGTTTCATCGTGACGCTCGCACCCGCCGCGAGCGGGGTTTGGTAGCGCCCTCCCCGCACCACGCAGGGATCAATGAAATGTTCATGCAGGTGGTCCACAAATTCGGTGATACGCCCGGTCAACGAACCACTGACGCAAATATAGTCAAAGATAGACTCGTGCTGCACGTATTCGCACAGGCCGACGCCACCGGCGTGCGGGCAGACGGGCACCCCGAATTTCGCCGCGAGCAACAACACGGCCACGACCTCGTTCACGCCGCCGAGGCGGCACGCATCAATCTGACAGTAGGCGATGGCGCGCGCTTGGAGGAGTTGCTTGAACATGACGCGATTATGGCAGTGCTCGCCCGTCGCGACCCCAATGCCAAACGGCTCCAACGCGCGCGCGATGGCGGCGTGTCCCAAGATATCGTCGGGTGAAGTCGGTTCCTCGATCCATAACGGCCGGAACGGTGCGAGGGCCTTGGTCCACTCAATAGCGGTGCCGACGTCCCAGCGTTGGTTGGCGTCAATCATGATGCCGCGATCCGGCCCGAGTGCCTCGCGAAAAATGGCGGCACGGCGCAGGTCGTCGGCGCGGTCGGCGCCGACCTTCATTTTGAAGTGCGTAAAACCCTCCGCGATGCCCTCGCGGCACAGGCGACGGATCTTCGCATCGTCATAGCCCAGCCAACCCGCGGAGGTGGTATAGGCCGGATAACCGTCGCGGCGCATCTCGGCCTCACGGGCAGCGCGAGTCGGCGCGAGCTTTTCCAGGCTGGCCAGCGCCTCGGCGGGTGTGAGCGCATCGGTGAGGTACCGCCAGTCCACCAACTCGACAATCTGCGCGGGTGTGAGGTCGGAGAGGAGTTTCCAGAGCGGCTTTCTCTCCAGTTTCGCCCAAAGATCCCAGAGCGCGTTGACGACGGCGGCCGTCGCAAGGTGGATCACCCCTTTTTCCGGACCGATCCAGCGCAGCTGCGAGTCGCCGGTGAGGTGTTTCCAAAACGCGCCGGGAGCCGACGTGAACGCCGCAACCGATTGCCCGACGACGAGCGGGCGCAACGCCTCGATCGCCACGGCGACGATATCGTTGCCTCGACCGATGGTGAACGTGAGACCGTGCCCCTCGACGCCGTCGCCACGATCGGTGGAAAGCACCACGTAGGCGGCAGAGTAATCCGGGTCGGGATTCATCGCGTCCGAGCCATCAAGCGAGAGCGAAGTCGGGAAACGCACGTCGAGCACGCGGAGGCCAGTGATGCGCCCTGTGTGTGAACGGGCTGTGGGAATCGTGAAATCGGTCATCGGGTAATCGGGTAATCTTGAATTTGAGATCGGGTACTCGACCGCGCTCAGTTGGTTGTAAAATCTTCAGATGTGCGATACCAGATTTTCAGTTTCCATTGTTCGCGCTGCCCGATAATTAGTTTTCAAGATTCCCGCCCTCTCAAATCTGAAATGGATATCAAAATTTGAAATTGAGATTGGGTGCTCGCCCGCCCTCGTTCGTTTTGAAATCTCAAATCGTTAAACTGAAAATCTGTAATCGTGAAATTGGGTCCCGGCGGCGGTGCGCGTCACGTCGCTTAAATCACCAGATTTCCGCTGCCCGATGATCAGTTTTCAAGATTCCCCGCCTCCCTCCGCTCATTTCCCCGCGCTCCAGCCGCCATCAATCATCAGATTTGATCCCGTGACCATCGCCGACTCGTCGGCAGCGAGGTAGAGCGCAGCAGCGGCAATCTCCTCGGGCCGCGCCATGCGGCCGTTGAGCTGCGTGGACGACATCTCACGGCGGGCCTGCGCGGGGTCCGGATACTCGGCGATGCGCGACTGCACAAACGGGGTCTCAACGCGGCCAGGGCAGATGGCGTTGAAACGCACGCCGGTGTGCGAATGGTCGAGGGCGAGCGACTTGGTCAGACCGACGATCGCGTGCTTGGTGACGTTATACGCGAGGCGGTCGCGCACGGCGACGACCCCACTCACCGAGGCGAGATTGATCACGCTGCCGCGTCCCTGGGTGAGCATCGCGGGCACGAAGGCCTTGCAGAGGTTAAACGCGCCACGGACATTCACCGCGTGGAGGCGGTCGAGATCAGCGGCGGTGGTGGCGAGCAGGCCGCCCACGTGGCCGATGCCGGCATTGTTGACGAGGATGTCGAGCGTCGGCACCCGGCCGGCGAGTGCCAAGGCAGCGGCGGAGTCGCTAACATCAAGCTCGGCAAAATCGGCGCGGCCTGACGCAGCGCGAATAGCGTCAACGGTGGCGCGACCGGCAGAAAGGTCGCGGTCAACGACCCACACGAACGCCCCCTGCTGAGCGAAGAGGAGCGCGATGGCCCGGCCGATGCCAGAGCCGGCGCCAGTCACGAGAGCGATTTTGTCGGCGAGGGAAAACATGTTTCAGTCGAGGCGATAGACCCGGAGCGCATTGCGCCGGAAGATGGCGTCCTGCTCGGCGGTGGGTAAATGCGAGACGAGCCGGCGCGCCGTGTCGAGCCAGCGCGGATAAGCGCCAGCGAGTTTCGCGACCGGCCAGTCACCGCCGAAGAGTAAGCGACCGGAGCCAAACGTGGCGAGGACGTGATCCACATAGGGCTTCAGGTCGGCCGGCTGCCACGCGGCGTGGTCGGCCTCAGTGATGAGACCGGAGAGCTTGCAGTCGACGTTGGGCAGGGCAGCGAGCTCGCGCAGGTGTTCTCGCCACGGATCGAGCAGCCGGGCGCGGATGCCGGGTTTGCCAAAATGGTCCAAAATGAAGCGGGTGCCAGGGCAGGCCCGGACCAAGCGAACCACCGCGGCCATTTGATGATGGAAACAGCAGAGATCAAAACTCAGTCCCGCCGCGCCAACCGCCTGTACGCCCGCAATGAACTCCGGACGTGCGCAGAAATCCGCATCGGGCTCGTGCTGCATCATATGGCGCACGCCGCGCACCAGCGGATGGCGTTTCAGCTCGGCGAGCTTGGCTTCCGTGGCGGCGCCCTCATTGACCATGCATTTGGCGACAATGCCCGCGATACGTGGCTCGTCGGCGGCCAGCCGCTCGACCCACTGCACTTCATCGAGCCACGGCGCGCCGCATTCGACGAAGACGATTTTCTCTGGGAAGCTCTCCCCTGCCTCGGCCTGTAATTCCCGTGGCGTGTGCCGGCCGGCAATCGACGGCACTTCGTCGAGCCAAGGATAAGGCAGCGTGCCGCGATCCCAAAAATGAACGTGGGTATCAATGAAGGAGAAGGACATG
>CAIQKQ010000280.1 GCA_903872425.1 uncultured Opitutia bacterium | reverse complement strand
CTTTGCCAAACCGCTGGTGCTCTCGCCGGAGCGCCGGCTGGAGGCCGATGCAGACCAGATGGTGGTCGCCCGGGTGCAGGCCGGCGAGGTGGCGGCGTTTGACGAACTCATCCTCCGTTATCGAGAACGGATTGTGGGTCTGATCTACCAGATGACCTCCAATCGCGAAGACGCAGCCGACCTTGCGCAGGACGTGTTTATCAAGACGTTCCAGTCCATCCACCGTTTTGAGGGGCAGTCTTCGTTTTTTACTTGGCTCTATCGCATCGCCGTCAACACCACGCTCACACACTTGCGGAGGCAGCGGCAGGCAGCGTTTTTCAGCCTTGAAAAACTCCAGGAAGATGGTCCGACGGCCGATCTGCTTGCCAGGTTGACCGATGCCACCGGGGCGGATCGAGAAACTTTCGCGAGAGAACTGCAGGAAAAATTGAACGAAGCGCTGCAAAAATTGTCTATCAAGCATCGCACTGTGATCACCCTTTTCGAAATTGAAGGCCTCAGCCACGAGGAAATCGCCCGCGTCATGCGCTGCTCCGTCGGCACTGTGCGTTCACGCGTCCATTACGCCAAACAGCTCTTGCAGGCCGAGTTGCAACCCTATCTGAACCGCTGACCATGTCCGACCGCCGTCCAAAGGTCACTGTCGAGGAACTCCTCCACCTCAAGCGTGCGGAGCGGCCCGACGCCGAGTTTTGGTCGCATTTCGACCGTGAGCTACGCGCTAAGCAGCTCGCTGCGCTCGTCGCACGGCGTCCTTGGTGGGATGTGTCGTGGACGCGTTTGCGGGGTGCATTGCTGCGGGTCGTAGCTCCGCTGGGTGCAGCCGCGGCTGGTGTGCTGGCCGGACTGAATTTTGCTAGTAACCAGTCCACGGTTCTCCAGCCGCTCGCAACTCACACTCGGGTTGCGCTCGCACCGGCGGTGGCGAATGCGAGCGAGACCTCCGGCCGTGCACCGGCTCAAACCACAGTGGTTCTTGCCCAAAACTCTACTCAGCCGCCACCGGTCGCCGCGCCGGAGTCGGCGACGCCAGCCGTGGCCGTGGTTGAGGCCGTTGCAGAAGTGCCTCCGTTTGCGACTGCGGCACAAAGCCGGCCGGCTGCGACCACCTTGCCGGTGGCGGTCAATGGCAGTATCACGCTTGGGCGTACCGACTTCACCGTGCCAATGACGCCGAGTCTCTCCGCTCTTGTGGCCGAGCTAGACGCGTTTCCCGTGACGAGCACACTTTCGGAATTTCCCGCCGTCATACCAGCCGATTCCGTTTTGCCTCCGGAACAGATTACCGCATCTTCGGTCCATGTCCCGACTGCGCTCCAGATTGTGAGTATGGCCCGCCCGTCTAACGCCTTCTGGCGTCAGGCCGTGGCCAGTACCGAGGCGCAGGCCCGCGAGCGCGTCAGCCGCCGACTGGCCAACAACCTGCCCTCAGGCGCATCCGGCCGTCGACTGATTGACCTCGAGGGAAGCAGCGTGAGCGTGCGATTCTAGCGCGGCGGAGTTTTAAATCACGGGGACGTTGCCTGCAAACAATGCTCGCCAAGCGCCCCAGACCGCACAAGCTCTCGGGCGGCCCCGCGGCCCGTCCCAACCCATATTTGCCATGGCAACTTCCGAAGAAAAATTGGACCGCAAACTCCGCGGCCCTGGTCTCGTTGAGATTGTTTTCAGCGTCATATTAAGCCTAGCCCTTGGTGGGGTGCTCGGAGCGACTTACCTCGTCTTCAAGCCTGTCGAGAAAAGAAATGAGAAGAGCTTGGCCAAGGAGACGCTATCCGATAACTCCTTGCTTTATCATACAGTGCGTTTCGTTGAGGGCGGGACGACCGGTGGCGGCGGCTGGGCCGCGAAACATCAGTCGTTCGTCAGCGGTCAGCCTGGTGGCATCGCGTTGAGTGAGGCCGAACTCAACGCCCTAATCGCCAAGCTCGCGCCGCCCCCGCCCGCACCACCGAAGCCCGCCGTACCGCTGCCGGCCACAAACGCTTCGTTGGCCGATAAAGCCAAGGAGGCGAAAGACACTAAGCCACCCGCGAAAACCGAGAAGCCGACCGAGCCGGCTTTCGTCACGGCCAAGCTCATGCCGGGTGTCGTCAACTTCCACATGCGGGACGGTGGGCTGCAGGTCGCCGCGGCCGGCAACTACAGTATCGTCGGTTTGGAAATATCACCGCTCATCCAGATGTACGGTGGCTTCGCGAAAGGGGCCGACGGTTTTGAGTTTCAACCCACCGAGTTCT
>CAIQKQ010000279.1 GCA_903872425.1 uncultured Opitutia bacterium | reverse complement strand
TGAAGGCACGCCCTGCTCACGATCTTCAGGTGTGGGACGAGCTTGGCTTGGAAAAACGCGACGCTGCTGCGAAAGTAACCAAGATTCTTATTGAAACCTTACGTTGGCCAAAAACGGCTGTGTTCTTGCCAGAAGATCCCGCTGACATTCCGTTTTGTGATAGGTCTGACGGTTTGGCAGCGGTTGAAGCCATTATTGCTGTCGAACGACATTTTTCAGTCGAGATGTCCGAAGATTTTTGGACCAATCTTTCCGAGATCACTTTTGGTGAGGTGATCACAAAGTTGGTTAAAGCCAGTACTCAGAGCAAAGTTTCTTGAGCGTTATCCAGCCAGCCACGCGGCCAGTTCCTCTTCGTTGTTAATCGTCGCGCCGAACTGGTAGGCGGGGTCGAGCAGCGCTGCGTAGCTGGGCTCAAGGAAACGGTGGCAGTGCAGGAGCACTTTCGCGCACTGGCCGGGGGCGCGCACGAGGCGGCCGACGGCTTGGTTCACGCGCTGCATCCCTGGCACCTGATACACGCGCCGAAACGCCGCATCGCGCGGCAGGCCGGCGCGCTCTAGCGTGGCGAGGCGGGCCGATTGCACAGCATTGACTTCGGGGAGCGCGGGGCCGACGACCATCGCGTGCGTCACGCGCCCGCCGAGTAGGTCAATGCCCTCGGCGAAGCCGCTGCCGAGCACGAGGAACAGCGCGTCGGCGAGGGCGAGCGTCTCCTCCATCCAGGCAGTTTGCGTAGCGAGATCGGCGGACTTCGGCTGGCGCACAGCGCGGATGGCCGCATGCGCGTTCTCCAGCTCGAGTTGGACGGCCTCAGCGTAGGCATAGCTGGGAAAAAACACCGCGATCGGCCCGCGCGCGGCGGCGCACACCACGGCGACCGTCGCCGCCGTGGTGGCGTGGTGGCGGGCACGCTGGCGGTAGGTGGTGTCCACGCGGACATCGTAGGCGACATCGTACGCACCCTCGCGCCAAGGTGTGTGCGCGGTAATGCGCGCGAAGGGGGGGCTTTTTCCGATTTCGAGCACGGAGGTTTGAGGGTAGAGCGCGGCGTCCCTAGCGCGCTCGGTTGGCTCTGAACGCACCGGGACGTCGCGTTCCACCGTTGATCCCGTCAGCCCGCAGGCCTCCGCGAAAATCTCCGATGGCCCCGGCGTGGCCGTCGCGAAAATGACGCCACTGTAGGCGCGCAATGTCTCGCCGATGAGCGTGGAGGCGTCGAGGCAAGTAAAACGCAGCTCGCCCGCGCGTGGGCACCAGAGCAGGCGCGGGAACGTCCCCTCGAGTAGCCACGCGTCGAGCGCGACGGTTTCCCAGAGCATCTCTGCGAAATACGGGCCGAGCGCGGCATGGTCGATCGGCAGCGAAGTTATCTGCTTGGCGACGGTCTTCAGCGCGTCGGCGAGGTCGTCTTCCTGCGCGGGATCGAGCGCGTCGCACGGCGTGAGCGCGGCGAGCAGCCGCGCGAATGCGTTTACGGCGCGCGTGAGCGACGCCGGCGCTGACTGGGTTTCCAACTCGGCGAGCAGCGCGGGCCAGTCGTCAGCGCGTGCGGTGTGCGAGTGGGCGTCGGCTACGCGCGCGGGCAAATTGTGCGCCTCATCCACGACAAGCAGCGTCTCGGCGGGCGCAAAGCCGGGCTGGTCGTAAAAAATGCCTCGGTTGGCGGGCGCGAAGACGTAATTGTAGTCACCGACCCACACGTCGTTGAATGCGAGCGCAGCGCGCGTGATCTCGTAGGGACAGATGCGCGCATCGCGTCCGGCTTCGCGGAGCGTGGTGAGGTCGCGCAGCTGGTTTTCCAGCATGTAAAAACGCGCGAGACCACTCTTTGGCCAGCGCGCCTCGACGTCAGCGAGATAGGCGCACGAATCGCGCGTGCATTGGAAGACAGCGTTGACGCAATGCTCGCGCTTGTTGCGCATGTGCCAGACAGAGACGCTGCTTTTTTCTCCGGCGGTCATCGCGGCGAGCGTTTGGACGACATGGAGCTGGCCGGTGGATTTGCTCGTGAGATAAATGAGGCGGCTGAAACGGCCGGCGTGGAGTTGAGCGAGCGCGGTTTCAAGGAGTACGCCGGTTTTGCCGAAGCCGGTCGGCGCCTCGAATAACACACAGGGCGCGGCGGTCAGCGCGGCGTCGAGGTCGGCGCGCGTGGTTTCTTGGCCGGCACGGAGCGCGGAAAACGCGGGGCGAAACCGCAGCGCGCGCAAACGATCGCGGGCGCGCAGCCGGAGGTTGAGGAACCCGACCACCGCCTCCAACCGCGCGTGGAACAGGCCGTCGTCGGCCAGCGTAAGCGCGAGAGTTTGCGCGAGGCCGCTGCCAGCCTCAACGAAGACCAATTCGCCGCGCCAGCGGACAGCCGACGCAGCGCATTTTAGATTTTGGTATGGGGATTTTGGTTTTTCGGCTTCAATTCGGGCGAGCGCGAGGTAAGCGGCGAGCTGGGCGAAATACTCGGGATAGTCAGCGCGCAGCACTCGCTCGTCAGCGGGAAGCGGACGAAGCGTGGTTTTGATCTCGCGCAACGTGGCCGCGCCGTCGGCGGCCTCCGCGGGGATGAGCTGGTCAATACGGCCGGTGAGCGTAAGCGTCCAACCGCCGTGGAATACCTTTCCGACGATGGCGACCTCGAAGGTCGCGGCCGACATGACAGCGGCGGTCTGCGCGCGCAACTCCTGATGCCAGCGCGTGCCTAATTGCGCACGCCAAACGCCCGACGGCCCGTCGCCTGAGTCGCGCGGGCCGATGGCGAAAGCAGACAACTCGCCGACGCCGAGTGCCGCGGTACGTTGATCAAGGTCGAACTCCATGTGATCGTACAAAACACGGCCGCTTCCCTAAGGGGAAGAACGATGACGCGGTTGTGAAACCAACCGAGAGTATAATTCCATTGGAGCAACCGGTGTTGCCCGTCGTGCTCAGCGTCGGCTGGGCACGTGCACGACCTGCATCCCGGCCGCGCGGGCACCGGCGAGACCTGGCTCGGCGTCTTCAAACACGAGACATTTGTCGGGTGGCACGCCCATGCGCTCTGCCGCCAGCAGGAACATATCGGGTGCGGGCTTGCCCCGGCCCGGCGGCACATCGTGCGGCGTGACCACGAGGTCGAACAACACCGCCAGCCCGGACACTGCGAGCGAAGGATATGCGACGTCGGGCGCGCCGCCCGTCACAATGGCGCGCGGGTGCGTTAATGCGATGCGACGGGCAAACTCCACCACCGGTGTGATGAGTGGAACCCCGGCTTTTAGCACCTCAAGGTAACGCAGCTCTTTTTCGTGTGACACGCGTAGTGGGTCGAGGGTCAAGCCATAGCGCTGGCCCATCAGCTCAGCGACGCGTGGCGTCGGCATTCCGCCCAGGCTGTAGAAATAGTCTTCGTCGAGCGGTCCGCGCAACCCCGCGTCCTGCAACGCCGCCTGCCAGGCGATAAAGTGCACCGGCATCGTGTCTATGAGCGTGCCGTCCAGGTCAAAGAGGTATCCGGCGAAATCGCCAGGCGGAAGATCGAGTTGCATGGAGATCGGGAGCGCATACGCAAGCGGCGGCTCACGCAATGGTAAGGTTGCGTCGATTCCGAAAGTGGAGCCC
>CAIQKQ010000278.1 GCA_903872425.1 uncultured Opitutia bacterium | reverse complement strand
TTGGTGCGCTTGGCCTCCATCTCAGGTATGATGGTGCCATTAACGTAGTAGGCGCAGCCCACAACGAGTCCGCCGAGGAGGAGGACAGTGACGAGGACGCCAGGAATTTGTTCTTTGAATTTCGACATGATGATAAGTGATCGGACAGGAAGTTGGATAAGGTGTGAAGAAAATGCAATGCTGGTTTGGCGAGGGGTTTAAAAGTTGTTTTTCCCGATCCGCCGCGCACGGTGGCCGCATGAGCCTCAACCGCACGGAACAGACCGTCCACGACCATATTGTGCAACGCCCCGAAGAGCGGCGGCACTGGCAGGATAAGGTCGCCCGCCTCTCCGCCCGCGCAGCCGACGACCACGGGGCGGCCGATGCCGTGGCGGCCGAGTTGGCGGCATATTGCCGAGAGCGGGCGGGGGTGGCGGCGGAATTTCGCGAGCTAGTCGGAAAGGGGGGCGCAAGCGGGCCGTCGCGCCTCATGCTGCGTTCGCTGGCGGAGCAGTTGCTGCGCCAGTGGGCTACACCCCGGCCGAAGCAACGTGCGTCTGACTTATCCGCGAGAGGCAGTGCAGTCGGGCCGTCGTTGTGACATTTATGTGTCAGTAGCCGGGGAGAAATTTTGGTGGTTTCACACTTCCGGCATGGACAGCGGGCGAAAAACCCTCACGTTCCTGCCTGCCAGCTCATCCACACTACGATGCCGATGGAAACTCCGGTCGGGGCCGCCACCTCCAAGTCTAGGCCCAAGCTCAAAATCTCCGCGAAGGTCAAATCCTACGTTTTGGACACCAACGTCCTCCTGCACGACCCGCAGAGCATTTTTAAATTCACCGACAACAACCTGATCATCCCCGTCGAGGTGCTCGAGGAGCTCGACGCCATTAAGGGCGAACAGTCCACGGAGCGTGGGCGCAACGCCCGTTGGGTGCACCGGCTCCTCTCCGAGTTGCTGCCCGATTCGCGTGCCATGCTCGAGGGCGTACGCCTTGAGACCGGCGGCACACTTTCGGTTATTATCAATCCGCTCCTCGCCGATCCCGCGCTCGCCGGCTCACCCATTCTGCATCAACTCCGAGCTGTCCTGCCCGACCTGGCAAAGAAAGACAACCGCATCATCGCCGCCGCGCTGTACATCAAGTCCGCCTACCCGCCACCGACCATCCTCGTGACGAAAGACGTCAACGTCGCTCTTAAAGCGCGTGCCCTTGGCCTCGAAGCGCAGGATTATCTCAACGACAAAGTCCCCGCTGGCGACGAGGAGGATGCCTACCGCGAGATCCCGCTCACGATTTATGAGCTGCAACGCTTTTGCTCCGAGGGTGCTTTTGATCTGGATGCAGCCGCCGCGCGCGGTCTCGCGCTCAATGACTATGTTCTCCTACGCTCTGATGAGGGCAAGACCATGCCTGCGCGCTATTACGGCGACGGTCTGGTGCGCCGCCTGTGCCTGCCCGACTTTGTGAAGGCCCCCGGCGGCATCCCCATCCGCGCTCGCAACCTCGAGCAGCAGTTCCTGATGGACGCCCTCCTCGACGACACTATTGCGCTCGTCACGTGTGCCGGCAAGGCCGGCACGGGCAAGACCTTGCTTTCGATCGCTTGCGCGCTGCACCAGACACACGATGAGCACGCCCGCTACGACGGCGTATCCATCACCCGCCCGGTCATCGCGCTCGGCAAGGACATCGGCTTTCTGCCCGGCACGCTCGACGAAAAAATGAAGCCGTGGCTCCAGCCCTACTTTGACGCGCTCGAGGTGCTTCTCCCCTCCAAGCCGCCGAAGGAGCCGCAGTTTGCGAGTAAAAAGGTTTCCAAGAAAAATCGTCACGACCACACGGCCACCATCGCGCCGCCCTACCCGCCGATCACCTATGCTGGCGGCGGTAGCAGTGGCGCCGGCGGTGCCGGTGTCGCTCCGCTCAAGCCCTACGAGCGGCTTATCCGCAGCGGCCTCGTTGAGATCGAGGCGCTCGCCTTCATTCGCGGCCGCTCCATCGCGCGGCGCTTCTTTATCCTCGATGAGGCGCAGCAGCTCACGCCGCACGAGGTCAAGACGGTGATCACGCGTATCAGCGAAGGCTCAAAGATCATTCTCCTCGGTGACCCCGCGCAGATTGACAACCCCTACGTGGACTCGCGCAGCAATGGCTTGGTGTACGCGCAGAACCGCATGCGGGGCCAAGCACTTTCCGCCCATGTCAAGCTTACCAAGGGCGAGCGCAGCAAGCTCGCCGAGCTCGCCGCGGACCTACTGTAAGTGGGCGGTTTGAGCCACCGGACAGGAGTACGGAAAGAACCGGACAGACCGACCGAGACACGTCGGCCTTGAGCTGTGGAATGCGGCGACCCAGTTAGCCCAGGTTCGTCTCGTCTTGCGCGTAGAAACACCCCTGAACCCGCGATGAGAACGGCGGGCTTCAGCCTGCCGTACCCGCCTTGACATAAAACGTGGCGAGCGGCTTGTTTGCAGGCGTTTCTTCTTCCCCTTACTAATAGCATACCCCCATGAACCATTCCC
>CAIQKQ010000277.1 GCA_903872425.1 uncultured Opitutia bacterium | reverse complement strand
TGGATAAAAACGTGGTTCCAGATTTCGATGCAGCGCGGCGAGGAACTGTTCACGCCTATGCGGCCTTCGACTTCGTCGTCGTTTTCCAGCAAGTTAAAGTGAATCTCGGAGCACGGGCCGCAGGGGCCGGTGTCGCCCATTTGCCAGAAGTTGTCCTTGCGGTTGCCGGGGACGATGTGGACGGCGGGATCGAGGCCGGCGGCGCGGAAGAGGCCGGTCCAGATGGCGGCGGCCTCGTGGTCGTATTCGGACGGGTCGCCGAGTTTTGGGGAATAGACGGTGGCAAAGAGGCGTTTCGGCGGGATGCCCCAGACCTTGGTGAGCAGCTCCCAGCCCCAGGTGAGTGACTCCTTCTTGAAGTAATCGCTGAAGGACCAGTTGCCCAGCATCTCGAACATCGTGTGGTGGTAGGTGTCGAAGCCCACGTCCTCAAGGTCGTTGTGCTTGCCGCCGGCGCGGATGCATTTCTGGGTGTCGGCGGCACGGGTGTCCTTGGCGGGACGGACGCCGGCCCACTTGGAGACATCGGGCGCGCGGTCGCCGAGAAAGATCGGCACGAACTGGTTCATGCCTGCATTAGTGAAGAGCAAGCCGGGGGAGTCGGGCAACAGCGACGACGACGGCGTGAGCGTGTGGCCGTGTGCGGCAAAAAAATCGAGGAAGGACGAGCGGAGCTGGGCGGAGGTCATGACAGAAGGAGGAAAGGAGTCAGGAGACAGGAGTCAGGAGACAGAATCAAGCCACTGGGTGGGAAAAGGAGAAAGTCGGTGGGGCGGACAGATAATGAGTGTGCTGGGGCGGATATTCGGCCCAGATTTTATCGGTTCATGATGGGAAAAACGCGGTAGCGTCACTAATGGGGAAGGGGAGTGATGGCGGGTCCACCCCATTTGGGCGGCCTTAAAGCGGTCTTACCCTCCATCCACGCCTTAGTCGTTCCTTTACTATCCATCCATCGCGCGAGTCCGAAATTTAGGGCTCCAACGTTTCTGGCCGCACCTAATGCCTGCGGTAAGTTTCAGTGCACGACGGCTGTGATTGCTTGCGGAAGATACTTTTCCGCAACTTTTCCTTGCGCGGGCGCGCGACGGGGCCTCACGGTGTTGTCCCGTGAAATACATCTTTGTCACGGGTGGCGTCGTTTCCTCATTAGGCAAGGGCCTCACAGCGGCGTCGCTCGGCGCGCTGCTTGAGTTGCGTGGCCTGCGCGTCCGGATCCAAAAATTTGATCCCTACCTCAATGTGGATCCCGGCACCATGAGCCCGTTTCAGCACGGTGAAGTCTATGTGCTCGACGACGGCGCGGAGACGGATCTCGACCTCGGCCATTACGAGCGATTCACGTCGGGCAAACTATCGCGAGCCAACAGCCTATCTTCCGGTCAGATCTACGAGGCCGTCATCGCCAAAGAGCGCCGCGGCGACTACCTCGGCAAGACCGTGCAGGTCATCCCGCACATCACCGATGAGATCAAGCGGCGCATTTACGAAGGCGGCAAGGGGGTGGACGTACTCATCACGGAGATCGGTGGCACGACGGGTGACATTGAGGGACTGCCGTTTTTGGAGGCGTTGCGGCAGTTCGCCCTAGAGGTCGGGCCGCGCAATTGCGTTTTCATCCATGTCACGTTGGTCCCTTACGTCGGCGCGGCGGGCGAGCTGAAGACCAAGCCCACGCAGCAGTCGGTCGCCAAGCTCCGCGAGATCGGCGTGCAACCGCACATCGTCGTGTGCCGCTGCGATCGCCGGCTCGATGACGACCTACGCGGAAAAATCTCGATGTTCTGCAACGTCCCGCTCGGCTCGGTGATCGCGTGCCTCGACGTGGCTTCGATTTACGAGTTGCCGCTCGCACTCCAGCGCGAGGGGCTCGACGAGCAGGTGCTGGTTCATCTTGGCCTCCGTCGCCCGCCGCCGCGCCACAACGTCTGGCGCAGCATCGTGCGTCGGCTCCGCAACCCGCGCCACGCGGTGACCATCGGGGTCGTCGGCAAATACATCGAGCTACAGGACGCCTACAAGTCCGTCTATGAGTCTATCACCCACGCCGGCATCGCCAACAACTGCCGCGTGACCGTTCGCCGCATCGACGCCGAAAAATTGGAGAAAAAAGGCGGCCTTGCGCAGTTGCGCGGACTCGACGGCATCCTCGTGCCGGGTGGCTTCGGCAACCGCGGCACCGAGGGTAAGATCGCGGCTGCTCGGTTTGCGCGCGAAAAAAAGGTGCCATATTTCGGCCTCTGCCTTGGGCTGCAAATCGCCGTGATCGAGTTTGCCCGCCACGTTCTCGGTCTACCGCTGGCCAACTCGATGGAGAACAATCCCCGCACGCCCGACCCCGTGATTGCCCTCATGGACGAGCAGCGCAATGTCGTCGCCAAGGGCGGCACAATGCGCCTCGGCGCCTACGACTGCCGCCTCAAGCCCGGCACGCTCGCGCGCAAGGCCTATGGTACAAGCCTCGTCTCTGAGCGCCACCGCCACCGTTACGAAGTCAACAACCGCTACCTCGAGCGCCTCGAGGCCGCTGGCCTGGTTATCTCCGGTTGGAACCCGCAGCGCGGTCTCGTCGAAGTCGCCGAATTGAAGGGCCACCCCTGGTTTCTCGGGGTGCAATGTCACCCCGAGTTCCACTCGAAACCCGACAAGCCGCACCCGCTTTTTGCCGCCTTCATCGCGGCGGCGCTCAAGCATCAAAAGATGGCGAAGACGGGCGAAGCAACCTGAGTTAAGTTACTATGAAGCCAAGCATCGGCATCTGGCTTTTTGGCTGCTGAACACTCTTGGCGTTCCTTGTTTTCAACGGACAGTTTGGTCGATTTTACCCTTGCCGTGCCGATGATTTGCAATTGGCTATTCCCCGTTCCGTCACGCTCATGTTTCCCCGGCTTTTTACCCTGCTCGCGCTTGGCCTCGGCTTTGCCAATAGTTTGCTCGCGGCCAATGTCGCGCCGACGTTGTCGCAGCCATTGTCGGAGCGCAGCCTCGTAGGTGCGGTGGAGAACATTGACCTCAGCGCGTTCATCACCGACCCCGATGTCCCAGGTCCGGCGGTGCGCGTGACGGTGCGACGCGGCACGCTCGGGACTGGCACGATTGACCTTGCACTCGACACGCAGCACGCGCCTCTCACGGTGGCCAACTTTCTCGCCTACATCAACGCCGGACGCTACGCAGCAAACATTATCCATCGTTCGGAGCCGGGCTTCGTCATCCAAGGCGGCGGTTTTGCTTTCTCGAGTGATGTTCAGGTTGGCTTTGTACAGGCATTCGCGGCGGTGCAGAACGAACCGGGGGTCTCCAACTTACGCGGCACCGTGGCCATGGCGAAGCTGGGCGACGACCCGAACAGCGCGACTAGCCAGTGGTTCGTCAACCTAGCGGACACCAACGCGGCCACTCCGGGCGGGGCGATGCTCGACAGCCAAAACGGCGGCTTCACTGTTTTCGGCCGTGTGGTTGGTAATGGCATGACCGTCGCTGACGCCGTGGCGGCCATGCAACGTTTCGACAATAGTGGCTTTGCCTCGGCTTGGGATCATATGCCGATGTCGGCCTCTGCATTGTCTCGCACCAACGTCGTTGAGACCTCCATGGCGGTCATCTCCCCGCTCGCGTTCACTGCCACTTCATCGAGCGGCTCGCTCGTGACGGTGAGCATCAGCGGCAAGACGCTCCAGCTCCGGCCAGTGGCGGGCAAGAGCGGAAGCGCCACGGTTACCGTCTCGGCCACTGACCTCGACGGGGCGAAACTGACGACGAGCTTTAGTGTGGCAGTCGCACTTCCGGCCGTGCCGAAATTCACAGCGGGCCCAACGGCGGCAACAGTCAATGTCGGCGCGGACGCAAGTCTCAGCGCGATAGTGACCGGCACACCCTCGCCCACGCTCCAATGGCAGCGCGCGCCGAAGGGTAGCAGCACGTTTGCCAACCTAGTTGACAGCACAACGTTCTCCGGAGCGACGACGGCGACGCTGTCTGTCGCTGCAACGCAGGCGGGGATGAACGGCGACCAGTTTCGTCTCGTGGCGACCAATATCGCTGGCACAGCCACAAGTGCGGCTGTCGCCCTCACGGTGCGGACCCCTCCTGCCATTGTCGCCGCGCCCGCCGCCCGCACAGTGACGGCCGGGCAGACGGCTAACTTCACCGTGAGCGCGAGCGGGACAGCGCCTCTCGCCTTCATCTGGCAGCGCGCGCCGGCAGAAAGCGAGAGCTTTACGACCTTGACGAACGGCGCTGGCATCACCGGTGCAGCGACCGCAACACTCTCCATCGCCAGCACGACCACCGCGATGAGCGGTGCGCGTTTCCGTGCTGTCGTTAGCAATTCCCTTGGCACCGCCACCAGCTCGGCCGCGACGCTTACGGTGAATAAGGCTGCCGCGACGGTGACGATCTCCAGCCTGACGCAAACCTTCTCCGGCTCTTCAAAGTCCGCCACCGTCACCACGAACCCCGCCGGCCTCGCCGTCGCCATCACCTACGACGGCAGTGCGACCGCACCGACCAATCCCGGCAGCTACCCTGTGCTTGCCACCATCACGGATGCCAACCGTACCGGCTCGGCCGCCGCCACCCTCATCATCCGCAAAGGACCGGCGACCGTCTCGCTCTCGGGCCTAGCGCAGACATTTACCGGTAAGCCGCAGAATGTAGGGGTGACAACCACACCCGCCAACCTTGCCGTCAGCGTCACCTACAACAACAGCACCACTCCGCCGACCAACGCTGGCACCTACACCGTAGTCGCCACTATCGTCGATGACCTCCGCACCGGTTCGAAGAGCGGGTCACTGGTCATCGCGAAGGCCGCTCAGTCCATTACCTTTGCTGCGTTGCCCGCCGCTAAAGTCGGCGACGAGCCCCTCGCGCTGACTGCGACGGCTAGTTCGGGCTTGCCCGTGAGTTTCACCAGTTCAAACCCCGCCGTCGCGACCGTGAACGGCAGCACGCTGACCCTCGTCGGCAAAGGCACAGTCACCATCACGGCCACGCAGACCGGCGGCACCAACTTCCTCGCCGCGCCGGCCATCGCGCGCACGCTCACGGTTTTGCAAGCCCCGGTCATTGCCACACCGCCCGCGAATAAATCTGTGACAGCCGGCCAGACCGCGACCTTCACCGTGACGGCCAGCGGTTCAGCACCTCTCAACTTCCAGTGGCAGGTCTCGACTGACGGCGGTGAGAAATTTGCCAACCTTGACAACGGCAACGGCGCGGCCGGCGCGACCACCGCCACGCTGAGCATTACCACCACGACGGGCAGTGCGACTTTCAACGCCAACCAATATCGCGCCGTTGTCACCAATACCGCCGGCACTGCGACGAGTTCTGCCGCCACGCTCACCCTCAAACTCGCGCCCAAAATTATCACACCGCCCGTCAGTCTGACGGTGACGGAGGGCCAGACCGTAAGCCTGAGTGTCGTCGCCACTGGCCTGCCCATGCCCACCTACCAATGGAAGAAAGGCACCGCCACGCTCTCCGGGGCCACCGGTGAAATCCTCACCTTCGAAAGCGTCGCCACCAGCGACTCCGGTAGCTACACGGTGGTCGTGACCAATGCCTCCGGCTCTGTTACGAGTTCTGCGGTCACGCTCACCGTATCGGTTCGCAGCACAAACCCGGCGTTGGCGAGTGTGAGCGACTCTGGCAGCACCGCAGCCGGTGCGCTCTCGCTCAACCGGTCTGCCTCGCAGTCACTCGTCGACAATGTTAGTGCGGGTGAGTTGGCGGACATTGGCGCCATCACGACAGGCACGCATCCGGTGGCGGTGGCGGTGGGCGTTGACGGCGCTGCGGCTTGGATCACCGCGTTGGTCACTGATCTTAATTTGCCTGCGCCGACGGTGGCCGATCTGCCGCCGTTGCTCGCCTCCGCGATGAACCTTGATGGTTCTTCGCCCGCGAGCCTGCTGCCGGTCACAACCATCGTGACGGTCGGCGGTGAGCAACGTCTCGCATTACAATTCCGTGCCCGCAAGGATCTCACGGGGCTGCGGCTCGCGGTGCTGGCGTCGGCCGACTTGCGCCATTGGGACTTGGTGCCGGCCGCGAACATTGTGGCCCTGGAGGACGCCGATGCCGACACGGCGAGCTACGAGGCCAGTGTGCCAATGACGGTGGGTCGCGCGCTCGTACTTTTTGTCATGCGCGACCCGCCAGAGACTGGTCTGGACGAGGGTGAGGATTCGGTCATTTCAACGGGCGGAACATTGAACCTGGGAGCCAGCGGCACCTTGGTCAGATCGGGTGGAGGCACCGTCACTATGTCCGGCAGCAACCTCTTTACCGGTAACGTGGTGATTTCTACCGGAACCCTCAGCATAGCAAACAGTGACGGCCTCGTCATCGTGGGCCAACCACTTACGGTGAACCCGGATTCCCTCGGATCGGGAAGCCTTGTCTCTGGCGGCGCGCTCTCGATTTACGGTGGTCTTAGCTCTAACGGCGGTGAAGTGAACAGTATCGCGCAATCCGGTTCGGTTACACTCAACCTTGACCATAATCTTGACTCAAACTCCAACGGTAGCCTCAGCTTGGTGGGCGGCAACATGGCAGGCATCGGAGTGCTCAACTCCTCGGGAACGCTGAGCCTGAACAGTCAAGGCACCGGCAGCAGCCTCACCACCACAACGGTCTACGCCGGTGGAATACTGAC
>CAIQKQ010000276.1 GCA_903872425.1 uncultured Opitutia bacterium | reverse complement strand
CCCCCACCCTCCGAAATCCAGCGCCATGCCTGCCAACGGCAAGCGCACCCGGCCGGGCTGGCGCTCGATCTTGGTCCAACCGACGAGCTGGCGAGCGGCGGCCACCGCGGCGGCTGTCGGCACGCTCGGCACGGCGGCCTTATAATCCCACAGGCGCAGCAACGGCAGGGCCGTCACGTCGAGTGTGCCTTGGCTCAGGGCAAACACCGTTCCGCAACAATCGAGCATCCGCTCCATTTCGCCATCCACTTCCTGCCAGCCACCGCCCGCACCGGCATTGATGCGGCTGAGCTGGCTCTCGGGCCGGAAGCGCGAGTAGCGCGCCTCAAACTCGGCGACCCAGCGCTGCGCCTCGGTCATAAACGCCTGTGCGCGTTGATCGTCATCGCTCACGAACTGCAGCTCGCACACCGTGCCGAGCGCCGTCCACCGTACCCGGCGCAACGGTGCCACGCCGTCTCCGGCGACTGCCGGGCGGCCGACCGGGCCTGGCCGGAGTTGGGGCGCGGTCAAAACCATAGCTTGAGCCCAAGTCGGAGCAGATTGGCGTCCACATAGGCGCTCGGTGACGTGACGTGATCGCGGCCATGCATCTGATAGCGGTCGAAGCCGGCCTCTATGGTCAGGCGCTGCGGCGCGACGATCCATTGCAGCTTCACCCCGGTGTTGAGTGTCGCCATGCGCGACAGACGGTAGTCGGAAGAATAAAATGGCCCGGCCGGATTAGGGAGAGCACCTGGCACGATGCCTGTGCCATTCAGGTCAACATGGTAAAAATCTGCGGCGCTCTGGGTCATCCCGCGTACGCCGAGCTCGAGCACCAGCCGGTCGCCGAGTAATTTTTGCAGCCAAGATATCTCGGCCGTGTGACTGACAATGCCGTAGGTGTCGCGATAAAAACGATAGCTCGCCTCGGCCGCCGCGTGCCATTCCGGCCACGCGTGGTTCAGGCCGGCGAAAATAATCCACCGCTCGTGCTCGTCGGGCCGATTTTCCAAAAAGACCGACGCCCCCTGCGCGATGAGGCGGTAAGGGTCGCTGAGAAAACCCGTGTCACGAGCATTGGTGAGGTCGAGCGTCACGCTGGTGTTCTTATCCACGACTTGAGTCAGCCCGACGATGAAGCTACGGCCGCGTTTGTCCGCCCTTGACGGCTGGAAGAGCACCTTTTCCGTGTCCGAGGTGCCCGCCACGCCGAGGAGCAACATCGTGTTCTTGTGGTTGAAATCGAAGAGTGCGTTCAGCGAAAAACCATTAGAGGCGTAATCGCTCTCGACGCTACGGGAATAGCCGATGTCCAGATTCACGCGGGCAAACTGGTGCAGGAGGTCGAACGTGCCGGCCTGGCGCCGGTCGTGCATGTTCACGACCGGCACCGGGGCACCCGGCCCGGCCGGCGGCAAACCGGTCGGCGTCGCACCGGCGATGGTGTCGAGCACGCCCATGGCCTTGAACTTCGTGTCGGGCGAAAAATCTTTTTCCAGCATCGCCTCGTCTGTCGTCACGCGGATGCGGCCAGCGTTTTCCTGCCAGCGATGGACGGCCGTGCTCAACGTATCCTCCGCGCGGGCCAGACGGGGCAACAGTGTGAGCAAAACGGCAGCCAGCAACCGGGCGCGGATACTAGAGATATTGCTCATGGCCGACAAGTTCGCCAACTCCCTTGTCCTGTCAAAGCAATATCGGCAGCGCGGCATGCGCTGCGCCGACTCAGCCGGTCTCGCTGCTCCCCGTGCTTTAATACCTATGGGTCTGGCGTAATTCCCATCCGGCAAGTCTAGCACATTGTTCGTCCCGTAACGGCTTGAACTAAGTGGATTTTTCACATTTTTTTGAGGGCCTACCTCCAGCATCGTGATGAGGTGAAGTTGGTACTGACGGACCTGATGATGCCGGTGATGAACGGCCGCGCTTTGGTGCACGCCCTGAAAAAAATGGCCCCCACCCTGCCGGTGCTGGTGTATAGTGCGACCGAGCGATCTGCCCAGATGTCGATATACTTCTGGTTGATCTGGAGGATCGAGTTTGAGTCGGTGAAGACGGAAGTAGGGGTATTGCGCTGAGCTCAACCGTTTATGGGATACTAAGGCCCGCTGACGGTCCACACAACACCATCAGGCGAGATCAGGTTGACACTGCCAGTTGTATCGGGGGCAACGGGCACGGTGCCCACCACGACCCACTCAACTCCGTCCCACATGACGGCCAACAAGTTCGCCGTAGTACCGGACTGGCGTAGCTTCCAATCGATCCCGTCGGGCGAAGTAATAATCCGGCCAGCGACGCCTACGGCGACATAGAGCGAACCATTCCAAGCGACATCGTTGAGGGTCGATGCATCGAAGCTGCCAAAACTAATACTCCCCATCGAGACGGAAGAACCCTGATTTGAACCAGCCGAGGCGGATTTGGTGCTGGTTGTCGTCTTGTTGGAGGCTGGCACGAAGGCCGAGGCTGACGAACTGGCGTTTGAGCTGGTCGGCACGGCGGCCGCAGCGGAAGGCGCCGCCGGTCCGCTGATGGACAGCTTGATATTGCCGGTGACGCCGCCCGATCCGTCGACGGCGATCTGATAGGTGGTTCCCAAGCTGGCGGAGAAGGTGACCAGACCCGTGCTTGTGGTGGCGACAGGGGTGAGGGCGGAAACCGTGGTGGTACCGGTATAAATCCCGACCAAGGGAGTGAAACTACTCCCTGCGGTCGAAACGGTCGCCGTACCGCTGCCGGAGGCGATCCAACTCCACCAGACAGAGGCACCGCCTGCATTGCCGGCGTCGTTGGGCTCGCCGGTTTCCTTGGTGGCATTGATGTTGGTTCCAGAGGTTGTCACCGTTCTGCCTTGGAGCGCGATTCGGCCGGCAAAATTGTTATTGGACGGGGCGGGCGTCGCCGTCAGATTAACAGATAGAGAGATGGTGCCGCTGGCGCCGTTAAATCCGTCCAAAGCGATCTGGTAGGCGGTGCCGCGCGTGGCCGCGAAGGAGACCAGGCTGGAATGACTGCCCGTGGCGACATCGTCGTTACTGGCGATCTTAGTCAGAGCAGAGACAGTCGTTCCGGTATAGACCCCTAGGAGGGTGTCGTAGCTGCTGTTGGCAGTGGAAATTGAGACAGTGCCGCTAGCGGTCGGCGTCCAGGTCCACCAGACCGACTTGCCGCCACTATTGCCAGCGTGGTTCGGCTCGCCCGTTTCCTTAGTGGCTCCGACATTGGTGCCAGACGTGGTCACGGTTGAGCCGGTCAGCGCGATTCGGCTCGCGAAACTGTTGTTGGCCGGAGCAGCCGACGAGAGAAAGCTTACCGCCACACTCACCGTCCCCGTGGTGCCACTAAATCCATCAACGGCGATGAGATAAGTCGTGTTGGCGGTGGCTTTGAAGGAAACTAGGCTGGAATGGCT
>CAIQKQ010000275.1 GCA_903872425.1 uncultured Opitutia bacterium | reverse complement strand
GCGGCGGCGATTTTGATTTGTTATGGTGCATTGGCACTGCTGGCCGCTGTGATTTCGGGCGGATTAGCCTTCTTTGCCAGCACCCCGAATCAGCAAATTACTGGTCAAGTCTTTAGTTACACTTTTGCCGCTTCATCATTTGCAATCGTGGTGGCCGTGCAAATCTTGGCCGCAAGTTTTTTAGGGACTCTCGGCTTTTACCTCTTCAAAAACTCCAAACGTCTTGGCAACCTCTTTGGCCACGATTTAGATCGGCCCGGAATAGTTGAAAAATCGAAAGCCCATGCTGCCAAGGATGCTGATCGCCCTTCCTATTACGCGTCTGACAGAACTCCATGACATCAGTGTGGAAAAACGAAGTACCGCTTGCGTCACAAGACCGTTCAAGCTGCGTCATTTAATCTCTAATTGCTCAGGCGGTAAACAATGAAACAATCGGCGGTGACGTGCCGCCCCTTCTTTCGCATTGCCCACGGCTCAGTAGCCGACAGTCTTAGCTACATGCCAAAAAAGCCAGCCCAGGCCACTTGGGGCGGGCGGTTCGCCGCCGGCCCTGCCGCGCTCATGCTACGGTTCAGCGAGTCCGTGTCGTTTGACCGGCGGCTTGCCCCCTTTGACATCGCTGGTTCACAGGCGCACGCCGCCATGCTCGCGCATGTCGGCCTCCTCACCACCCGCGAACACGCCGCCATTCATGCCGGCCTCGACACGATCCTCGCGCAAATCAACGCGGGTAAATTTCAGTGGGACACCGCGCTGGAAGACGTCCACATGAATATCGAGCGCGCGCTCACACAGCGCGTGCCCGCTGCTGCGAAGCTCCACACCGCCCGCAGCCGCAATGACCAGGTCGCCACCGACATGAGGCTTTGGTTTAAGCACGCGTGCGCGATCTTGGGTGAAAAAATCCGTACCGCACAACGCGCGCTGTTTGTCGTGGCCGAGGCCCACTGTGCCGTGTACATTCCCGGCTATACGCATCTCCAGCGCGCACAGCCCGTACCGCTCGCGCACCACTTTTTTGCGTGGCTGGAAATGTTACAACGCGACTGCGATCGCCTCGCGGTTGTCGCCGCGCACGCCAATGTCTGCCCGCTTGGCAGCGGCGCCATCGCCGGCACCACGTTACCAATTGATCGCGAATTCTCGGCGCGACTGCTCGGCTTCGTGGATGCGAAAGGCCGTCCGCAGCTCACCCAAAACTCAATGGACGCCGTCGCCGATCGCGACGTATACGTCGAGTTCGCCGCCGCGTGCGCGCTCGTCGGCACACACCTCTCGCGCATGGCGGAAGACCTCATTCTCTGGTCGAGCACGGTATTTGGATTCGTGGAATTGCCCGATGCGTTTTGCACCGGCTCGTCGCTAATGCCGCAGAAAAAAAACCCTGATTCCTGCGAGCTGCTGCGCGGCAAGTCCGCGCGACTGCAGGGCAACCTCCAGACTTTGCTCACGCTTACGAAGGGCCTGCCGCTCACCTACAATCGCGATCTCCAGGAGGACAAGCCGCCGGTCTTTGACAGCTTCGATCAGTCCACGCTCTGTGCCGATGTGCTCGCCGGTACGGTGGCTGGCCTTACGGTCAACTCCAAGCGCTGCGCCGCCGCCGTGGCCGACCCTGCGTTGCTGGCGACCGACCTCGCCGACTATCTCGTGACGCGCGGCGTGGCTTTTCGCGACGCGCACCACGCCGTCGGTGCCGTCGTAAAGCTCGCAGAGAAATCCGCTACCCCGCTGAACAAGTTGCCGCTCGCCGAACTCAAGAAAATTTCCGCCGCCTTCGGCCCGGATTGGGCCAATGTCTTCGACCTGAAGCGCGCCCTGGCTAGTCGCACCGGCACCGGCATGCCTGGCCCTGCGCAGATCGCGCGGCAATTCGCGCGTTGGCGGAAATTACTAAAGTGAAAAATTGAAACAGGCAGCCATGAAACCCCATTGGAGACGGGCTCAATTCCTGGCTTCTGGGCATCCTGCTTAATTTTCCGTTTCTCCGCGCTGCCGCGATATTCCTCCGCCATGGCCAAAGTTCGCATCCTTTCCGACCGGGTCGCCAACCAGATCGCTGCCGGCGAGGTGATTGAGCGCCCAGCGGCCGTCGTGAAAGAGCTGGTGGAGAACGCGCTCGATGCGGGAGCCACGCGTGTCGAGGTCGAGTTTCGCCACGGCGGGCGGGCCTTCATGCGGGTTGAGGACAATGGCTCCGGCATGGCGCGCGATGACGCGCTCCTCGCGCTTGAGCGTCACGCCACCAGCAAGATCGCCGAGGCCGACGACCTCAATCGGCTCGCGAGCTTCGGTTTTCGCGGCGAGGCGCTGCCGTCTATCGCGAGCGTGGCGCGTTTCACGTTGCAGACGCGCGCGGCGGGCGACGATGCCGGCACGGAGATTTTCGTCAACGGCGGCAAGTTCGTTCATGTGCGCGACTGCGGCCGACCCGTCGGCACGCGCATCGAGGTAGCGGACTTGTTCAATTCCGTACCCGCGCGGCGTAAATTCCTGAAGACCGACGCCACGGAGTCGGCGCACATCGTGGCGGCCGTGCGACTCTATGCGTTGGCGTTTCCGACGGTGGCTTTCGCGCTCACCGAGGACGGGCGCACGGTCTTTCGCTCCCCGCAATGTGCCGACCTCGCCGGGCGTGTGGCAGAGATTTTTGGTAAGCAGCTCGCCACCGAGCTCATGCCCTTCGAGGCAGCAGAGCCAGGCTTGCGATTGCACGGCCTTATCGGCCGGCCGGGACTCGGGCGTGCGACGCGGCATGAGCTGGTGACGTTTGTCAACGCGCGTCCGGTTGACAGCCGCACGCTCACCTACGCGCTCATTGAGAGCTACCACGAATCGGTACCCAAAGGCCGCTACCCGCCGGCTTTCGTGTTCCTAGAAATTGACCCGGCGGCCGTGGATGTGAACGTCCATCCGGCTAAACGCGAGGTACGCTTCCGCAGCGAGCCGGGCGTGCGCGGGTTTGTGATCAGGAGTGTACTGGCGCGACTACGGGAGCTTGGTCGGCAGGAGACACCAGACAAGGATCTGGAGGCTGGAGAATTGCGGCAAGCCAACGGGCCGACCGGGTTGCCGTTGGGAACCTCCGACATCCTACGGCCAACCTCCAACGTCCAGCCTTCGCCTGGCAGGGCGCTTTCGGTCAGCACTATAGTCAGCTCAACGAGTTGGCCTACCACCAAGTCACTGTCCGCGCTGGCGCCGCCATTTGCTTCCGCCTCTCCGCCTTCCGCCTCCCGCCATCCGCATTCTGACGCGCCGACTGCACCAATCGATAATCGAGAATCCAAAATCCAAGCTCCTGGCTGGCGTTTTCTTGGTGTCGCCCATGGTGACTTCGCGCTGTTCGAGACCACCGCCGGCCTGGTGCTGCTCAACCGGCGCGCGGCCCACGAGCGCGTGTGGTTTGAGCGACTATCGGCTCAGTTTCGCGACGGCGCAGTGTCGGGCCAACGGCTACTGCTGCCCGTGCCGCTCGAGCTTGATCCGGTCGCGACAGCATTGTTGCTTGACCGGCAAACATTTCTCGACGCGCACGGCTTCGAGTTTGCGGAATTTGGGCGTAATTTTTTCCGCATTGAGGCCGTGCCCGATTGGATGGAGCCGGGCGATGCCGAACCGTTCGTACGCGACCTGCTCGGCGCGCTGCGTGACGGCCGACTACAAGGGAACGAGACCGAAGTGGCGCGCGCGCAGCTCGCACTTCTTGCCGCCGCACGCGCCGTCCGCCTACCGGCCGCGGCGGGAGAGGCTGAGATGCGCGCGCTGGTCGCGCAGCTCTTCGCCACACGCTCGCCGCTGACCAGCCCGGCCGGCCGGCCGACCTTCGTCGAGTTGAACCACGCCGAGCTGGCGCGGCGGTTCCAAAAATGATGCGCTCCACGCGCGACTGCGTGACCTGCTGCTACCCTAGCCCGGCATATCAACCCGAGCACAGCACGACAATCCACAGCATCAGAAAAAGAGCGGGAATCACCACGGGAGCGGCCAGGCCGAGCATCCGGATCGCCGCGATGCTGTGCACCGGCAGATCACCGGGTTCCTTTATCTTGCCCGCCTCCTCACGTAGCTTTTTCATCGACCAGATGGCCCCCGCTAATGTGAGCCACAGTACGGTCACACAGCCTAATCCCACCCAGGGCAGTAGGCCCACCATCGCATTGTACACGCCGGCGAAGTGCGGCAACCGTAGTTGCTGCGGGCCGTTGAGCAAAATCGCAAATGCGGTCAGCAGGAAGGACTGCGAGCCAACCAGCCATGACAGGCGCTGGTTGATGAGGTTGTCCTCGTGTTCGATGCGATGGCGGATGGCCTCAAGTCGGGCGTTCATAGGGAAGGAAATCCCAAAGGATTTCCCGGGAGAAAGCAAGTCGCATGCCCAGCAGCTCCACCACCGGCATTGATCGGGCCACCGCCGGAAACGAGCTGGTCAGGAACCTCGGGGAGCCCACCCCTGAACCTCTCGGCGGCGATGGATTCCGTGGGGGTCTGACACAAGAGTGTTGCAAAAAAAGGGCGTGCTGCCGTACCCGGCCCGCGTCTTGCTAAGAGGCAAGTCATCTCCCGCCATGCCCGCTCCCAAAAAATCTGCCACTCGTCCTGCCAACGACACTGCCATGACCACCGCGCCGTTCATGCAGCCCGCTGCCGGAGCCATCAACCGCCCGGTCTCCCCCTCCGACTCGCCTATCGAAAAACTGCGCTCTCTCATCCAGCGGCACCTCGTTTCCACGCTCGCGCGCCATGCCGACACCGCGACCCCGCGCGATTGGTGGGTCGCCACGGCGCTCGCGGTGCGTGACACAATCCATGTGCGTATGATCGAGACCCAGGTGGTACATAGCGCCAGCAACGTCCGCCGTCTTTATTATTTCTCGCTCGAATACCTCATGGGCCGACTCTTCGGCAACAACTTGCTCGCCACCGACCTGTTCGAAGACGCACGCGCCGCCCTCACCTCGCTCGGCCAGGACTTCGAGAAAATCCGCGAATCCGAAGTAGACATGGGCCTAGGCAACGGCGGCCTAGGCCGGCTCGCCGCGTGCTTCCTCGACTCGCTCGCCACGCTCGACTATCCGGCGCTCGGCTACGGAATTTACTACGAGTTTGGTCTGTTTCGGCAGGAATTTACCGACGGTCGGCAGATCGAGCACCCGGATAACTGGATCCGCTTTGGCACACCGTGGGAAGTTGTACGCGCCGACTACACACAGGAAATCCAGGTTTTTGGCCGCGTAGAAAATGTTTTCGACGACCGCGGCAACTGCCGACCGCGCTGGGTTGACACCAAAACTATCCTCGGAGTGCCCCATGACATCCCGACGGCCGGGTATGGTACAAAAACCGTCAACCTCCTTCGCCTTTGGGCGTCAAAAGCGAGTGAGGACTTCGACCTTGCCGCGTTCAATCGCGGGGGCTACGTCGAGGCTGTGCGGGAAAAGGCCGTCGGCGAGACGGTATCCAAAGTGCTCTACCCAAACGATAAGACCGACAACGGCAAGGAGCTGCGCCTGGTGCAGCAGTATTTTTTCATCGCCTGTTCGCTGCGCGACATCATCCGCCGCCATTTCAACAACCCGCAGAACTCTTGGGCGAATTTTTCCGCCAAGATTGCTGTGCAACTGAACGACACGCACCCAGCCATCGCCATCGTCGAACTGCTCCGTATCCTCGTGGACGAGGAGGCGCAAGAGTGGGATGCGGCGTGGACGATCATCACCGCGACTTTTGGCTACACCAATCACACGCTGCTGCCTGAGGCGCTGGAAAAATGGAGCGTGACCCTGTTTGAGCGCGTGCTGCCCCGCCACCTCCAGCTCATCTACGAGATCAACCGCCGCCTGATGGAAACTGTCGAAGCCAAGTGGCCGGGCGACGACCGCAAGAAAAGCATCTGCTCTATCATTGACGAGCAAGGAGGAAAACAGGTGCGCATGGCCAACCTTTCCGTCGTCGGCTCGCATGCTGTCAACGGTGTGGCCGCGCTGCACACCGCACTGCTGAAGAAGGACTTATTTCCCGAAATGGACGCGCTCTACCCCGGCAAATTTCAGAACAAAACCAACGGCATCACGCCACGTCGCTGGTTGCTCAAGAGTAACCCGCGCCTAGCCGCGCTCATTACCGATCGGCTCGGCTCAGCCGACTGGGTGCGCGACCTCGACCTGCTGCGTGGCCTGGAAAAACAGGCCGGCAACGCCACCTTCCAGCGTGAGTTCATGGCGATCAAGCGCGCCAACAAGGCCGATCTCGCCACGGTCATCGCCGCCGAATGCGGCGTGACTGTCTCGCCCGACGCGCTCTTCGACGTGCAGATCAAACGCCTTCACGAATACAAACGGCAACACCTGAACCTGCTCCATATCCTCGCGCTCTACCGCCGTCTCCTGCAAAACCCCACGCTGGATCTCGTGCCGCGCGTCTTCATCTTCGCCGCCAAGGCGGCTCCCGGCTACGACCTCGCCAAAAACATCATCTTCGCGATCAACGCCATCGGCGCACGCATCAACGCCGACTCCCGCATCGGCGGCAAACTGAAGGTCGTATTCCTCCCCAATTATCGCGTGTCACTCGCGGAAAAAATTATTCCCGCCGCCGACCTCTCTGAACAAATCTCCACCGCTGGCAAAGAAGCCAGCGGCACGGGCAACATGAAGCTCTCGCTCAACGGCGCACTCACGATCGGCACACTCGACGGGGCCAACGTTGAGATTGGCGAAGAGGTCGGCGCCGATAACATCTTCATTTTCGGTCTAACCGTCGACGAAGTCGCCGCGCTCGACGCCCGCGGCTACAACCCGTGGGACTATTACCACGCCGACGAGGAACTGCGCACAGTGGTCGATTGGCTAGGCTCGAGCTACTTCACGCCCAACGAGCCAGGCGCTTTCGGACAGCTGTACCACAGCCTGCTGGCTGGTGGCGACCCCTACAAACTGCTCGCCGATTTCCGCAGCTACAGCGACTGCCAAGCCCGCGTAGACGCCGCCTACCGCGACCAAGCGAAGTGGGCCAAAATGGCGATCCTCAACACCGCCCGGATGGGGAAATTTTCCAGCGACCGCACGATCCGCGAATACGCCGAGCAAATCTGGAACCTTCCCGCAGTGCGCATAAAGTGATACCCGCCATAAATCAAACCATTCACCAGCCTCAGTGATCGATATTGGTGATGACCTCGACGACGGCGAGCGCATTAACACACCTTGGAACTTTGTGCCGATGCCGCCGGAGTCCGCTTCGACCTGCAGCTCTCGTCCACAAAATAGGCGTTCTTCGCGCTGGCCCAATGGCAGTCATTCCGAGACGGGAATGCGACTGACTAAGAGTAGCAACGCGTTTCTAAATACAAACGCACCAGTAGAATCGCCGCTATTTTTTCAGCCTCGCCTGCAGTTTTTTGACTTCTGGGCTGAGCGCACCGCAATCGCCGCCGCAGCCGGGTTTACGGCATTTTTGCACATAAATGCGCACGAGCAACGCAACCGTCACCGCGACGATAGCTAGGGCGACAATGGTTTGGGTGCGGGCGGACATGGGATTCAGTACCCGAGCGAGCGACCCATTTGATAGACGACAAAGCAGAAGAGCCAAGCCGTACCGGTCATGTAGAATATTTGGAACAGCGGCCAGCGCCACGAGTTGGTTTCGCGTTTCACGACGGCGACGGTACTCATGCATTGCATGGCGAAGACGTAGTAGATCATCAGCACCAGACAAACGAGCGGCGTGAACAACGGCGCCCCATCCGGCCAACGCGCCGCGCGCAACGCGTCGCGGAGCGGTGTGGGATTTTCGTCAGCGCCTGCGACGCCAAAGATAACTCCCATCGAGCTGACAAAGACCTCCCGCGCCGCGAATGAGGTGATAAGCCCGATACCAATGCGCCAGTCAAATCCGAGTGGTTTGATGACCGGCTCAAGCAGGTGGCCGGCCTGCCCGGCGAAGCTATGCGCGATTTGTTCGGTCGGCGTTGCGGCGGGATCAGGGTGCTTCGGGTAGGTGGTAAGCGCCCAAAGCACAATGGAGATCGCGAGAATGATCGTGCCGGCGTTTTTGAGAAAGAGCCACGCGCGCCCAAGCATTTGCCGCAAGATCTCCCTCAGACGTGGCGGTTGGTAGGGCGGCAGCTCCATGATCATGTGCGGCGGCGCGCTTTTGAAAAGCGTGCGTTTGAACAGCCAAGCGAAGCCGAACGCGCCAAACGTGCCGAGCGCATACATGAGGAGCATGAGGCCAGCCTTCTTGCCGGCGGACACGGCGTCGCCCGGCAGCAGCGTCGCGATCATCAGCAGATAGACTGGCAGACGTGCGGAACAGCTCATCAGCGGCGCGACCAGGATCGTAACGAGCCGGTCCTTGGCATTCTCAATGGTACGCGTCGCCATAATGCCAGGGATAGCACAAGCGTAAGAGCCGAGCAGCGGGATAAACGAGCGGCCGTTCAGTCCAACCTTGCTCATCGGCCGGTCCATGATGAACGCCGCCCGTGCCATATAGCCAGTGTTCTCCAGCAGACCGACGAAGAAGAACAAAATCAGGATCTGTGGTAAAAATTTAATAATCGGACCCACACCGCCGATGATGCCCTCGGTCAGCAAGGCGCGCAGGTCGCCTGCCGCCATCGCGCCATTCACCAGCCCTTTGAGCGCAGTCGTTTGGCTCTCAATCCAATCCATCGGTCCCTCGGCCAGCGAGAAGATCGAGAACAACAGTGCCGTCATGATTGCGCCAAACACCACCCAGCCCCAAAACGAGTGGCAGAGTACGGCGTCAATGCGATCGGAGCGCGATGGTCCCTGCTCGCGCGTGCGCACGACAACGTCCTGGCACAACCCGCCGATTGAGTCGTAACGGCTGCGAATGAGTGTGGCAGCCCAATCCGTACCGGCCGACTCCCAACGCTGGCGCCAGTTGCCAAGTATCTCATGCGTACGCGCGCTCAGCGGCCGCGAACCCGCGACGCGTACGGTATCGAAATCGGTCAACAACAGCAATGCCTCCGCCCGCGCCACAAGCGGCGCCCGGCCTTCGTTGTCGGTAAGCGATGCTTGCAGCTCGGCGACAGCCGGCGCTACGGCCGCCGGCACATCCCAACGATGCCGCGCGAGAGGCAACTCCACCCGGCTCATCGCCAGACGCAGGCCAACGAGACCCTTGCCGTGGACGGCCTCGCATGGGATGACCGGCACACCTAGCGCGCGTTCCAACGCGGCGGCGTCCACCTTGAGGCCGGCAGCAGCCGCCATGTCCATCATGTTGAGTGCGACGATCACCGGCCGACCGAGGTCTAGGATTTGGTGAACGAGATAGAGATTACGCTCAAGATTCGCCGCGTCCACGACGCATATGATGCGATCGGGTTGCGGCGTATCTTCGCGGCGACCAAAGAGCACGTCGCGCAGCACCGCCTCGTCTGGCGAGCGCGCCGCCAGTGAATACGCTCCTGGCAAATCAATCACTTGGATTGGCTTGCCATGCTGCGACCAAGTCGTGCCGATCTTTTTCTCCACCGTCACGCCAGGATAGTTACCGACCTTCTGACGCAGTCCCGTAAGGGCGTTAAATAGCGTTGTCTTGCCACTGTTTGGGTTGCCCACCATCGCATAGATCGGAGTGCGGTCGCTGGCCGACTCAGCCCGCCGCCGCGCGGTCGACGTGATATGCGAGGGAAGTTTCACGGCTCGCCTCCGTCTAACGCTTCTCCCTCAGCCCGGAGACTTGGCCCAATACAGGGATCGGCTCGACCACAATACTCATCGCCGCGCTGTGGTTAAGTGCGATGCGCGTGCCATTGACGAGACAGAGACTCGTCGTCGTCCCGGAGATTTTTGTCACCAACGCCGCCTCACCGAAACCCATCTCCCGTACACGTTGGCAAAAACTATCGTCTCCGGCCAGATGGCACACCCTGCCCGTTGCCCCAATAGGGAGCTGACAGAGTGGAAACTGAGTGTTGGCAGACATGGAATAGGCGAAAAGACTTAATTGAGACTAGGTTTCAAGAGCAATAAAACGCATCGGTGGCCGATAGCCAGAAAATTTTGCGTGATTTAGGCCGCGAGAAACGTGTTGAGAATAAACCGATAAAAGAAGGTCGATCTCCCCTATGCTCTCGCCGACGCGACTCTGTGTTGGTCTTCACATTGGAGTAGTGTGGGCGTCTCGCCTTGTTCAGGTCAAAACTGGGGTCGGCGATGCCCGTCGCGTTTACTGGCCTCCGCATTCTAAACCGACCCGTCCAGCTACGAGGGAGTCGTTGCCTAAACCGGAAGGTGCTCCGCGAATTTTTCGCCAGCGCTATCCTTTTCCGAGACCGCAATCCCGACGTGCAAATAATCAACGATGAGAAAATTTTTCGCCCTCATTCTTAGCCGCGTAATAGCGCTCATCGGCCCGACTGACACACCGTGCTTATGTTTCTTAGGACCCAGTGAGCGAACTTTCCGCGAGTTCGTTGTAGCCCGAATCTCCTCCCCAGGTCTGAAACGGCCAAGCGAGCAAAACCCACAGCCACTCTTCAGTGGCTCAGGCTCACTTCGCCAAACCGATGACACCGACGGCCACACGCGGTCCGGCATTGCCGGTAGGTTGCGTGGTAAAGTCGTCGGGATTGGCGTGAATTACGACGCCGTGGCCGAGGACGGAGGCCGCGCCCTCGAACGATAGCTTGGTGTCAACATACTCAAGCGTGGCGTGGCCAGTGGCATCGGCCTTGAGATTGCCAAGATCGCCCTCATGCCGATGTTCAGCCGTCGGCGCCCCGTGGGTATCCTTCGTTGGATTGAAATGGCCCCCGGCCGCCATACCGTCGGCCGACGTGGTGTCGCCAAACTCATGCAGGTGAAAACCGTGTTCGCCGGGCTTGAGGCCAGTGACATCCACGACGACGCGCACACCGCCGGTGACCTTGGTGAAACGCACCGTACCATGGACGGCATCGTTGCCCTGTGTCGGAACGAGCACGGCGACGGCCGCAGGTGAGGCGGGAGCCGCTGGCACGGGCGCGTCGGCGGCGCACAGCAGCGCGGGCGCATACGCGACAAGCGCACTGGCAAGCAGGAACGAGGCAAGGCGGGATGAACAAAGCATGGACATGTTTGTGGGAGGCTGAGGGTTGGTGGAGAAATGCGCGAGGCCGAAAGTACAGCGACGACGGCAAGCTGGGGCACTCGCGGCCAAAATGCCAGCGTGCAAATTACCTGGCGACAGGCCAACTTGCTCGACTCAGGCTGCGCGCCGATCGCACCGACCTGCGTGGCAATAATCAAACTTCACAACCGAAATTTGCGATGACCTCCGCCGAATCGCTCCACCAGCTTGGCAATGCGTTGCGCCGCGAAGGCCGCGCCGCCGAGGCGCTCGCGCCCTTGGAGGAGGCTGCACGGCTGGAGCCGGCCAATCCGATCATCCTCCTCAATCTCGGCGTGACCTTGCTCGACCTCGGCGAGTCCGCTGCGGCCGTGGACATTTTTTTTCGCGCCGTGCCGTTGGTGCCTTCGATGCCAGAGGCGCGCAACATTCTCGGCTGCGCGCTGCTGGCCGCCGGCCGCACCACCGAGGCGCGCGCGCAGCTCGACGAGGCGCTGAGACTGCGACCGGGCTATGCCGCTGCGCTCGACAACCTCGCCCGCGCGTGCCGCGCCTCGGGCCGCATGGCTGAGGCCGCGTTGCATTGGGAGCGCGCGTTGGCTATCATACCCGCGCCGGCAACCCACTCGAACTTTCTCCTCGCGTCAAATTACGCCGATGACCTGCCGCACACGGAGATCGTCGCACGCCACTGCGTGTGGGGCGAGTTGCACGCGAGAAAACATTTCCCGGCGCCGACGACGAGACCAGCCGTCGCGCCACTGGCCGATCGGCGACTGCGGATCGGTTATGTGTCACCGGATTTCTGTCAGCACGCGGTGGCATACTTCTTCGCGCCGGTGCTGGCGGCGCACGATCGGTCGCGTGTGGAAATATTCTGCTACCACGCCCGCGGCACACGCGACGCCGTCACGGTTCAACTACGCGCGATGGCCGAGCACTGGCGCGACCTAACGGTACCCGACGACGATGCGGCCGCCGCGCTCATCCACGCCGATGGCATTGACGTGCTCGTGGATCTCGCTGGCCACACGGCTGGCAACCGCCTGCTCGTTTTCGCGCGCCGCCCTGCACCCGTGCAAGTGACCTGGCTCGGCTACCCGAACACCACTGGCCTCGCCACGATGGACGCCCGCCTCACTGACGCCGTATGCGTGCCCGCCGAAGGCAACGACGCACCGCACGGACCAGAGAAACTGGTTAGATTGCCGGGCGTATTTTGTTGCTACCAACCGCCACCGGACTGCCCACCAACCGAGCCGCCCGCTGGCACCAACGACCGACCGTTTACTTTTTGCAGCTTCAGCAATCTCGCCAAAATCTCCCCCGCCACCGTCGCGGTGTGGGCACAAATTCTCGCGGCACGGTCCGACGCACGCCTCCTACTTAAGTCGCCTGGCGCGAACGATCCCAGCACACAGGAATATTTCCGGGCGCAGTTCGCATCGCTCGGCGTTGCACCGAGGCGGATCGAATTCAACGGCGAAGCGCTGCCTATGCGCACGCACTTGGAACTCTATCACACGTGTGACATCGCGCTCGACCCGTTCCCCTACAACGGTACGACGACGACCTGCGAAGCGTTGCTGATGGGTGTGCCAGTCGTGACGCTCGCCGGTTCATCGCACGTCTCACGCGTCGGTGCGAGTTTTCTCACCGCGCTTGGTATGCCCGAGCTTATCACCCATACCCCCACCGCATACGTCCTCGCCGCCACCGCGCTCGCCGCCGACGCGGCCCGACGCACCGAGTTACGCGCCACGCTGCGTCCGCGCCTACTCGCCAGCCCGCTCGGGCAGACGGCGGTGTTTACCCGAAATCTAGAGGCCGCGCTGCGCTCATGCCACGATTCGGCCGTGGGGCGCTGAAGACTGACATCAGGCCGGCTGCTTTCCCGGAGCCCATTTTGGCTTGCAGCACGACAAACTCGCGCGCCAGCCTCGTACGTCCATTCCCCCAACTCCTCCAACACAAATCCCATGCTCCAGCTCACTCGCCCCACCCTCCTTTCGCTCGCGCTCGCGGCCGCCGCGTTGTTTGCCGGCTGTCAGACCTCCACTGGAACCGCCACAGGTTCCGCGTCAACCCCTGCTCCCGCCAAGGATGTCACCCCGGCTCCTGCCCCATCCAAACCCGTCGTAGCCGCCGCCGCCAAACCCGCGCCCGCCACGGCCGCCATTCGCATCAAAGCCGGCCCGCCCGTCGCTCGGTTTACGGCTGATGCCGACGGTAACGTGTGGCTACCCGAGCGCGGCTTCACCGGCACCGACTCTATCGGCCGCGATGGCCTAGCCATCGCTAATACCAAAAATCCTGGTATCTACCAGAGTGAGCACTACAGCATGACGGCGTTTTCCGAGCCGGTACCCAACGGGAAATACACCGTTAAGCTGCACTTCGCCGAGACCTATGAGGGCATTACCGGGGCCGGGATGAGGGTGTTTTCCTTCAACGTCGAAGGCAAAGAATTCAAGGACTTCGACGTCTGGGTGAAGGCCGGCGGCTTTGCGCGCGCCTACATCGAGACTGTCGAGGTCGAGGTCAAGGACGGCAAACTCGACATCTCCTTCACCCCACAGG
>CAIQKQ010000274.1 GCA_903872425.1 uncultured Opitutia bacterium | reverse complement strand
GGTCATCACTCGGTTGCCTGATGTAATTTCATGCGGTCAGGCTACGATCAGCCGCCGTCTCCCCTGAACCTCAGTGCGGCCCCGACATTGATGTCCAGAATCATTAGCCTAAAACTCTCATCCCGCGCAACGCGCATCGACTCGAAACCGCTGAGCGTTCACCTTGCACCCCGTTCCCCTTACCCCGTGAATTCTAAATCCCCTAGGCCATCGCCCTCGCCGATAACGATCTCCCGGCGCCGTTTTGTCGCCTCAGCCGCCATCGCCCTCGGAGGGCCGTTACTGCTGCGTGGCGACCCCGCCTCAACCGCCGCCAACGGGCGGTTCCGCCTCGCCGTTATCGGCTGCGGCGCGCGCGGCTGCGGCGTGATGAAAAACATGCTAGCGGCCGGCGCAGAACTAGTGGCCCTATGCGATGTCGACTCGGCTAAGATTGCGCAGGCCCGCGCCGACGCGCGCTCGGTCGGAGGCGAAGCCGCCGGCCGCGCCCAAGCGCACGAGGATTACCGCCGACTGCTCGATCAGGCGGCCTCCTTTGATGGTGTATTAATCGCCACCCCGGATCATTGGCACGCACCCCTAGCCAAGGCGTTCATGCACGCCGGCCGGCACGTTTATTGCGAGAAACCCCTCGCACACGATCTGGCCGAGACGCGTGAATTGCGTGAACTCGCCCGCCGTACCCAGGTCGTCACCCAAATGGGTAATCAAGGCAGTGCCAGCGCTTCGCTACGCCGCTGCACCGAGGTCATTCGCGCCGGCGCCCTCGGCTCCATCCGCGAAATCCGCCACTGGGGCGCGGCGCTGGGCGCCAAAGAAGGGGTGCCTGATGGCGCCGATCCCGTTCCCGCTGGGCTCAACTGGGACCTCTGGGTTGGCCCCTCGCCGATGCGGCCGTTCAAGCGCGACCTCTACCACCCCCTGCGCTGGCGCGACTGGCACGACTTCGGCAATGGCGATCTCGCCGATACTTGCTGCCATGCGCTTAACCTGCCGATGCGCGCCCTCGACCTCGGCCACCCCACGCGGTTGGTCGTCAACGGACACGACGGTGAAAAGCGCTCTGCCACCGCGGGCTTGGAATTTCACTTCCCCGCGCGCGCCCAACATCCACCCCTGGTGGTGCACTGGCAGGGCCGAAGCCTTCCACCCGATGAGGTTCTCAGCCCACTCGCCAGTACTTTTCCGGATCAGCCGCGCAAGAGCGGTCTGCTCATTCTCGGTGAGAAGGGCAGCATCTACACGACCCACTGGAACACCAACGGACTGATCCGACTTGAAGGTGAGCCCCGCATGACCGACATCACCCGCCACCCCGCCACCGCTCATATCCCAGTCACGCTGCCCCGTCCCGCCGGCCACGAACAGGAATGGCTCGACGCCTGCCGCGGCCAAGGCCGGGCTTTTTCCGATTTCGACACCGGTGGCCTGCTCACCGAGATCGGCCTCGCGGCCGTCGTCGCCCTTCGCGCGGGCAAGTCCATCGACTGGGACGGCGCGAAACTGCGCGCGCCCAACGCCCCGGATGTTGAACGCTTCATGCGTCGAGAACACCGTCAAAAATGGCTGGCCTAATCCTGCTTTTTTCAAGGGCTTGGCGTACGCTCTTTATCGCGTGCGCTTTCACGTGCTCCACGCTTCTGGCCGAAGTAGCCAGCGGTGCCCGACCAGCGATCCTTATCATCGATGGCCGTAACAACCACGACTGGCGTACGACCACTGAATCCTTGCGCGCGACACTGCAGAGCACGGGCCTGTTCACGGTCGAGGTCGCGACTGCGCCCGAGGCGAAAATCCACTCAGGCCTCCGCGCGCCCGCCGTGCCTGAGGTAGATTTTGAACAGGCTAAAAAGCGCAACTCCGAGATGGCTAGCGCCGCGCTGCAAACCTTAGCCGCGGACTGGTCCCAGTGGCTGCCCAAGTTTTCCCGCTATGCCGTTGTTGTACTTAACTACAACGGCCCGGCGTGGCCCAAACCGATGCAAGAGGCATTCGTCGCCTACGTCCGCGGCGGCGGTGGCGTGCTCGTTGTCCACGCCGCGAACAATGGCTTCGCCGACTGGTCGGAGTTCAACACCATGATCGGCCTGGGTTGGCGCAAGGGTGACTTCGGCACGTGCCTCACAATCGATCCTGCGACCGGCCGGTCAGTGGAATGCTGTCCAGGTGAGGCGACCAGCCATGGCGCGAAACATCCCTTTGTCGTAACCTCCCGCCAACCCACCCACCCCGTGCTCCGCGATTTGCCGCTCACTTGGCTGCACGGTAACGACGAGCTTTACCACCACCTCCGCGGCCCTGCGCAACATGTCAGCATCCTCGCGAGTGCGTACTCTGAGCCAAAACAGCGCGGGAGCGGCTTGCACGAGCCCGTACTCTGGGAAGTGCGGTTCGGCCTGGGCCGTGTTTTGGTCTGCACGCTCGGACATTCGTGGAAAGGCGACAGCGAATGGGATAGCCTGCGTTGCGTGGGTTTTCAAACCGTGCTCGCGCGCAGCGCCGAGTATCTGTCCACCGGCGAGGTCACGCTCGCCGCCCCGAAAAATTTCCCAACTGCCAATCACGCGGCGATCGCTTGGCCGCATTCAATCTCCTGGACCGCCACCGAAAAACCCGCTGCACCAATCGCGCCGCCCCCATCTGATTGGCAGGCAAAGAAAAAAATCAACATCGCCGCCGTTCTCACCCCCGAGGAGGAACGCGCGTCATTCGTTCTACCCGAGGGTTATGTCGCCGAGCTCATTGCCGCCGAGCCCCTGGTCGAAGAACCGGTTCTCGCGGTCTGGGACGCCAACGGCGCGATGTATGTCGCCGAGATGCGCAGCTACATGCAGGACGAGGCCGGCACCGGCACGAAATCCCTTCGCAACGGTCGCATCAAGCGCCTCACCAGTTCGCGCGGTGACGGCGTAATGGATCGCGCAACCATCTTCGTCGACGGGCTAAATCTGCCCCGCATGATCCTCCCCCTGCGCGACGGCATCGCGGTCGTCGAAACCGACGACACAAGCGTATGGCACTACCGCGACAGCGATGGCGATGGCGTGGCCGATGAGAAAACTCTTCTTTTCAAGGGTAAGGCCGGCGATGGCACTCGCTCCGTCGAGCACCAAGATAGCGGCCTGGATTGGAACCTCGATAACTGGATTTATGTAAGCTATGGCCGCGAGCGCTACCGCTTCACCGACGGCACCTGGCGCGCACAGCCCACCCATCCCATCTGGACTCAGTGGGGCGTCACCCACGACGACACCGGCCGCGTTTTTTTCTCCGACAATAGCAGTCCCGCGATGGGTTTTCAGCTCCCCCGCCCCTATTGGAGTCTTATCCCTCGACGCAGCGGCGATAAGCCACGCGGAGGCGAGCCCATCTCGCTCGGCCTCGCGTGGGATATGGATTTCCTTTCGGCAAAAAACCTCTGTCCAGTCGACGATCGCGGCGGCCCGACCCCATCCCGGAAAATTTTCACCTCGATTTGCGGCCAAAGCGTTTTTCGTGGCACCGCGCTACCGTTCGAGATGCGCGGAGGGTATTTTTTCTGCGATCCGACGATTCATGTCGTGCGCCACGCCCAGATCACCGACCGCAACGGCCGCCTCACGCTCTCCAATCCCCATGGCAACGATGAGTTCATGCTGTCCTCGGATATTCTCTTCCGCCCCGTCAACACCGCGACCGGCCCTGACGGATGCCTCACCATCGTCGACATGTACCGCGGCATCATCCAAGACGCACCTTGGCTCAGCCCGGGCCCCCGCAAATTCATCCGTGAGTCCGGCCTCGGCGCCGTCCGCGGCCACGGACGCATTTGGCGCATCCGACACCGCGACTTCACGCCGACGCCCGCGCCTTCGATGTTTGGGGAGACTAACGTACAACTTCTCCGCCACCTGGAAAGCCCCAGCGGCTGGTGGCGCGATACCGCGCAACGCCAACTCATCCTGCGCCCCGATCACGATGCCGTCGCGCCCGCTCTCGCTGACCTCGCACGCTACCACGATAACCCTCTCACTCGCCTTCACGCTCTCTGGACCCTCGAGGGCCTGGCCAAAATCGAAACCCCGATTCTAACCGCTGCCCTAAAAGATCGCGACCCGCGCGTGCGCGCCGCCGCCGCGCGCATCGGCGAACCACTTCTCGAGCAAAAGAACGCACCTATCCTCGCCGCCCTCACCACCGCCGCCAGCATCGAGCGTATACCCGAGGTGGCGAAACAGTTCATCCTCTCGCTCGCGTTTTTTCCCGATAGCGCCGCCACCGTCTCCGCAATGGATGAACTAATTGAGCGTCACGTCGCGCATGAAGGCGTCTTCCTCGCCGCCTGCACCGTCTTCTGGAAAAATCCGTCGCCTTATATGCTCCGCGTTAAAAGCGGCGAAGCGCTGCTCGCGCTTCAGGATCCTAATCTGCGCGCTGAGGTTACAGCCCGCTGGACTCAGGGTTTCGCCCAATGGCAGCGCGGACTCGATCTGCCAGCGGACTGGCTACCGGAACAACGCGCCCTTATCATGAGGGGCGCTGACCAATATTTTGAAACCTGTGTCAGCTGTCACGGTGTTGATGGCAAAGGCGTAACAGTGCCAGGCGGTGGGCCCAAAATCGCGCCTGCCCTCGCCGGCAGTGCACGTGTCACCGGATCCGCAGCCGGCCTCGTCCCGGTTCTCTTGAACGGCTTGCAGGGCCCCATCGAGGGGAAAACATACTTGGGG
>CAIQKQ010000273.1 GCA_903872425.1 uncultured Opitutia bacterium | reverse complement strand
TCCTCGGCACCGGCCGCCGCAAAACCTCCACCGCCCGCGTCCGCCTCACGGCTGGCACCGGTAAGCTTGTCGCCAACGGTCGCGCGTTCGACGACTATTTCTCACACGAGAACTTCGTCAAAGCCGCTAGCCGCCCGCTGCTTACGGTCGAGCTAGCCGACAAGTTTGACGTGACCGCCAATGTCTCCGGCGGCGGCACCGCCGGTCAGGCCGGTGCGGTCGCACACGGCATCGCCCGTGCGCTCCAAAAAATGAATCCCGAGCTGCGCATCCCGCTCAAAAAGGCCGGTCACATCAAACGCGACCCGCGCGCCAAAGAGCGTAAGAAGCCCGGCCAGCCCGGCGCCCGCAAACGCTTCCAGTTCTCGAAGCGCTAAACCGCGAGCCACTTGTCTTTCCAGCCGCCTGCTCCACGCGAGAGGCGGCTTTTTTGTTTTCAAGGCTCAGACCGATTGGCCGCGAGAAACACAAAAATGTCTAGGTCTGCGACCATCATCTCCTTCGCGCCTATCGGCGCGAAGCAAGGCTCTGCCGTCCCCAAAGATTTTTTGCGTTTTTCGTGGCCAAAGTTAATCCTCCGAAATTGTCGGCTAGGTCGTTGACCTAGCTGCGCAGTTTTCTTCTAGGCTTCTTGGCTTCCCTCTTAAACTCAGTATCGTTTTCCTCCTTCCATGAAAGTCGGCATCATCGGCGCGTCGGGTTATTCCGGCGAACTCCTCGTCAAGCTCCTCCTCGGCCACCCGCGCGTCACGCTCACGGCCGTCACTTCGCGCGCCCACGCGGGCCAGCCCCTCGCTAAGGTCATCCCCGCTGTGCGCGGCCTCGACCGCGGCCTCACGTTCTCCCCGTCCGATGCTGTCGCGCTCGCCGCCAGCGACATTGGGCTGTTCTTCCTCGCACTCCCGCATGGGGCCGCGGCCGATTTCGCCCGGGTGCTCGTACCCGCCGGCAAAAAAGTCATCGACCTCAGTGCCGACTTCCGCATCGCGCAACAAACCACCTACGAAAAATATTACGGCCCACACCATGCGCCCGAGTTGCTCGCTGCCGCGCGCTTCGTCCTCCCAGAACTCACCCTGCCCGCGTGGAAAACCGAGGCCAAGCTCGTCGCCGCGCCTGGTTGTTACCCGACAAGTATCTTGGTGCCGCTCGTGCCGTTGCTCAAGGCCGGTCTGGTGACGCGTGAGCACATCGTCGTGAACTCCTTCAGCGGGGTCAGCGGCGCGGGCCGCAAAGCCGAAGAAGCCTACCTCTTCTGCGAACGCGCCGAGAGCGCCAAGGCCTACGGCTTGGTGAAGCACCGCCACCTCGCCGAAATCGAAGAGCAGCTGGCACTGCATACTGGCGCCCCCACCATCATCCAGTTCAACCCGCACCTCGCCCCCATGCGGCGCGGCATCGCCACGACCATCACCGTGCCCGCCGCGCCCGGCGGCACCGTCGAGCAAGTCTATGCTGCATGGCGTGCCGCCTACGGCGCATCGCCCTTCGTGCAGATTTTACCGACCGGCGAGACGCCCGACACTGCGTACGTCGTCGGCACCAACCGCGTGGACATTTCCGCCGTGCACGATCCGCGCACCGGCAACTTCATCCTGACTTCAGCCGAGGACAATCTCATGAAAGGCGCGAGCGGTCAGGCGGTGCAAATCATGAACCTCTGGCTCGGCTACCCCGAGACGGCAGGGCTGGTGTGAGTTGATACGATTTAATCATCAGCAGGTCACGATAAACCCGAGGTAAATCCGCTCCGGGCTTTTTGTCCTCCTACTTACAATATTCTTAATCGTACTATGGCCTCCGGCGCTCCCGCTCCCATTGATTCCGCCGTGCGCATCGGCCATGTCCACCTGCGCGTCGCCGACCTAGAGCGCTCGCTCGCATTTTACTGCGGTGTGCTCGGTTTTCAACTCATGCAGCGCATGGGCGCGCAAGCCGCGTTCATCTCGGCCGGTGGCTACCATCACCACCTCGGCCTCAACACGTGGGAAAGTCTCGGCGGCTCGCCGCCCCCGCCCGGCTCGACCGGCCTCTACCACACCGCGATCCTCTACCCCACCCGTGCCGCGCTGGCCGACGCCCTCCGCCGCCTCCAACGCGCTGGCCTCGCCCTCGATGGCGCCGCCGACCACGGCGTAAGCGAGGCGCTCTACCTCCGCGACCCCGACGAAAATGGCGTCGAGCTCTACCGCGACCGCCCCCACGCCGAATGGCCCCTCGCTCCTACCGGCGGCGTGGCGATGTTCAGCCGCCCGCTCGACCTCGCCGCGCTCCTCGCCGAGCCGTCAATCGGTTGAGGTCAGGTGTTCACGAGGACCGGAATTTCGCTCTGCGGCTTCTCTCCGCCGCAGTAAACGGCCAACCTTTGCGTCTATGCCTCGATTCCGGCTGCTTTGGCAGATGATTTTCGACGGGCGCGGGAAACCGTCGCCACCCGTCGCCCGACCCGATCCAGCACTCTGGAGCGACGCAGCCATCACCGGCAGCTGTCTCGGTCATTCGACAGTGCTGCTCAATTTTCTCGGCGTGCGCGTGCTGACCGACCCGGTGTTTGCCACCCGTATCGGACCAGGCGTTGCGCCGTTCATCCTCGGGCCGCGGCGCCATGTCGCACCCGCGCTCATGCCGCCCGAAATACCCGCGCCCGATGTGATCGTCATCAGCCACGCCCATTTCGACCACCTCGATGTCTGGAGCTTGCGGCAATTTGGCCGTCACACGCCGGTCGTCACTGCGCGGGCGACCGGCGACTTGGTGCGGCGACTCGGCTTTCGCCAAGTGCATGAGCTCGGCTGGGGCGAGACCCACACGATCCACGCCGCCGCGGGGCCGCTGCGCCTGACCGCGCTTGAGGTGGCGCACTGGGGTGCGCGGACGGTGCGCGACACACATCGCAGCTATAACGGCTGGTTGCTCGAACGCGGCGGCCACACGGTCTGCTTTGCCGGCGACACGGCCTATACGCCGGCTTTTGCCCAGCTTAAGGCAACTGCGCGGTCGCCCGACCTCATGCTCATGCCCATCGGCGCCTACGACCCGTGGATTCACGCGCACTGCACCCCCGAACAGGGCGTGGCGATGGCGCGTGAGGCGGGCGCGCGAGCCTTTGTCCCAATCCACCACGCGACGTTTAAGCTCAGCGCGGAGCCGATGGACGAGCCGGCGGCTCGTGTGCGCGCCGCGCTGGCCAAGGGGCCGCCGTCGTTGCTCGCCATCAACACGGGCGAGACGTTTCACGTCCCGCTGCGACAGGGGTGAAAAGGAATAATCTACTTACCCTGCCGTCGCCACCCGATTGTCACCTGCGGCACGCCTCGCAGCATGGAAAAACACTTGCGCTCCCCCGTGAATCAAAGTGTTTTTCCGTCTCCCCGTCTCGCCCGAGGCGGAAATATTTCCCTCCCACACCATGATCGAATTCAAAAACAAAATCCTCTTCGTCGGCTACGGCGCGGTCGCCGAGTGCACCCTGCCCATCCTGTTCAAGCACATCAAGGTGCCCGCGAAGAATGTCACGGTGATGGATTTCGAGGACCGCACCGCGAAATTGAAACCGTGGACCGCGAAGGGCGTGCGGTTTGTGCGCGACCGCGTCACCGAGGAGAACATGACCACGTTGCTCGCCAAGCACGTCGGCCCCGGCGACATCCTGATCGACTTGGCCTGGAACATTGACGCCTGCGAGATTCTCCAGTGGTGCCACGACCATGGCGTGCGTTACATCAACACCTCGACCGAACTCTGGGATCCCTATGCGGCCGGCCCCAACCAGCACCCGACCGAGAAGACGCTTTATTGGCGCCACATGAATTTGCGCCGCATGCTCGCGAAGTGGAAAACGAAAGGTCCGACCGCCGTCATCGAGCACGGCGCAAACCCTGGCCTCATCTCCCATTTCGTCAAACAGGGTCTCATTGATATCGGTACCAAGCTCATCAAGGACAAGAAGGCCACCGGCGCGAAGGCCGAGAAAATCGCCGAACTGATCGCGACCCGCCAATTCAACCTACTTGCACAGGCGCTGGGCGTGAAGGTCATCCACTGTTCCGAGCGCGACACGCAGATCACGGACCAGCCGAAGCAGGTGGACGAGTTCGTCAACACCTGGAGCATCGAGGGCTTTCGCGAAGAGGGCACCACGACCTCCGAGATGGGCTGGGGCACCCACGAGAAGACGCTCCCCGCGCACGCGTTCGAGCATACACAGGGCCCGCGCAACCAAATCTGCCTCGCGCGCATGGGCATCAACGTCTGGGTACGCTCCTTCGTGCCGAACTGGAACATCCTCGGCATGGTCGTCCGCCATGGCGAGGCGTTCACCATCTCCGACAAGCTCACCGTCTGGAAAAACGGCAAGGCCGTCTATCGCCCGACGATGCACTACGCCTACTGCCCCTGCGACGAGGCCATCGCCTCGCTCAACGAGATGCGCGGCTACAATTACAAGCTGAATGCCAACCAGCGCATCATGAACGACGAGATCACCGGCGGAGCCGATGTCCTTGGCGCTCTGATCATGGGCCACGACTATAACTCATGGTGGGTCGGCTCTGACCTGAGCATCGAGGAGTCCCGCCGGCTCGTACCGCACCAGAACGCCACCACGATGCAGGTCGCCATCTCGGTGGTCGCCGCCTCGATGTGGATGATTGAAAATCCCGAGTCCGGCGTCGTCGTTCCCGACGAGCTGCCGCACGACTATATTCTGAAAATCGCCAAGCCGTATCTCGGCAAATGGATTTCCAAGCCCTACGACTGGACGCCGCTTAAGCACCGCGACACGACCTTCGACCGCCACCACCAGCCCGACCTCGACCGCAAAGATCCGTGGCAGTTTAAAAACTTCCTCGTGACCGACGCCGGCTGAGCGCGTATCCCGATGATCACGAAGGCCCGTCTTCAGACGCTCGCCCAAGAGCATGGCACGCCGCTGTTCGTCGTCGATCACGACGCGCTCCGCAAAAATTACCGCGAGTTCCGGAAACATCTGCCGCGCGTGCAGGTTTATTTCGCGGTCAAAGCCAACTCCGACCCCGCTATCGTCCGCACGCTCTTCAAGGAAGGCTCCAGCTTCGACGTCGCCTCGATGCCGGAGTTCAGGATTGTCTACGAAAACATTAAAAAGCTGCCGGCAAAAAAACGACAGGACTGGATCTGGGATAAAATCATCTACGCCAATCCCACTAAGCCCACCGAAACCCTCGAGGAGCTCGACCAATACAAGCCGCTCGTCACTTTCGACAACCGCGAGGAGATCCACAAAATCAAACAGCACGCACCCCACGCCGGTCTCGTGCTACGCCTCAAAGTGCCTAACACCGGCGCGATGGTGGAGCTCTCGTCCAAGTTCGGCGCGCCCCCCGGCGAAGCCGTGGACCTCATCCTCGAGGCCGACCGCGTCGGCCTCGTCGTCGAGGGCATCAGCTTCCACGTCGGCAGTCAGACGACGAACTACGACAACTACCTGCAGGCCTTGCAACTCACCGCCAACATTTTTGCGGAGGCGAAAGCGCGCGGTTATACCAAGATGAACCTCGTAGACATCGGCGGCGGCTTCCCCGCGCCTTACGACTCGTCGGTGAAACCGTTCCGCGAACTGGCCAAGGTCATCCGCCCCGAGATTGACCGGCTCTTCCCGAAGGAAATCCAGATTCTCGCCGAACCGGGCCGCTTCCTCGTGGCGACGGCCGGCATCGCAGTGTCGAAGGTTGTCGGCAAGGCCGTGCGCGACGGCAAGCCTAGCTATTACATCAACGACGGCGTTTACCACACCTACTCGGGCGTAATCTTCGATCACTGCAAATACCCGATCCTCGCCTTCAAACAAGGACCGACCCAGCTCAGCGCCGTATTCGGCCCCACGTGCGACGCACTCGACGTCGTCTCGCTGGCGGAAAATCTGCCCAATCTCGAACGCGATGACCTCGTTTACAGCGTCAACATCGGTGCCTACAGCCACGCGAGCGCGACATATTTCAACGGCTTCCCACCCGCGAAAGTCGTCCACGAAAACGAGTGAGTTCAAGCCGTAAGGCTTCCGGCTCGCGCGCATCATGCCGCTGGCTGAAGCCAGCAACTTGACTGCTTACGGCCGCACTGTCACGGGCACCGCGACTTCACCGGCGCCGAAGCCGCGCAAGAACAGGCTGCCGCTGCCAGGTTTGCCACCACGCACTTGGACGGGCACACCCGTGGTGCCGGCAGGGACGATAACTTCGGGCATAATGACGCTATCGGGCACGTCGGTCTGCACATCGAGCAGCGTACCGGCGGCGGGCGCGGCGTTAGGAATGCTGAACGTGAGCACCTGCATCTCGCCGGTGCGAAGGTTAAGCGCGGCGGGCGTCACGGTGACGGTCGAGGCGTCCACGCCGAAAGTGCCGGCGACGGTTGTACCGGCGGCGTTCGTGATTCGCACCTGATAGCTGCGGCCGCCAGTGACGGCGGGGACGTAAAAGCTGACGGCGGTCGGTGACTCGGGCACGGTGCGCGCCGGTGTGCCGTCGAGGAAAACCTGATCCTGCGGTGTGAAGCCACGGCCGAAGATGCCGATGCGCGCGCCGACGGGGCCGCGGTTGGTCTCGAGTGCAACGATGTAGCGACCGGAGATTTTGGCGTGCTGAACGGGCGTGTATTCGGAATGGCTGGTGACCGCGCCCCGACCATCGCGGGTGCTGTAGTTGGCAAGCAGGTAGTAGCTGAGCTCAGCTTGACCGGCGGAGATCTGGTGGTCGTAGGTGAAGATATTTTCACCGGCCGGGCTCTTCACCATCGGGTGCGGGCGGCCATCCACGACGACCTGCAAGTGGACGCTGTCTGGCACGACATCGGCCGCGTGCGGTGTGAAGCGCGCGGAGAGCGTATAGAGTTGCGAAGGATTTTCGGGCAACGCGTCGGGCGTGAGCGTGGTCAGGACGGGCGAGGTGCAGCCGACGAGGGCGCACAGACTGAGAGTGGCGGAGGCGGCGCGGAGAATTCGGCTCGCGTGGAGGAAGCGGGTGTTTTGCATGGCAGCGTGGAAAATCAAAATCCGCCGCCACCGCAACAGAAAGCACCCCGCTTGGCAATGGGCGAAATGCGCGGGCACGACGGCGTGGGTACCGCGCGACCGAGCGACCCACCTTTATCGCCCCATAACAACCGGTCCGGCCGAGCCGATGCGCCGCTCGGCCTCTACGTGCATGTGCCGTTTTGCGCGAGCACGTGCGATTTTTGCGCGTTTTACCAGACCGTACCGACGGCCGGCGCCGTGACACGCTACCTCGACGGCATCGCGGCTGAGGCTGCACTCGTGAACTGGACACGGCCGGTGACCACGGTCTTCTGGGGCGGCGGCACGCCGGGATTACTCGCGCCGGCCGACCTGCAGCGGCTCGGCGAGACAGTACGCGCGCGGCTCGGCGGCGAACCGGAGGAGTGGACGGTCGAGCTCGCGCCGGCCTCGGTCACGGTCGCGCGGTTGGCGGTATTGCGTGAGCTGGGCGTGACGCGCGTGTCGCTGGGCGCGCAGAGTTTTCAGCCGGCGCTGCTCGACGCGCTGGGGCGGCAGCACACGCGTGAACAGGTGCTACGCGCCTATGAGCGCGTGCGCGCGGCGGATTTTACGAGTGTGAATCTCGACCTGATGTTCGCCTTGCCCGGCCAGACTGAGGCCGGCTGGGCCGACGACGTGCGCGCGGCCGTCGCGCTCGCGCCCGACCATCTCTCAACGTATTGCCTAACGTTCGAAGAAGACACCAAACTGTGGGTGAAACTTTCCCAAGGCCGCGTGAAACTCGATCCGGAACATGAGGCGCGACTTTATGAGGCGACCTGGACGCAGCTCGCGGCCGCCGGCTACGCACAATACGAAGTTTCCAATTTCGCGCGCCCCGGCCACGCGTGCCGCCACAATCTCAACACCTGGCGAATGCACGAGTGGGTCGGCCTCGGCCCTTCGGCCGCCTCTCAGCACGCCCGCTGGCGCGGGGCCAACATTGCGGACTTGGACAAATGGCTAGCGCACGTCGACAGCGACGAACGTATGACCGAAGACCGAATCGCGCTCACCCCCGCGCTGCTCTCGGAGGACGCACTCATCTTCGGCCTAAGGATGAACGCCGGGGTGAACCTCGCCGCGCTGCGCGCGCGTTTCCCCACCGCGCCGTGGCCAGCGATGGAGCCGGCCGCCGCGCGGCTGACCGAGAGCGGGCTTGCGGAGCGCGTGTACACCGATGCGAGCGACACACTACGCCTCACCACACGCGGTCGCCTGCTGGCCGACGCCATTGGTGCGGAGCTGCTCGGGGCTTTCGGCGGTGACGGCAATGCGTAAGTCAACCTGCCCCAATGTACGTTGGGGTGGTCGCCGGTTAGCCGACGCATTTCCCATTGAAGTGCAGCGAGCCCGCAGCCAGCGGAAAAGCTCGCCGCTCGCGCGAACGGCCTTGCCTTTCTGCACTAACAGAGGAAGCTGGCGACGACTCCCCCCCAATCATGAAAATGTTATCCCGCCTCCTGCCGCTGCTTTGTGCCGCCCTCATGTTATTTGCCGCCGGTTGCAGCACCAGTAGCAGTTCGGTCGCCCCTCCGCCCGACGGAGTCAACCCCGTGGTGGCTCGGTTCTTTTTGGAAGTACGCAATGGTGATCCCGATGGGGCAGTGCCGCTCCCGGTTAGTGGTATCCGAGTGCCGATTGATCCGACTAGCCCGGTGCTGAGTGAAGGTGACATCGCCGGGGTGCGGGTAGCTCGCACTGAGCACGAGGGCCTGCAAATGATCTTCCAGCTTGCCGGTGGCCGACTCGGGGCGATCAACGCCTTTGCCCAGCTAACCACCACCCACCAAGGCTACCGCTTGGTGATGTCGCTTAATGGGGTACCCGTCGCCACCACCACGATCAAGTCATCCATCAGCAATGGCGTGCTTGTTGTCTACCCAGAAGGTATGGACGAAAAGCAGGTGTTGGCCGCCGCCAACGGCATCAACTACGTCAGTGGTGAAATCCAGCGCCAGCTTGCGAGCCGCTGATCGGGAAATGTCGCGCCCCTTCGCCCGGCAGCCCGGACTCATCGTGGCCTGCTGGCTCGGTCTGGCCCTTGCCGCGCTTGCAGCGGCAGCCGAAGGCCAGCGGCTCGAGATGGTCTGGCCAACGCCCAACACTGCGTGGATTGAGGGTCGGCCCCATGCAGACTTTTTGCAGGCGACCGTCTCCGGCGAGCCAGAGTCGGGCGGTTTCGGCGGCGTGCGCGACAAAGGAACTAGATTTCACGAGGGCGTTGACCTCAAGCCGGTCACGCGTGACAAGGCCGGCGAGCCGGCGGACAAAATCTTCGCCGTACTACCCGGCGTGGTGCGTCACGCCAGCGACCGAGCCGGTGACAGCAATTACGGTCGTTACATCGTGCTCGAGCACCCCGACGTCGAGCCGGCGATCTACACACTGTACGCGCACCTCAAATCCCTAGCCACTGATATCGCTCCTGGCGTGAAGGTCGCGCGCGGGCAGTTCATCGCTATGATGGGCCGCAGCGAGGGCGCGGCCGGCATACCCAAGGAGCGCGCCCACTTACACTTCGAGATGGGTCTGCGCGTGACCGACGCGTTTGAGCCGTGGTATGCGCGGCAGAAATTCGGTAGTCCCAACGAACACGGCCTCTGGAACGGCTACAACCTCATGGGGTTCGATCCACTCGACTTTCTCGATAAATTTCGCGCGCACACGCTCAACAATTTAGCGGAGTACTTCGGCCAGCTGAAGCCGGTTGTGCGCGTGCGCGTCGCCTCGCGGCAGACGCCCGATTTCGCGCGACGCTACCCGTCGCTGATCACGCCACCGCCGGGCGGCGATAGCACGCTGGCGTTCAGCCCGCCTGCAGGTTGGGAGATCGTATTCAACTGGACAGGCCTGCCATTCCGCTTGACGCCGCTCACAGCGACCGACGTGCTCGGCTACAAGACCAACGAAATCCGTATCGTCGAAACTGACGCCACGGTGCTCGCCGCCGAGCACAGCAAGTCACTCGTCATCCATCGCGGCGGCCGCGCCGTGCCGGGCAAAGATTTGGAGACGGTGCTGGAACAGCTCTTCGGGTTTTGAGCGCGAATATCTCCCGTTTACCGACACCAACGGCTTCGTACTAGGGAGCAACCCTGAGGGGCTTACAAGCTTGGCAGGAGCTTCGCAGGCTGCTCGGTTCACACGTATGAAATTTCGCCCCATCCTATCAATTGCTTCCTTGCTATTGCTAGCCGCGTTACTGAGCCAAGCGGCCGACACGGCCGGAACAGTCCCCCTGTCGCGGCCACCACCACTTTCACGCCCCGACCCCAATTTAGATTCGTTACATGAGCGACTAAAAGCTGGACAAGACAAGGCTGCAAAATGGGTTGAGCCCATTGATCCAGCCAAGGCAAAGATCACCTTTTTTTATCTCAAACCTGATTCTAGCCAGCATCAGCCGGAGAAAGATCAATCAAATGGATACTTTCACAGCTGGAAAATTATCGGCTCGCAGGTACTAACCTCGAAGGAGGACAGCCAGTTCATCTTGGCCGCGCTGTTACGGAGCATCCACGATTCTGATGGCGATGTTGCCCTGTGCTTCTCCCCGGCTTTTGGTCTCAAAATCGAAACGGAAGCCGGTAAATCGGTTGAGATGGCGATATGCTTTCATTGCAAATCCGCGACGGTGTATGGCACGGAGGCGCTTGATGGCTTTGGCGTGGATGGCCCGGCCGTGGACGACTTTCTTACGCTGGTGAAAAAACTGCATCTCGATCCGGCTGAGAAAAAATGAGCTAGTGGTGATTGCAGCCTTTCGCCGCTTGCCATGATCGGTCGCCGCCGGTGAAGTCGCCCCATGGCTCTCATCGGTCCGCTCTCTACGGTGCGTGCGCAGCTTGCGGTCACGCCGGCGCTGCGGGTGGCACTCGATTACGTCGCTGAATGTAGCCGCGCCGACGGCGCGGCGCGCGCCCGATTGCTCGCGGCGGCGGTTGGCTACAACGCACGTGTCGAGTTGGGTGGCGGCGTATTTGCGCTGGAACAGGTTTATCTCACGAAGCCACGCGCCACGGGGCGCTGGGAGACCCATGTCGCGCACATTGACGTGCAGGCGGTCATTGCCGGCGAGGAACTCTTGGAGACAGCCGACCGGGCGAGGCTCACCGCGGTGGAGGACCGCACGCCGGGACAGGATGTGATTTTTTACGCGACGTTCGACGCGGGCAGCGTCCTGCGACTCGGCGCGGGCGGCGTAGCCGTATTTTTTCCGGCCGACGCACATATGGGCTCACTCGCCACCGGCAGCGAGCCGGCGCTCGTGCGGAAGACGGTGGTGAAGGTCCCCGTCGGCGCGTGAACTACCGACACCATTTTCACGCGGGTAATTTCGCCGATGTGTTCAAACACGGCGCGCTCGTGCGCCTCGCACGGGCGTTGCAGCGCAAATCCGGCGGCCTGTTGCTACTCGACACCCACGCTGGCCGCGGTAGCTACGACCTCACAGCGGCGAAGCAAGGCGACACGCTGGCGCGCGCACCCGAGTGGCCAGACGGTATCGGGCGTCTGTGGACGCGTGAAGACCGACCGGGAGAACTCGAAGAATATTTTACCTTCGTGAAAAAACTCAACGGCGAGCACGGTTCCGCGGCCGACCCAGCGCCACGTTACTATCCCGGTTCACCGTGGCTGCTGCGCGCGGTCGCACGGGCGCAGGACCGCGTAGCCCTATGCGAGCTACAGCCGGACGAGTACGCAGCCCTGCGGTCGGAGTGTCTTTATTCACCGCGCACGACCGTGCAGCCGCTTGACGGCTACACCGCGCTGCGCGCAATGCTGCCACCACCGGAGCGGCGCGCGCTTGTGCTGATTGACCCGCCATTCGAGGCGCAGGACGAGTTGGCCCGTATCACGCAGGGTTTGCGCGACGGCCTGCGGCGTTTGCCGGGCGGGACGTTTGTAGTGTGGTTTCCACTGACAGAGCGGGCAGGCGTGGCGGAGTTCGACCGCGAGGGCGGGCTGCGCCGCGCGGTGGAATTACCACCCACACTCCTGGTTCATCTCGTCGTGAATCCTTCTGCCCCCAACCTGAAAGGCTGCGGCCTCCTCATCGTGAACCCGCCCTGGCAGTTCGACCGCGAGTTGCGACCGCTGGCGGATTGGTTGGCGGGCGCTTTGGCGCAGACTCCCGGCGGGGGAGCGGAGCTGCGCTGGGTGGTGCCAGAGACGTAAAGAACCCTGTTCAGCAGGTTGGCCCAAATTACTGGCGCTAAAGACTGCTTAAGAGAGGCTAAAGATGCCCGTGGGCCAGTGATTCACCCGCTTAAACGCCACCGTTTCAGCCGTGAGAACCGAAGTTAGAATCAGGCCGGACGCAGACCGCTCATGCGTTCGCCCCGTTGCTCCCTGAATTTTTAAGTGGAATAGGTGGGGTGCTGTGGCCTGAACGGCGGGCGCTGCGCCAGCCCTCACGATGCTTTCGGATCCAGTCGAGCAGCGCGCGTTCAAACCCGATATCTTGCCCCAGCCGCTCGGACTCGATCCATTTGTGGCGGAGGATTTCCTCCCGTTCGGCGAGAAACTCCTGATACAGGCTCGACTGCTTCGCAAAGTCACACGCTGCCGATGGGTCAGGCGGCTGCGGGCGGGACGAAGGGGACAGATGAGCCACGGGAGTCAGAGGGATGAAGTGAGCCCGGCTGGCCGGTGGGCAGGGGTGGAAACAATTACCCGTGGAAAGCGCGCTAGGCAACGCTGGGAGTCGGGGCTGTCTACGAAAAGGTTCACCATGTATGTAGGTGAAGGCAGAAATTAGGTCACGGCGACGGTCTGTCAATGCCCTGTTTTGCGCGCGGTGGCACGAAAAATTACCGTGTACTCGCACGTGCTCTGCACAGAATTCTCTCTTCTCCGCCGTGTCCGACCACTTCGCCAGTTTCGCCAAGACCGCACCGTCCTCGGGCCGCATCACCTCCGTCGCGTCCGCCGACCGCGGGGACCCCTCCGACGACGCGTTACTTCATGTGCTTGAGACAACCTTTGGCTACCCCGCCTTCCGGCCACTCCAGCGCGAGATTATCGCGGCGTCGCTCGCCGGGCGCGACACTTTCGCGCTATTGCCTACTGGCGGTGGCAAGTCGCTCTGCTTTCAGCTGCCCGCACTCGTGCGTCCCGGACTCACCGTCGTGGTCTCGCCGCTCATCGCCCTGATGAAGGACCAAGTTGACCAGCTCCAAGCCGCTGGCGTCGCGGCCACGTTTCTCAACTCGTCCCTGAGTGAGACCGAGTCGCGCTCACGCCTCGCTGGCCTGCATCGCGGCGAATGGCGGCTCCTCTACGTCGCGCCTGAGCGACTTCTGCTCGAAAGTTGGGCGGAGAAGCTGAAGGCGTGGAACGTCACCGCCCTCGCGATTGACGAGGCCCACTGCGTTTCCGAGTGGGGCCACGACTTCCGCCCCGAATACCGCCAGCTCACGACCATTCGCGACCTACTCCCCGATGTGCCCGTCATGGCCCTCACCGCGACCGCCACCGAACGCGTCCGCGCGGACATCATCACGCATCTGCGTCTACGCGAGCCCGCGGTTTATGTTGCCAGCTTCAACCGACCCAACCTCACCTACCGGGTCCTCGCGAAAGACGAACCGCTGAAGCAGATCCTCGAATTCGTGAACAAGCGTACAGACGAGTGCGGCATCGTCTATTGCGCTTCACGCGCCGCGACCGAGCGCGTCGCCGAGTCGATCGCCAAACGCGGCCTTGCCGCCCGCCCCTACCACGCCGGCCTCACTCCGACCGAACGCTCCGAAAATCAAGAGGCCTTTCTCCGCGACGACGTGCGGATCATCTGTGCAACCATCGCGTTCGGTATGGGCATCAACAAACCCAACGTCCGCTGGGTTATCCATCACGACCTCCCGAAAAACATCGAGGGCTACTACCAGGAGACCGGCCGCGCCGGCCGTGACGGCCTCCCCGCCGACTGCCTACTCCTCTTCAGCGGCGGAGATGCCGCCAAACAGACGCACTTCATCGACGAGATGACTGACGAGCATGAGCGCAATGTCGCTCGCGCTCAGCTCCGCCTGATGTCGCATTACGCCGAGAGCGCCGCCTGCCGCCGCCGCGAGCTGCTCGCGTACTTCGGCGAGACCTTCCCTCTCGACCACTGCGGCGCATGTGACAACTGTCTTGAGCCCCGCGATACCTACGACGGCACCCTCGTCGCTCAAAAATTTCTCTCCTGCGTCTATCGCATCCGCGAGGCCGGCCGCTTCGGCGTGGGCGTGAATCATCTCACCGAGGTCCTCACCGGCGCCGACACCGAAAAAATCCGCCGCTGGGGCCACAATACACTCTCCACCTACGGCATCGGCAAAGAGCTTTCCCGCCCACAATGGGCCGCCGTCGGCCGCGAGCTGATGCGCCTCGGCTACATCGCGCAAAGCACGGGTGAGTTTCCTGTGCTCGAGCTGACCGACAGCGGTCTCACCGTGCTCCGCGCCCGAACGTCCATCACGCTCACGCGTCCGATGGACACACCCAAGGCGAAACGGGCCGTACCGCGCCAAGGCGACATCAAGTGCGACGAGATACTCTTCGCGCGTTTGCGCGAGCTCCGCAAAAAGCTTGCCGACGAGCGCCGCGTGCCCGCCTATGTCATCTTCGGCGATGCGACGCTGCGCCAGATGGCACGCGAGTATCCCACCAGCGAGGCGGCGATGCACGGACTCTTTGGCATGGGCGAAAAGAAACGCGCCGAATTCGCCACCGCCTTCGCCACCACCATCAGCAATTTTCTTCAAACGAACCCGCAAATTCATTTCAGCGAGTGAACATTTGATAAAAAGCTGAACGCAAGGACCCAAACCAGCTTTGTTCTACCTCCAGCACGGAACCCTAAGGATGTGACTGAGGTAGTTTATTAGGCTGGTTCCACACGCACCTGAGCCGTGCCGTCGGCAAATTCGGTCGTGTACCGTTGTCCGGCATGAAGGCTGGCGCGGCG
>CAIQKQ010000272.1 GCA_903872425.1 uncultured Opitutia bacterium | reverse complement strand
TGGAGTCCATTGACCTGATGCTGCGTGCCACGCGCGAAAAGCCAAAATGTTTTTTATTCTCAAATCGGAGGGTTGCCTCATTGGGCTGTGGTCTATTCCAAAGTTATAGCGTCCCTGCCCACGGCTCGTGGCTTGCTTGGTCATCCGATCCTACGCATGCTGTGCCATGGTCATTGAACGCGCACCTTTAGAGGACGAGCTAGGCGATGTGTTGGAGAAAGCAATGCGTCTTACCGGTGGCGACGAATCCGCTCTCGCGGCCCAAGCCGGGCTCGAAGTGGCGCGCATCCGTGACGCGCTGGACTACCGCCACGATTTTTCCGGTGAAGAGGCGAGCCGGTTGGCGGCGGCGCTGGGGCTCAACGAGGTCGGCCTCGCTGCGCTCGCGGGCGGTTGTTACCCGCTACCGGAGATCGCCGGGCTGCCGTTTTGTCTCTACCCGTTGCGGATGCCACACGGCGTCGGGGTGGTCAATGCCTACCTCGTGGCCGATTGCGCGCAATCTCGTGGCCTCCTCTTCGACGCGGGCGCGGACTTCACGCAACTGCGCCGAGTCTGGCCGAAAAATCTGCGACGACTCGATGCCGTCTTTATCACGCACGCCGAGACGGAGCACGCCGGCGGTTTAGCCGAGGTCCAGGCGGCGTTTGGCCCTGCGCCAGTCTATGCGCCAGTGGGTGCTCGGCTCACAGATGTGGACGTGATTGCGCTCGGTGAAGGCGAATGCGTGCAGTTCGGTGATATCGAGGTGCGGGCGATCAGTACGCCCGGTCACGCCGCTGCGCACAACTGCTACGGCGTGACGGTGCCGCGGGTTCCATCCGCCTCACCACTACTGGTCTCAGGAGATCTGCTGTTCGCCGGCTCGGTAGGCGGTGGCTATTTTTCGGCATCGTTGCTGCGCGCCGGGTTGCGGCGGCTATTCACGGAGTTGCCTGATCACACCGTTGTTGCCCCCGGCCACGGCCCTCTGACGACGATTAAGCACGAGCGGGCTTTCAATCCGTTCACTGTATGAGCCGCCGCCCGCTCACGGCGGCGAAGCTTCTAGCCGCGCTCGATTAGTTACCCGGTTGGACTCTCGAGCAAAATGCAATGGTCAAGGAGTTTCGTCATTAGCATTTCCGCGCGGCGCTGACCTTCATGGTGAGGGCGGGCTGCGCGGCCGAGGTGCTCTACCATCATTCAGATTAGACGAACCGCTATGACCACGTCGCCGATCGACTGTCTCCGCATTCGGTCAGCGGGAAAGTCATAACGAAGGACGTGGAGTTGGCGCGGCGGGTTGAGGATGTCGCACAGATGGTCGGAGCTGTGAACAACTGACCGTTTTGCCAAAACGTTTGTAGCAAAAGGTGCATGAGATCACGACGGGGTCGAAGTTAATTCTTGGGTTTCAGGGGCTTCCTGCCAAATTGTCTTAGCATGAAAACTATTGGCATCCTTGGTCTCGGTCTCATCGGTGGTGTGTGGGCGCGGCATTACCATGCAGCGGGCGTGCTCGCCGGGGCATGGAACCGTAGCCCGCAGCCGGACTTTCCCTCCTGGTGTGACACACCCGAAGCGGTCACGGCGGCGGCCGAGGTGGTGCAGATCGTCGTCGCCGATCCGCCCGCGGTACGCGGTATCCTCGACATAATCTTGCCCGTGCTCGGGCCGGGCAAGATCGTCATGCAGTCGAGCACGATTGATCCGGTGAGCAGCGAGACGTTTCGCGCGCTCGTCACGGCGCGTGGGGCGCGCTATTTAGAGGCGCCTTTCACGGGTAGCAAGCCAGCGGCGGAGGCGAGAAAAAATGTCTTTTACCTCGGTGGTGACGCGACGCTTATTGCGGAGCTGGAGTCGCTGCTCGCGCTGGTGTCGGAGGCGCGACTCCGTGTTGGCGACCACCGGCAGGCGGCGGCGCTCAAGTTGGCGATGAACCTCAACATCGCCGCGCTCATGCAGGGCCTGTGCGAAACGCTCGCGATGGCGCGTGGTGCGGGTATTCCCGACGACGTGACTTTCGGCGCGCTGGCGCGAAATATTGGCTACTCTGGACTAGTAAAACTCAAGGAGCCGAAGCTGCGTACGGCGGATTATGCGACGCAGTTTTCGGTGAAGCATATGCTCAAAGACATGAGGCTAGCCTCGGGCATCAATGGTTGTGCAGATTTTCCGGTGCTTGAAGCGGTGCGCGGCCAACTCTCGGCCGCCGCACAAGCTGGTTGGGCCGACGAGGATATCGCGGCAGTGATGAAGCTGCTATGAGGTAGTTATTTGCTGAATACGGGACAAGCATGCCTTGAATCTTGGCTTTGATCCGGTGAAGCTTGTCAGCCCCTCAGACAGTTTGAGGGATTAATTTTACCAATTTGAGTCGGCGTTTTCAGCTTTTCCGTGCCGTCCCCGCTGCGAGATCGCGGGCGACTTCCGCTAACCGCGGTGCGATCGCGGCACGATCGGCGAGGTGTTCGCGGATCACGTTGACGAGCGCGCTGCCGACCACCACGCCGTCGGCCTGCGCGGCGACGACGGCGACGTGCGCCCGCGTCGCAAGGCCGAAACCGACAACCACCGGCAACGTGGTACGGGCCTTGATGCGTGCGATGGCGGCGCCGATACCGGTAGCGACCTCGGCGCGCACGCCAGTTACACCTTCGCGCGAGACGTAGTACAGAAAGCCTGTTGCGGTGGTGGCGATTTTGGCGATACGCGAATCGGGCGTGGTCGGCGCGACGATGAAAACGGTTTTCAGTCCATGCGCGGCGCAGGCGGTGGCGACCTCGCCCGCTTCCTCGGGCGGCAGATCCAGCGTGAGCATCCCATCTACCCCCGCTTCGTGCGCGGCTCGGACATAGGCGTCAACACCGTTGCAGAAAACAAGATTATAATAGGTGTAGAAAACGATGGGTGCGGAGGGAAACTCGGCGCGCACGCGGCGGGCCAGCTCGAACACGCGCGCCGCCGTCATACCGCTTGCGAGCGCGCGTTGCGCAGCGAGCTGGTTGGTGAGGCCGTCGGCGAGCGGATCAGAGAACGGCACGCCGAGCTCAAGGATATCGGCACCGTGCGAGAGCAGTGCGCGGCAAGCGTCGAGCGACGTATCGAAGTCTGGATCGCCCGCGCACAAGTAGGCGACAAAGGCGGCGCGATTCTCGGCGCGGGCGCGGGTAAAAGCGAGGGCAAGGCGGTCCATGAAGCGGTAAAGTTGGCCTAAACGTGGCGCAAATGACACCAAAATTCTGGCCGATGCGGCAGGGTATTGATAGGTGACTTTTGATCAGTCAGATTGATGCACTCGGTTGTATATCTGACATAGACTCCAGCTCACGCCAACTGGCGACTGAGGCGACCGGCGTAGGCTTGGCCAAGAGCGCGGTTATGCTCTATGGCCCCTGGCATGTTTTGGCTGCGGAGCAGCGGCGAGCGGTGACCGTGTTGGGTGAGCCACTCGACGGTGCCGAGCATGAGCCAGTTGAGCACGGAGCAGCCAATGAGAGTCGAGGTCGGACCGGCCATGACCCCGTCGCCTGCATCGACAATGGCGTCGCCGGCCACGCCTCCGTTGTCCAGTACATGGTCGGCGACCTCGAAGAGTTTTTTGCCTGCCGGATGTTGCGAGGGCGTTGCACGCGACATCGCGAGACAGGTCAGTGCGACGACGGTGAGGCCCTTAGCCTTGGCGTGTAGCGCGACCTCAATGGGTGAACAATTTTTACCAGAGTTGGAGATGGCGATGAGCACCTCACCAGCGCGGAGTTGGTATTGGCGGTCGTACCGCTCGGCAAGCCGCGTGCCGTAGCTGGGAAGATTTTCAATGAAGCCCCCGGTCGGATCAGGCATCGCCGTCACGCAAACGAGGCCGCCGGCGCGACCAATGATCTCGCGTGCGACAACCTCGCTGTGACCGCTACCGAAAACGTGGATCACTCCTCCGCGGGCGACATTCTCGCCGAGGATCGGAGCGAGGCGAGCGAGGGTGGGCGCGTTGGCAGCCCAGGCGTGAGCGAGCAGGTCGTTGGCGCGGGTGAAGTATTTTTCGGCGAGGGACACGGTGATTTAGTAGTAGAAGGAGACGCTGATGGAGCCAAAATTGTCGTCGTGGGCCTGACCGTTAAACTCTTTAGTGCGGACCGCCTGACTGTACGTGAGCTGCCAGGTCTTGTCTCCGACGGCGAGGCCGATCTGGAGGTCGACGACGAAATTTTTCTTGGTCACACTAGCGCTGTCGCGAAACGAGTTTCCTTCAAGGGTGATATCGCGCGCGACGGCCCGGCCGTCTACCGCGCCAAAGATATGAACGCCCAGTCCAGGACGGTCACTGTTGGAATCGCCGCTCGGGTGTATGAGGTCGGTGCCAAAGTCGGCAGGGAGCCGCCAGCCGATCCGCGTGGCGAGCCCCGCGTTGGCGTAGGTGAATGCGTTGCCCAGGCTCAAGCCTGCATGCGGAATTAGGTCCGCGCCGAGGCCGGTGTGCGCGCCTTCGGTCTCAAATCGCCACTTGCGTGTATAGGCGAGCACCAGGCCAGGTTCGTTATGAATCTGATGCGACCAGCCGAGCGCGTGACGCACGTGGATGATGTCGTGAACGCCGTTTTGAATTTTTTCTCCGAGCGCAGCCGGTCCGACCATGCCGACTTGGACATCGAGCGTGTCAAGCGTGCCGTCGGCGAGATCGTAGCTCTGAAAGGCGGCGCCGACGTAGAGCCACGCGGCGTAGGGCCGGTCAGCGGGATTGGGTGTTGGCGTATGGATGTCTGACGGCGTATAGATATTTTGCCCGAGCGAGAGACCAAGCTTGGCGTCGTGGCCAGCGGGGACGAGTGAGGTCAGTTGCGACGCGATCCAGCGAACCGGTGCAGGCACCTCCTCGTCGGTGAAATTGCTGAGCGGCGCGCTGAGAGCGGAGAGCTTGAATCCGTTGGTGTAATAGCGGTCAGTCCCGGCGAGATATTTGTCGTTTTCAGTGGTTAGGGAGACTGAGCCAAACTTTAGGTCGTTCGGTGGCGCGTCAGTGGCGGGCAGCGGCATCGTCGCGAAAGCGAGCAGCGCAATCAGCCAAACAAAGCGTTGAAGCAATGGGGCGGTCATAGAGTTTTGGCCAAAAAAACTAATCGCGGCCGGCACGTCAGTGAAAATCTTGCCGCAGGTTGTTACGCTGGCGTATTCGCCCTCACTCGATCGTAATCTAAGAAGTTGCGTTCCGCACGGCCTCCAGTTCCTCCCAGCGGGCGAAGGCGGTGGCATGTTCGGCCTCAAGCATATGGAGGCGGTTTTTCACCTCGGCGAATTTCGCGGCCTCGCTTTTATAGAACGACGGGTCGGCAAGCTTGGCTGTGAGCTCTGCTTGCGCGGTTTCGAGTTGTTCGATCTGCGCAGGCAATGCGTCCAATTCACGTTGCTCCTTGCTGGAGAGTTTGCGGCCGGGCTTGGACGACGTGGCTGCCTTCGGTGTCGCTGGCGCCGCCACCGCCGCTTTTGATTTTCCCCGATTGTCCTCGGCGAGACCAGCAACCTTCTTGGCTGTCTGCTTTTGCCGCTCGGCCTGCCAGTCGCTATAGCCGCCGACATAGTCGCCGAGTTCCCCGCCGCCCTCGAACACCAGTGAACTCGTCACGACCTCGTCGAGAAAAGCTCGGTCGTGGCTCACGAGTAGCACCGTGCCGGGAAACTCCACGAGCAAATCCTCCAGCAGATCAAGCGTCTCGATATCGAGGTCATTAGTTGGCTCGTCGAGCACGAGGACGTTCGCGGGTTTGGTAAAAAGCCGCGCGAGTAGAAGGCGGTTGCGCTCGCCGCCAGAGAGCACACGCGCGGGTGTGCGGGCACGGTCGGGAGTGAAAAGAAAATCTTGGAGGTAGCTGATGACATGCCGCGTGCGGCCATCCACGGTGATGTGGGTGTTGCCGTTGGCAATATTGTCGGCGACAGTGCGGTGATCATCGATTTGCGCACGGAGCTGATCATAGTAGACGACTTCTAAGTTCGTGCCATGCTTGATCGTGCCACTCGTCGGCGCGAGTTGGCCGAGAAGCAATTTGATCAACGTGGTCTTGCCCGCGCCGTTTGGACCGATGAGGCCGATCTTGTCGCCCCGAATGATGGTCGTCGTGAGGTCGTGCACGAGCACGCGGCCGTCGGGATAGGCGAATGACATGTGCTCCACATCGACTACTTTCACGCCGCTCGGCGTGGCGTCGGCGAGACGAAGATTGACGTTGCCGAGCTTCGCACGGCGCGCGCGGCGCTCGGCGCGGAGCGTGGCGAGCTGCTCAAGGCGTGCGCCCGCGCGCTTGCGCTGGGCGGAGGGTTTGCGGCGAGCCCATTCCTCCTCTTGTGCGAGTTTCTTGTCGGCCAGCTCGCGCGTGCGCTCTTCGGCCTCGAGACGCTCCTGACGGCGGACGAGGAACGTGTCGTAGTCGCAGTCCCAATTGGTGATGACCCCGCGATCGAGTTCGACGATGCGCGTGGCGAGTTTTTTCAGAAACGCGCGATCGTGCGTGACAAAGAACAGTCCGATTTTTTGCGCCAGCAAAAATTCCTCCAGCCATTGGATCGCAGCGAGGTCGAGGTGGTTGGTCGGCTCGTCTAGCAGTAGGAGGTCGGGTTGGCTGGCGATCGCGCGGGCTAGCAGCACGCGGCGTTTCAGTCCGCCGGAGAGCGCGGCAAACTCTGCGTGCGGGTCGAGGCCGGTTTGCGCAAGCAAGTCCTCCAGGCGCACATCGCGCTGCCAGTCTTCCTCGTGAGGGTCGGCTGAGCGCAGGCCGGAGGCGACGAGCTCGTGAACGGTGCCCGTGAGGTCAGCCGGTATTTCCTGCACGAGCCGTGCGAAGTGGGCGCCGGGCTGGCGGAACACCTGGCCGGTGTCGGGCTTCATCTCACCGACGATGAGCTTCATCAGGGTGGACTTGCCGGCACCGTTACGCCCGAGCAGGCAAAGCCGCTCGCCGGCATTGACCTGGAAGTTGACGTGGTCAAGTACCGGCGGGCCGCCGAAGGCATGGGAGACATCGAGAAGACTGAGGAGCGCCATGGAAACCGACCACGTTAAACGGATGCGAAGGATGAACGCAATGCCAGTGCTTGGTTGGCACTGATCGGATTAAAATTGGAAACGCTATATTAGGGCGGATAGTAGTAAACGGGTAAAACGCCGACTGCTGGGAGTTGGTTTTCGGCATCTGGAGGTTCATCCGTTAGACAGCTCTACTCCGAGGAGGGATGAGGGAGCGCGCGCGTTAAAATGAGTTTGAGGCCTACCCGGCTCTCGGAGTAAGTGGCGGTATCTCGTTCGCAGCCTACGGTTCGCCGGCACTCCCAGC
>CAIQKQ010000271.1 GCA_903872425.1 uncultured Opitutia bacterium | reverse complement strand
GTGCTGCAAGGCACCGCTTGGAACCTCCATTTTTTCCGTGAGGTGGGCAACTATCAGCACGCCTACATGGTCAACGGCGTCTTCTCGCCCGTCACCGTGGCCGGCACCTACCTCGACAAGCGCCCCTTCTTTTTCGCCTATCTGGTCTCGCTCGTGCACGATCTCACTGGCTACCGCGAGGGCAACGCCTTCGCACTCAATACCGCGCTCATGCCGGTCGTACTCGTGCTCACATATTTCTACGCGCGACGGCTCGTCGGCCACGCTGCGGCCCTCGCAGCGGTGTTCACCCTCGGCACACTCTCGCTGATGGCGCAAAACGCCACCGGCGCTGGCATGGAGTTGCTCAATCTCGCGATGTTGCTGCTCACGTTGCACCTCGCCGCGCATTGGCTGGCCGCGCCCGACGCGCCGCGTCTCACCGCCCTCGTGCTGGCGGTGGTGTTGTTGGCGCAGTCCCGTTACGAGTCCGCGCTCTATGTCGCGCCGGTCGCGCTGGTCGTGGTGGAGGGCTGGCGGCGTGCCGGCCGGCTCATCCTGCCGGCGGCCGCTGTCCTCGGACCCGCGCTGCTTGTGCCCTACGCGCTGCACAACACCTACCTTTCTGGCACACCCTTTCTCTGGGAGCTGCGTGACGGCGACACCGGCCGCTTCGGATTTCAATATTTGGCAAAAAATTTACCGCACGCCTGGCTGTTTTTTTTCGACACCTCCGGGATGAACACCGCCAGCTCGTGGTGGCTCTTCGGCGCCGGCTTTGTCGCACTGGGCTTCGTGCTCCTCCGCCTCGTGCGGTCACTGCCACGCTGGCGTGGCGCGCCACCGGCCGCCGTCGCGCTCACGCTCGGCGGCGCCGGCATCGTCGCCAATCTCCTGCTGTTGCAATTGTACTATTGGGGCCAGCTCGACGACGCCATCGTCGGTCGGCTCGCCCTGCCCTTCGCCGTGCTGCTCGTGCTGTGCCTCGCGCTAGTCGCGCAACGCTGGTCGTCGCCGCGTTGGCCGTTGGCCGCCTGCCTCGTAGCCGGGGCCGCACTCGCGGCTTTCACTTCTGGCCTCGTCTCCAACGCCCGCCATAGTTACCGCAATATCCTCGGCCAAGAACTGGCATGGGAGAGCCGTTTCGTCGCCGCGCGACCGCCAGGTGACCGGCTTATCCTCACCGGTCGTTCCGCGCTAGTTTGGTATGCCGAGCATATCGCAGCCATCCCGTTGGGCCGCGCGTCGGTTCGTGCAGCCGCCGTGAAATTTCACCTGGAGCAGCATACATTCTCCGAGGTCCTCGTGATCCAGGACTACCGGCCCGTTGGTCCCGAGGGCGGCTTTCAACTCGACCCTAACAACCATCTGCCTGACGCCTACGTTCTTGAGCCGCTGGTCGAGCGGCGTTTCGGCGCTCATATGGCACGCATCAGTCGCGTGATCGCCATCAATCTCCCGCCGGCATCGGCAACACCGGCCGTGCCCGCGCCGACTCCCGCCGTCACTGTCGCGCTCAACCCATGAACAACGAAACTCATTCGTCCGCTGGTGACCTCCGCGCACACTTCGACTGGGTCGCCGCCAACGACGGCCACGCGCGCCGACTCCAGCATGCGTTCCATGCGCAGCTCCGCGCGCATTTTCGTCACCAAATTCCCGCCGGCGAAAGTGTCCTTGAGCTCGGCTGCGGCGCGGGCGACCTGCTCGCGTCACTCGCACCTTCGCGCGGCCTCGGCTGCGATTTCAGTGAGGCCATGATCGCCAAGGCTCGCGCCCGCCATGGCATGCAGTCGGGGCTCGGGTTCCGCGTGGTTGACGCCGCGACGGCCGACTTTGGTGGCGAGACGTTTGACCACATCGTCCTTGATTACCTCACCGGCTACCTCACTGACATCCAGCTCGCACTCGAGCGCCTCCACGTCGCCGCGCACGCGCGCACGCGCCTTCATCTCACAACGCTCAACACCCTCTGGCTCAGCCCACTCCGTGCCGCCACGAAGCTCGGCCTGGTCATGCCGCAACCTCCAAGCGCATGGCTCGCCGACTCGGATTTGATCAACCTGCTTGAACTCGCCGGCTGGGAAGTCGTGCGTTTCGAGCGGCAGCAACTTTTTCCCTTCGGCGTGCCATTGCTCTCGCCGTTGCTCAACCGTGCCGCCGTCCGACTTCCTGGGCTCAGCCATCTTGGCATCACGCTTTGCATCACCGCGCGCCCGCGCCGCGCGCCCAAGCTCACTGCGCCCATCTCATGCTCCGTGATCGTCCCAGCGCGCAACGAATCAGGCAACATCCGCGCCGCGCTGGAACGCATCCCGACCCTCGGACGCGGCACTGAGGTGATCTTCGTCGAGGGCCACAGCCACGACGACACCTGGGCCACGATCCAGCGCGAGATTTCCACCTACTGCGGCCCGCACGTCGTTCGCGCCATCCAGCAGCCAGGCAAAGGCAAATGGGACGCCGTCCACGCCGGTTTCGCCATCGCCACAGGCGAGGTGCTCGTCATCCAGGACGCCGACCTCACCGCGCCGCCCGAAGAGTTACCGAAGTTCTACGACGCCATCGCCAGCGGCGCAGTCGAGTTCGCCAACGGCAGCCGCCTTGTTTACCCGATGGAGAAACGCGCGATGCGCTTCCTCAACCTACTCGGCAACAAATTTTTCGCTCTCTCGCTCTCTTTCGTACTGGGCCAGCCCGTGAAGGACAGCCTCTGTGGCACGAAAATGCTGCTGCGCTCCGACTACGAGCGCGTGCTGCGGCGCATCGCGCCCTTCGGCGACTTTGATCCCTTTGGTGATTTCAACCTACTCTTTGGTGCGGCGCTGCTCGGCCTGCGCATCCGCGACGTTCCCGTGCGCTACAAGGACCGCACGTACGGCGAGACGAACATCTCACGCTTCCGCCACGGTTGGATTCTCGCGCGTATGACTTGGTTCGGCCTCTGGCACCTGCGCTGCTTTCCGCTCCGTCTGTCGGCTCCAGCAAAGACTCGGGCTTGATTTTCAGCCGCAGATTTTCCCCATGCATTGAGCGGATGGACGCGGATCAATTCTGATTTCCGGCATGCTCCAAGTCGGATATCCGTTGGCAGATATTTGCGGCATGGAGATGAATTTGCTGCAAGCGCCCCCATCCGTTTTCTCCGACACCTGAGCTCGCC
>CAIQKQ010000270.1 GCA_903872425.1 uncultured Opitutia bacterium | reverse complement strand
GGCGGCCGTGGCCCGGACGGGCACACGGCAGCGGACAATGGTGCCGCCCGTGTCCACGCGCTCGATGGTCAGCTCGCCGCCAATGACATTGGCACGATGTTCCATGAGGCGGAGGCCTGCGCCCGCCCCCGGCCGGTGGGTGGACATGCCGGTGCCATCGTCGGAGACAATGAGGACCAGATGGGCGTCGTCCGTGGTCAGCGCGATCTCCACGGACTTGGGACGGGCGTGGCGCAGGGCGTTGTTCACCGCCTCCTGCGCGATGCGGAAAAGATGCGAGGCGGTCTGCTCGTCCGGCGCCGCGGGGCGGCCGCGCGCGATGAAGCGGCAGGGCACACCCCGCTGCAGACTGATCGTCGTCGCGTATTCCTCCAGTTCCGTCGCAAGGCGTTCGGGGCCGATGGAGTTGAGCAACAGGCCCCGCGCCAGCTGGCGCGTCTGCTGGACGCCCTCCCCAATGAGATGGATAATCTGGTCGGCCTTGTCCTTGAGCCCGGGTTCGCCGCGCGCAGCGAGGTCGCCCGCCAGAACCTGGGCGGCAAACGCGGTGCCGACGAGGTGCTGGCACAGGCCGTCATGCAGATCCTGCCCGATGGCGACGCGCTCGTGCGAGCTGGCGCGGAAGAGCTCGCGCTGCAGTTCCTCGCGGACGGTGACCGACCGTTGCAGCGCCGCCGTCCGCTGCCGCACCCGTTGCTCCAGCTCGCGGCGCAGCACGACAAACGCGTGCAGAATCCAGGCCAGGACCAGATAGAGCGCGAATCCGACCGGCAAATTCCAATAGACCAGAGGCGCGCGGGCAAACTCCGCGTTTTCAAAACGGCCCACCGCATACCACGAGAGGGTGCATGCGGCGCAGGCGGCCACCCCCGCCGCGCCACCCAGCCACACGACCGCCAGCACCACGGGTATGTCGTAAAATACGCGCATGGAGAGGTAGGGTCCGGTGCTGTAATCAGCCAGCGTCACCAGTATCATCACCGCCAGCACAATGAAGGCGGAGAACGACCGCCCCCAGTGGGGCGGGCGGGTGACAAAATCCAGCCGCAGGAAATCGGACCCCGCCTCGTCGTCGTGGGGGGCGGGCGTCGTATCTGGCTCCGCGCGGAAGTTCGATTGCACCATCAAGCGCATGCTGCGGGCGCGCCGGGCAATGGCAACTGCGATTGCGCCGGGGCATGGCGCCGGGAGAGAGATATAGGGTAAGGCCTGACAGGCCTATTCGCCACCGCCGGACAGGCGGGGAAATTGACTTTGGATTCCGGCGTTTCCGGGATGAGCCAATGACATTGGCCGGTTTTTCCAGAGCCGGCCTCTTTCCCTGGCACCCGGCCCGACCGTGACAGGTGCCACCCCCCTCTTAATTTTAACCCTATGCCAAAATTCACCCGCAAACCCATCCTCCTCACCGCCCTGATCCTCACGGGCCTACAATTCGCCGCTCCGGCCCGCCTTGCGGCAGCAACCACAGTGATCGGCACCAACACCTACACGGCGGGAGTGAGTGGCAATTTGTTTCCGACCGCCACCAATTCCTCCGCCACGCTCACGGTTGACGGCATCATCGCCGGCGCGAGCGCGGTGGCAATCAATGGTGCCAGCGTGACCTTCTCGGGGGTGAACACCTTCACCGGTGGCACCACTGTCACCGGCGGCACGCTGGTCGTCACCAGCGCGACCCTGCCCGGCAACATCGCCATCACCACCAGCACGCTCATCTTTAACCAGGCCGTCACCGGCACCTATGCGGGCATCATTTCCGGCACCGGCTCGTTGAGCAAACAGGGCGTCGGCACGCTCAACCTCACCGGTGCCAGCACCTTCACGGGCGGCACCACTGTCAACACCGGCACCCTCGTGGTCAACAGCGGCAGCCTGCCGGGCAACGTCGCCCTCGCCGCCACCAGCAGCGCGCTGGTGCTTAACCAAACGACCGCCGGCACGTTTGCCGGTGTGATCTCCGGCGCGGGCACGCTCACGGCGCAAGGCGGCAGCACGCTGACGCTCTCGGGCGCGAACACCTTCACCGGCGGCACCACCCTCAACAGCGGCACGCTCGTCGCCAGTGCCACAAGCCTGCCCGGCAATGTCGCCCTCGCCACCACCAGCAGCGCGCTGGTGCTTAACCAAACGACCGCCGGCACATTTGCCGGTG
>CAIQKQ010000269.1 GCA_903872425.1 uncultured Opitutia bacterium | reverse complement strand
CGTCGGCAGGGCAGCCGGTAATTTAACCGGTCGAAACGACCAGCTTAAAGTACAACGGCGCGGCATTTAAGCCGCGCCGTTTTTATTGGGTCAGTCAGGCCCAGACCGTTGCGACCAAGTCGTAGTCCCGGCTGTCGCGCACCATGACTTCGGCAAATCGGCCAACCGCTAGGGGTATCGGCACTTGCACGCGGACGTCTATCTCAGGCGCATCAACTTCGCTCGAGAGCGGCGCTTGTATTCAGGGACAAACAAGGCTGTTCGTTATACTCGATGGAGTGAGAGGCAGTTTCGACATGATCTACAGCCTTCCTTAGGCGGCCACGATGGTCCGGTGAGCCGATCTCAATATCCTGGGACCGGTGGCGCTGAGCCCCGCCGTCGGGCTAGGGTGTAGTTGGGGCAATTCAAGCCAGTCGAAACGACCAGCTTAAAGCACAACGGCGCGGTACTTAAGCCGCGCCGTTTGACATGGAGCAGACGGGCTCAGGCCGTTGCGACCAGATCGTAGTCCTGGCTGTCGCGCACCATGACTTCGGCAAATTCTCCGACTGTTAGGGTCGCTGGCACTTGCACGCGACCGTCAATATCCGGCGCATCGGCTTCGCCGCGGGCCAGGCCGGGTGTTTCCACGAGCACGCGGAGCCGGCGACCGAGTTGCTCACGGCTGACCTCAGCAGCGATGGACTTTTGCAGGGCCATTACACGGTGCCAGCGGCGTTCTTTTTCTTTCGTTGGGACCTGCTGGCTCAGTTTGGCGGCACGGGTGCCTTCCTCCTGCGAGTAGCGAAAGACGCCGAGCCGCTCGAACCGGGCCGTTTGGATAAATTCGCACAGTTCGTCCACATCGGCCTCGGTCTCGCTGGGAAAGCCCACGATAAACGTGGTACGCAGGGCGATGCCTGGCACGCCCGCACGGATGCGCTGCACGAGGCCGCGAATGTGCGCCGACGAGGTTTCGCGTTGCATGGCCGTGAGCATACGGTCGCTGATGTGCTGGAGCGGCATATCCACGTAGCGCGCGATCTTGGGGCATTCGGCGATGGTCTTAATCAGCTCGTCACTCCAATGTGCCGGGTGCGTGTAGAGCAGCCGGATCCAAAAATCGCCGGGGATGGCGTTGAGCTCGCGCAGCAGCGTGGTGAGCGCCGCGCCTCGCGCGGAGTCCACGGCGGTGCGCGGACCAGGCCGCTCAGCCCACGTATCCATGCCAAAGTAGGTGGTGTCCTGCGAGATGAGGTTCAGCTCGCGCACGCCCTCGGCGACGAGCTGGCGCGCCTCCGCTACGACACTCGCCACCGTGCGGCTGCGGTGCCGGCCGCGGATTTGGGGAATGATGCAAAACGTGCAGGGATGGTTGCAGCCCTCGGCGATCTTGACGTAGGCGAGGTGCCGAGGCGTGAGCCGGAAGCGCGGGGTATCGAAGTCGGGGATGAACGTAGGGCGCGGCGTGACGAAGCTCTCCGGCGCTGCGTCGCGGCCGCGCTCCTGGGCGAAGAGGCCCTCGATGATCGGCGCGACGGTGGTGAGCTGGTCGAGGCCGATAAACGCGTCCACCTCGGGCAGCGCGTCGGGCAAGTCCTTCGCGAACCGCTGGGCCATACAGCCGGCGACAATCAATTTTTGCCCGAGCAGTTTTTTCAGTCCACGATGGCGGTGGGCCTCGAGAATATGACTGATGCTCTCCTCCTTCGAGGAGTCGATGAACGAGCAGGTGTTGACGATCACGACGTCCGCAGACGTGGCGTCGGGGACGACGGCCATCCCCGCCTGATGCAGATGGCCGACCATGATCTCGGCATCAACGAGGTTCTTGGCGCAACCAAGGGAAATTAGGCTGACTTTAAGCATAGGCCGGGCGCACCCGGGCCGGCGCTAGGCCGCGGCCCGCCGGAACGCGCGGACGGCGTCGGCTCACTTTTTGGCCGGGGCCTTCTTGGCCTTTTCGGCGAGGCGCCGGCGTTTGACGTAGGCAACGCGGCGTTTCTTTTTGATGACTTTGTTGTATTGTTTTCCCATAAGTTGAGTGCGTGAACGACAGACTGCGGCCGGACGGCAAAACGAGTCAAGCTTCCGTCGCACCGACGATGCGGCCGGCTTCACGCCGCCAACGGTAGGGTGGGTGAGCGGTGTCTGCTCCGAGCCGACGATATAGCGCGGGGTCGGCGCGTTTTTGCAGCTCCAGCGTCGCGACGCCATCTGCCTCGCATGCGAGCAGGCGTATGTAGCCCTTAAAGCTCTCCACCCGGCCGAGTACGCGCGCCCTGTCGGAGGCCGGAAGCCCGGTCGCGGCCCGCTCCAACACCAGCCAAGCGTAGGGTAGGCTGCGGAGGTCAATGCCCGCGCGTTGGCCAAATTTTACCCAGCCCGAGTCGGCCTGCAGACCGAGCGGAGGAGGTGCGAAAAAATGACACCAATGACGCGCGTTGTCCGGCGTAAGCAGGCCGCACGCTCCGCGGTGCGGGCAGGGGGCGACGACAGAAAATTTTTCGCGCAGCGTCTCGCGTAGTGCGATGAGCTCGCGGCTGACCGCGTGAGTACCCGGCTCAACCCAGAGCACCGCGTCGGCCCGCGCAATAAGCGCCAACAACTCCGCGCGCGCCGACGGAGCCAGCTCATTGAGGACGTGGCTAAGAACGAGCAGACCAATGGGCGAGGTGCCATCGTCGAGAAACTGTTCGACAGGCAGGTCGGGAAACATGCCGCGCGCGCGGGTGATTGCGAAATGACAGGCTGCTGGCGAGCGATCCCAGACGCGTAACACCGAAAAATTTTCCGCGCCGAAGGCCGCGACGACGCGCCGGCCGGCGATGCCACTCCCGCAGCCCCAGTCGAGTATAGTGATTTTTTGGGAGTCGCCGCCAGCGGACCGCCCTGGCCACCAGTCACGCCGGCGCAGTTCGGCGAGCGCGGCGTCCCATTTCCAGCCGATGCGCTCGCCGAAGGTCGCGTCATAGGCGGCGAGGTCGGCCGGACCGCGCCAGTAGGGCTCGGCGACGGCCGTGCCGCGCAGAAAAATCTCGCGCAACCGGTCGAGTGCGGGCCAGTCGAGTTGGGCCGGATCCATGCGCGCAGGATGCTGGGGCAGGGGGCGTTGGCGATATTTTACGCGGGGCTCATTTTCCCGCTGCCCGCATCAGTGGGAGACATTGGACGAAGATATTACCACGATCAGGCGAACGCTCTCATCCGGCGACCGGATGGCCTCGCTTTACGGCGCGGGCCGTTCCTTTGCCGCCAGTTCGCGCAGGTAGTCGTAGCTATAGAGGCCGCTGCCGTGGCCATCGCTAAACGTAAAACGCAACGCGTAGTTTCCGACCTGCTCCCAGTGGCGCACGGTCACGCCGGGAAAGGTCTTCGGACCGTCGCCGCCGTGCAGCTGGCCGAGAATGTCGCGCTCGCCGATGTTTTCCGCGCTGGGTGACGCGGCGCGCAGCCGCTCCATCGAAAAAAACGTCTCCGCGCCGTCGCTCCACGCGATGGCAACCTCGAGACCGATGAGCTGGATGTTGGTAGGAGTGGGCATGGACGGGAGAGGGCAGACTGCACGCGGGAGGGAGGTCTGGGAAGTTTTTACGCCGCGCAATCCCGGACCTGAATGCCCCCAGTAATTTGTGAGTAAGTTTCTTCCAAAAAAGTGAGATTTTACTTGTCAGTTTGGGTGGAAAAGGTGAAAAAAGGTGAGTTCCGGTGAATCTTATCGGGCTGATCCATGGCGCAACCCAGCACACACGTATATTCGGGCAGCTTTGACCGCACGCTCGACACGACGAATCCGCCGACGACGCGGCTGGCGATTCCGTCGTTGTGGCGCTGGCCGCACTCTGAAACGGACACGTTTTTGGCGATTCCTCATCCCGACGGTTACATCGCGGTGCTGCCGCCCGCACGACTCGCCGCGCTGCTCGCGGACATTTCGGGCAAAAAACTTTCCGACAGCGAGGCGCAGGCCGTGAAGGCGAGAATTTTTTCCGAGGCGCTTTCGTTCACGTTCGACAAGCAGGGCCGCTTCGTCGTCACGGCGGACTTGCTCAATCACGCCGGTATCCAAGGCGAGGCTAAGCTCATCGGCATGGGCGACACGTTCAACATCATGACGCCGGCGCGCTGGGCGAAGTTCAAACGCGAGACGGCGGGCGAAAACTTCGGCGAGATGATGCGCCGCATCGGACTCTAATTTGCCCCATCCGACCAACCCCACCACCCCCATGAACACTGTACCTCACGCCCTCGCTCTCCCGATTTTTTCTTGGCCGGCCGCCGTGCTGCCGTCGGACACGTCGCGCCACTACCCTGCGATCTCATTGCGCGTGCGTGCCAACCTCACCCTGCGGCGGCTCGCCGTGGAAAACGCCCGCGCCCGCGCCGGCGGCGCCAACCGGAGGGCTAACGATGACGTGCGCCACGCCGCGTGAAACGGTCACCATGCCCAACGGCCATGAGCCTGTCCTATTGCACGAGGTGCTGGGGCTGCTCACGCCGCGCGCCAACGGGCGCTACCTCGACGCTACGTTTGGCGGCGGGGGGCATACGCGGGGCATTCTGACGGCTGCGCCCGGCGTGCAGGTGGTCGCGTTCGATCGCGACCCGGCGGCGGCGGCACGGGCCGAGATACTGCGCGCAGAGTTTCCCGGACAATTTGAATTTCGCGACGGCAATTTTGGCCGGCTGGAAACGATGGAACTGGGATTGTTCGACGGGGTGCTGTTTGATTTCGGTCTCTCCTCATTCCAACTCGACAATGCGGAGCGCGGCTTCTCCTTCCGCCACGACGCGCCGGCTGACATGCGGATGGATCCGCGGGCTGGCGTGCCGGCCTCGCGCTGGCTGGAGACGGCGACAGAAGAAATGCTCGTGCGCGCGGTCCGCGACCACGGCGAGGAGAAAAACTGGCGGCGGGTCGTGCGCGCGTTGCTGGCGGCGCGCGGCACGGGTGCGCTCGGTCGCACGGCGTCGTTGGCTGCGCTCATCGCCGACGCCATTCCACCGCGCGACCGGTTTGCCACAAAAATTCACCCCGCCACCCGCGCCTTTCAAGGTATCCGCATCGCCGTCAACGACGAGCTGGGCGCCATTGAACGCGCGCTGCCTGCCGCCTTCGCGCGGCTCAGTCCCGGCGGGGTAATCGCCGTGATCGCGTTTCACTCGCTGGAGGATCGTCCGGTGAAGCAATTTTTCCGCCGTCTATGCGGCCAGCCAGAGAGCGACGAAGACTATAGGCCGCAGGACTTGCGCGAAAAATTCGCCACGCCGCTCACCCGCCGCCCCATCACGCCGGGCGCAGACGAGATTGCCGCCAATCCGCGCAGCCGCTCCGCCAAGCTCCGCGCCATCCGCAAACTTTAATCTATCCTCACTATGAAAACATTAACCAAGACCCGCGCCGCGGCGAGTTTGTCCCTGCTCGCTGCCGTGGTGCTCATCGGCTCGGGCGGCGTGACCGGCGTGGGCATCGTCTGGGCGCGTCAGCAGATCGCCGCCACTGCCAGCCGCGCGCAAGTCCTGAAAAAGCGGCTTGATCAAGCCGAGCGCAGTCTGGCCGAGCTCAACACCGCCCTGACAGCGGAGCAGACGGCCCCGGCCCTAGAGCGGCGCAACGTCGAGTGGCAGCTCGGCCTCGTGCCGTTGCGCGAGCCGCAGGTCGTGCGCGTGGCCGCCGCCGACGAGCAGCTTTTCGCCGGGCGCCGTGGCCGTGGCTTATTCACCGACTTCACGCCCGCGGCCAACCTCGCGTTGTCCGCACCCTCCGCGCGATTCGCGGTGAACCTCCCTCGTCGCTGATTTCTCACCTGCCATGTCTCGGGGTTTTTCTTCCAGCTACCGCATCAGGTTGCTCGCCGCTCTCGTGCTGGCGGGCTTTGGGGTGGTCGGCGGGCAGCTCCTGCGACTACATATCTTCGACCGCGCGGCGCGACTGGCCGAGATCAACCGCGCGCGGCACGAGGTCGTCATCGAGCGGGCGCGTCGGGGCGACATTTTCGATGCCCATGGTGACACGCTCGCGACCAGCCGTACCAAGGTCGCTCTGGCCATTGACCCGTGGGCGCTCGACGATCTGCTCGCTGCGGAAAAAAAAGAGCCGCGCCGAGAACTGCTCCGCCTCGCCGAACAGGAAAAGCGCGTCACGCTGGCCGGCTTGCTGGGGATGCCCGTCGCGGCCCTCGAAAAATATTACACCCCGGTCACGCGGGACCCACGCCCCGACGAGAACGTGGACTCGCACAACCTCACCTCAGAGGGCCGTGTCAAGGTCCGCTTCGTCAAATTCAACGAAGGCGTCGAGGAGTCGCTCTACACGCGCCTGACCGACGGGAAAAATTATCCACAGGCTGACAAGAAAACCTCCACGCCCACGCCCCCAGCTGGCCTCGTCGGTGCACGGTACAGCGTCCGTACCTATCCGCAGGGTCAGCTCGCGGCGCATGTGGTGGGCTTCATCAACAAGGACGAGCAGCCAGTTACGGGAGTCGAGAGCTTCGCCGACTTCTATCTGCGCGGCGCGGACGGCTGGCGTGAGTCGGACAAAGACGGCCGCGGCCGCGAACTCGCACAGTTCCGCACACGCGAAGCGCCCGCGGCCGACGGTTATTCCGTCGTACTCTCACTTGACGCCGCCGTGCAACACATGGTCGAGCAGGAACTCACGCAAGTCGCCACGAAGTTTCAGCCCCAGAAGGCGACCATCATCGTGAGCGACGCTCACACCGGCTTTATCCTCGCGTTGGCGAATTGGCCCACGTTTGACCTGAACAATTACAACGCTCCCAACCCTGCCGGCGAACGCGCCCTTCGCAATGTCGCCGTCGCGGACTACCTGGAGCCCGGCTCCACGTTCAAAATCGTCGCGTCTTCTGGGGCGCTCAACGAGGGCCTGGTCTCGCCGCAGACGCGCTTCGATTGCTCGCTTGCCGAGGTGATGTACAACGGCAAGTCCCGTGCCCTGCCGAAGGAGGACCATGTTTTCGCCGCGCCGCTTTCGGTCGCTGAGATCATTTCGCACTCATCCAACAAGGGTGCGGCGCAGCTGGGTATGCTACTCGGAGAGGAGCGACTCTATGGCTACGCGCGCGCCTTCGGCTTTGGCGAGACTACCGGCCTCCCGCGCATTTATCCCGAGACGCCCGGCCTACTCGCCAACTGGAAAAAATGGAGTGGCAGCGACATCACGCGTATCCCGATGGGCCACACGGTCGCCGCCACGCCGCTGCAAATCCACATGGCGATGGGGGTCATCGCGAGTGGCGGCGAGCTGTTGCGCCCGCAGTTGGTGCGGGAGGTGCGCGATGCGGCCGGGGTGGCTATTTATAATTTTGGGCGCGATGTCCGCCACCGCGCCATCAGCGAGACCACCGCGCGCACGATGGCGCAGATGCTGATGGGGGTCGTGTCCAGCGAGGGCACTGCACCCGACGCCGCTATCCCCGGTTTTGAAGTCGCCGGCAAGACCGGCACTACCCAGAAGCTCGTGGACGGCCAATACTCCTCCACGCATCACGTCGCGTCTTTCGTCGGTTTTTTCCCCGCGAGCCGACCGGCGGTTGTGATTTCGGTGATTGTGGACGACGGTCATCCGCCCGGCGGCGGCACGGCCTACGGCCGACTGGTCGCCGCGCCGAGTTTCAAGCGCCTCGGCGAGCAGCTCATCTCTTATCTCGACATCAAACCCGTCTCCGCCTCCGCCACTCCCGGCCTCTTCGCACTGGAAGGAGGCCGCCGATGAACGGCTATCTCACCTCAAACCACGCCCTCATCCACGCTTTCCGGGCGCGCTCGCGTCCGGTGTTTAGCGCGCCCGGCGGTCCCGACATTTTTCAAATGGCTCCCCAACTCGCCGACTATTTTCGCGCCGACACGTTCCTGGCGGTTAAGGGCCGGCTCGATCGGCCCATTTCCGGACTCGCGCTGGACAGCCGCCGCGTCGTGCCCGGCAGTCTATTTTTTGCGCTGCCCGGCCGCCGGGCTGATGGGGCGTCGTTTGTCGACGAAGCCATCGCCCGTGGGGCCGTAGCTATCGTGACCGAGCGCATGCCGTCGCATCCGCCCGCGCAGGTGACATTTTTACACGTGACCGACGCCCGCGCCACGCTCGCCCGTGTGGCCCGCGCCTATTTCGATTTTCCCGATCGCGAGCTCGAGGTAGTTGGCGTCACTGGCACCAATGGGAAAACTACGGTCGCCCATCTGGCGAAATTCTTCCTTTCGAATGATGGTGAGCGCGTCGGTCTACTCGGCACGGTCCACTATGATCTTGGCGCCCGGACGGTGCCATCATTTAAGACCACGCCTGAGGCGTCCGACATCTGCGGACTGCTGGCGCAGATGCGCACCGCCGGCTGTCGCCGCGCGGTGATGGAGGTCAGTTCGCACGGGATTGACCAGCGCCGCGTGCTCGGCCTGCAGTTTGCCGCCGCCGTCTTCACCAATCTCACGCAGGACCACCTCGACTACCATCAGTCGCTCGAAAATTACTTCGAGGTTAAAACCCGCCTCTTCACCGGCGCGACTGGCACCGCGCCGCGCGTCGCCGTCATCAACCTAGATGACGCGCATGGGGTGCGCCTCACCGCGCTGCGGCCGTCGCACCTGCGCACCGTGACGTTCGGCGAGAACGCGCGCGCCGATGTGCGCGCGGAAAACATCACCCTCGGCTTTAAGGGCGCGACCTTCCGCCTCGTCTGGCCAGGCGGCGTGGCCGACGTCGTCTCACCGCTGCTTGGTCGCTATAATGTCAGCAACGTCCTGGCTGCCGCCGCCACGGCTTTTTCACTCGGCGGCGATCCGGCGGCGTTTCTTCCGCGGCTCGCCACATTTGCGGGCGTCCCCGGCCGCATGGAGCGGGTCGAAGAAGGCCAGCGCTTCAACGTGCTCGTGGACTACGCACACACCGACGACGCGCTCCGCAACGCCCTCGGGATGCTCCGCCCGATCACGCCGGGCCGCCTGCTCGTCGTCTTTGGCTGCGGCGGCAACCGCGACCGCCGCAAGCGCCCGCTCATGGTCCGCGCCGTGCAGGACTTCGCTGACCATGCCTTTGCCACGGCCGATAACCCGCGCAACGAGCCAATTGCTCAAATTTTCGCCGACATGGCCGAGGGCGTCACAGCACCGGAAAAATTCACCTGGATGGACGACCGTCGTCGCGCCCTCAGCGTCGCGCTCGACGCATGCCGCCCGGGCGACAGCCTCCTCGTTGCCGGTAAGGGTCACGAGACCTACCAAGAGTTTGCTGACACTATCGTCCCCTTCGACGACCGCCAAGTCCTGCGCGAGCTCATCCGCCTCAAGGACAGCCTGCCCCGCGCATGAAATTTGCTCAGCCCAACTTTCCCTCCCATCCACCCGTCAACCGTGGCCAGGGCCGACTCGTCGGCCATGCGCCACCCCTCCACCATGCGTGAATTTTTTCCCGATCTGCTTGCTCGCGTGACCGGCGGCCGTTGGACGGCCACGCCGGTTTTGCCGCTTTTGGGTTTTGCTCATGACACCCGTGCGTTGCAGTCGGGGGAGTGTTTTGTCGCACTGAAGACCGACAAGCGCGACGGCCACGATTTTCTCGCCGCCGCGCAGGCCGCTGGCGCGGGTGCGGCGCTCGTCGCGCGCGCCGACGCTGCATGCACACTGCCGCAGCTCGTCGTCGCGGACCCGCTTGTGGCGTGGCAGGCGATCGCGTGCGAGTGCCGACGTACATTTCCCGGACCGGTCATCGGCATCACCGGCAGCTGCGGGAAAACCTCAACCAAGAATTTACTCGCGCTGCTTCTATCGGAAAGCGACGGCGATGTACTGGCCACTGAGGGCAACCTCAACAACCACCTCGGCGTCCCGCTCACGCTCACGCGGCTCAACGCGGCGCAGCACAAGTTTGCTGTCGTCGAGGCCGGGATCGGTGGCCCCCGTGAGATGGCGCCGCTCGCGGCAATGATTCGGCCTGACCTCGCGCTCGTCACAACCATCGCGCCTGCGCACCTCGGCGCGTTTGGCTCGCTCGATGCCATCGCGCGCGAGAAAGCCGCGCTGCCCGCCGCCGTGCGCGCGGGCGGTACGGCGATCTTTGCGAAGGACTGTACGCAGTTCGCCGCATTTCGCGACCTCTTCGTTAACCAGCTGGTGCTTGAGCGCTCCACCGTGCTGCGCCCGGCCATGCAGCCATCGCACACCGTGCATTACAACGTCATCCAACGCCCGGCGGAGACGGTCATCGTGATCGCGCACGGTCCACCGCCGCCGATGATGTTCAAGCTCCGGCGCGTGACTGATGGCATGGCGCAAAATGCCGCGCTCGCCCTCGCGGCAGCGCTGCGGCTCGGTGTGCCGCACCAAAAATTGGAGGCCCGCCTCGCCGCGTGGACGGCCGCGCCGTTGCGGGGTGAACTCCGCCGCGATGATGGCCGCCTGCTTTATCTCGATTGTTACAACGCCAACCCTGCATCGATGGCGGACGCGCTCGCCACGTTTGCGGCCGTCGCCCCGGCCGACGCGGCTCGCCTCTACCTCCTCGGTTGCATGGAGGAGCTGGGCGCGGATTCGGCCGCGCTCCACCGTCGGCTCGGCCGCTCGTTGCGGTTGCGTGACCAAGACCGCCTGTTTGTCGTCGGCGATCAAGCCGACGAGGTCTGCGCAGGCGTGCTTGATCAAGGCGGACTCTCGCCGCAGGTCCGCGCGGTCGCCACCGCTGAGGACGCCGCCGAAATTTTCGCCACCTGGCGTGGCGCCATTTTCCTGAAAGGCAGCCGCCGCCACCGACTCGAGTCACTACTAGCGGCCCCCGCCGGGTCATTGCTGGCCACCGCGCACTGAAAGGTCCCTTTTCATGCTCAGCTATCTGTCCAATTTCGAGAGTGTTTTCGGCCCGCTCCGTTTGCTGCGTTATCTCACTGTGCGCATGATGCTCGCGACCGTGACGGCGGTGCTCATCGGCTTTGTCATTGGACCGTGGCTAATCCGCCGTTTTCGTACGCTCAAGCTCGGGCAAAATTTTGCCGACGGACGCACCGGCGACATCGCGGGCAAACGGGAAAAGCAGAATACGCCTCCGATGGGCGGGCTCATTATTTTTATCGCTGTGTTCATCAGCTCAGTGCTGTGGGCTGAGCCGAATGTATGGGTGTTGGTGAGCCTGTTCGTTTACGCGGTACTGACCTATGCCGGTTGGCGTGACGACTATCTCAAGGTTGTTCGCCAAAATCACCACGGCATCTCCTCGTGGGAAAAAATTTCCTGGCAGTCGCTGGCCGCACTGGTGGCACTTGGGGTGCTGCTCTGGCATCCGACAAGCGCTACTCTGATCCGCGAGCTGTGGGTGCCGTTTTTTAAGCACGCGGTCATTGATCAGATGCCGTGGTGGTTGCTGCTCGTGTTGCTATACCTTTGGATCGTCGGCTTCAGTAACGCCATCAATCTCACCGACGGCCTCGACGGCCTCGCCGGTGGTTGCACGGTCACGGTTGCGCTCGTCTTTGGCATTATGGCCTATGCGGCGGGTAATGCAAAGGTGGCTGAGTACCTTCTGATCAGCTACGTACGTGGCTCGGGCGAGCTGGCGGTCATCTGTGGCGCGCTCATCGGCGGCACGTTGGCGTTCCTATGGTTCAACGCCCATCCGGCCGAAGTGTTCATGGGCGACACTGGCTCGCTTGCGCTCGGTGGGCTCATCGGCGTCATGGCGTTTATGATTCACCAGCCGCTCACGCTCGTGATCGTCGGCGGCGTGTTTGTAGTAGAAGCGCTCTCGGTTATCATCCAGGTCGGCTGCTTCAAATTCACCAAACACCGCACGGGAACGGGTCACCGCGTCTTTCTCATGGCGCCACTGCACCACCATTTCCAAAAGCTCGGCTGGCCGGAGACGAAAGTCGTGCTCCGTTTCTGGATTCTATCGCTCATTTGCGCCCTCGCCGGCCTCGGCACGCTTAAGCTCCGCTGAGATCAAGATGAAACTCACGCCGCCTGCCCTTCTCGCGCCCTTGCTCGCCCGGCCCGCCGCCATCCTTGGCGGCGGTGTGAGCGGCCGCGCGGCGCACCTACTGATGGCGCGCCTCGGCGGCACAGCAGTCATCTACGACGAGCACGGCAAGGGTGGCGGGCGGGCGGCTTTCACGGTCGCCGAGGCGTGCATGCACCGGCTCGTGGTGTGCTCGCCCGGCTTTGCTCCGACGCACCCTTGGCTCGTCGCCGCGCGCTCCGCCGAGTGCGTTTGTCTGGGTGAGCTAGACTTTGCCGCGCTCTGTTGGCGCGGCCGGGTGGTCGCCATCACGGGCACCAACGGCAAGACCACGCTCACCGAATTTCTGGCGCATGCGCTCCGCATGTTGGGGTGCGACGCCACCGCCGTGGGCAACACCGGCCACGCCTTTGCTCAACTCGTCGCCGAAACGGGCGGGGGTGCGGTCGACGCGACCGCGGTGGTCGAGGTCAGTTCGTTTCAGTCCGAGACGCTTCAGCATTTGCGTGCCGCCGCTGTATTGTGGACCAACTTTGCGGAGGACCATCTCGAGCGCCACGGCTCGATGGAAAAGTATTTCGCGGCAAAGGAAAATCTCCTCACTCGCGCCGCGCCGGAAAAATATTTCGTCGGTCCGTCTGTCGCCCGCGCAGCCGAAAAATTGCGCCGATTGCTGCCCTCCGGCGCACTGGTCACGACAGAACAACAGCCAGGCGACACGCGCCTAGTCGGCACGGCGTTCGAAAATTACCCGCAACGCGAGAACTTCCTGCTCGCCGCCGCCTGGTGGCGCGCGGCCGGGCTTTCCGAAGATGCACTTTTCGTCGCTGCACGCACATTCCGCCTGGGAGCCCACCGACTCGCGCGCGTCGCCCAACACGACGGCGTGACCTGGTGGGACGACTCCAAGGCCACCAATTTTCACGCCGCCGAAGCCGCAGTAGCCAGCTTTGCCGCACCCGTCATCGCCATCCTTGGGGGCAAGTCGAAGGGCGGCGATGTGGCCGCGTTTATTGGCCGCATCGCGCCGCAGGTGCGGCACGCGCTGCTCATCGGTGAGACGCGCGCCGCGCTCTCTGCCGCCTGCGCTAAGCACGACGTTGCGCACACCGACTGCGCCACGCTGGCCGCCGCCGTACGCCATGCGGTCACGTTCGCGCACCCCGGCGATCATGTCCTCCTTAGCCCGGCGTTTGCCAGCTTCGACCAGTTCAACGGCTACGCCGACCGTGGCACGCAGTTCGCTAAGCTGGTGGAATCGCTAGCCGCCATGCCTGTTGCTGCGCCGTTCGCTGCTCTCCTTTCGTCCACCCTCGTCGCCTCATCACCATGAACCGTCTTAAAATCATCGGCATCGTAGCTGCCATCCACGCTGCGCTGTTTCTCCTCATCTTCGCCATTCCCGGCTGCCGCTCGACCGGCAAGACTGGCTCAGCTGAGTCGGCAACGGTTGCTGCCTCGCCTGCCGTCGCCTCGCCCATTGTCACCGCGCCGCCGCCGGCCGTGCCGAACTTTGACCCCAACGCGCCTGCCGCCGGTCCGCGCGTCTCACCCACGCGGCCCGGGTCGGTCACGGCCGTGGCGCTCACTCCGCCGCCGGTAGTCTCGTCGGCTCCGCCACCTGCCGCCAGCTACACCGTGAAGAGCGGCGACAGTCTTTACGTCATCGCCAAGAATAACAAAATCACCGTCCGCGAGCTTGCTGCCGCTAACAAAATCGGGGTGGACGCGATCCTGCGCCCCGGCCAAAAACTCAACATCCCCGCCGCCGCATCGGCTAAGCCGGTCGCCTCCTCTGCGACGGCCGCTATACCGGTGGCCGACGACAGCACGACTGGCTACACAGTAAAAAGCGGTGACACGCTCAAGGGCATCGCACAGCGCAATCGCACCACACCCGAGGCTATCAAAGCGCTCAACAACCTCACTGGTGACACCGTGCGCGCCAACCAAGTGCTCCGCCTGCCCCTTGCTGCTCCGTCGGCAGCCGCACTCGCGCCCGCCGCTTCCGGAGGCGTTACCCATATCGTCAAATCCGGCGAGACACTCGGTGACATTGCCAAGAAGTACAACGTGAAGGTTGGCGAGCTCGCTGTCGCCAACAGCATCGCCGACCCCAAAAAATTGCGCCTTGGCCAGGAGCTAAGAATCCCGAGCAAGCCAAGTCCCTCGTCCCCGCCGGTCGCGCCAGCCACACCAGCCGATGTTTCCCCCATCAGACCTGAGCCGCCTTCGTCCGCCACCACGAGCGTGCCGATGTTTAATTTCACGTTGCCGGTGGCCACACCCGACGCCCCACCGGCCGCCGCCGGCGCGTCGCCGATTAGCCCGGCACCGCCAACAGCCAGCGGACCGATCATCAAGATCGAAGGCGATGGTGCACCGCGCATCCCGTAAGCCTTTCTCAAACACCATCATGACCTCCACGGTCCCAACATCGGAACACCCACGCGCTCGGTTTGCACCCAATCCTGCGCTCATCATTGTCGGCTGTGCGCTCGCGTTGCTGGCGTTGGGGTTGACGGTGCTGTTTAGCGCGAGCGCGGCGTTTCGACAGGGAACGTTTTATTACCTTAACAAGCAGGTTGGGGGTGCGGTAATTGCTGCCGGGCTAGCGTGGTGGGTGAGCGGTCGCGATCTTGAGCGCTGGCGACAACACGTCTGGTGGATCGGCGGCACGGCCGTGTTGCTGCTGCTGCTCGTGCTCGTGCCGGGCGTCGGGATCGCGGTTAAAGGCAGCCGGCGCTGGCTGGGGCAGGGCGCTTTGCGACTGCAGGTCTCGGAGTTTGCGAAGGTCGCGATGGTCTTCTGCTTCGCGCACTGTCTTGCCGTGGGGCAGACGCGCGTGCGCGATCTACGTCGTGGTTTCCTGCCGGCGCTGGGCATCGTGGTCGCGTTTGTCGTGCCGGTCGTGTTGGAGCCGGATTTTGGCATGGCAGCGCTGTTTCTCGCGGTCGGGTTGACGTTGCTGTTTCTCGCCGGAGCGAAATGGCGGCACCTGCTGCTCACTCTCGTAGCAGCAGTGGCGGCGCTTGGGGTATTGTTGCTATTTAACCAAAATCGAATGCAGCGGCTCGCGGATTTCGGCCACAAAGAGCCGCCCTATCAACTCAAGCAGGCGCTCCTGGCCTACGCCGCCGGTGGCGTGGGAGGCGTCGGGCTGGGCGAGGGACGGCAACAGTTGGCCTACTTGCCGGAGGCACACACAGATTTTATTTTCGCGGTTGGTGGTGAGGAACTGGGGCTGGGCTTCACGCTCGGGGTGGTGGCGTTGTTTGCAGCGGTTTTTCTAGCGGGCCTGGCGCATTTGCGGCGTGCACCGAACCTCTTTCAATTTCTCCTGGTGGCGGGTGCGTTGTTTTTCATTACGATCCAGGCACTCATTAACCTACTCGTCGTCACCGGAACGGTGCCGCCCAAGGGCATGTCGCTGCCGTTTATCAGCGCGGGCCTCTCGAACCTGCTGGTGATGGGACTGCTCGTCGGTCTCATCCTCAACACGCGCCGGGCGTGGATGCGCCCCGGACTCGACGGGACCCGCCGCGCACTGTTGGAGGTTTCGCCCGAAAGGCCGGAAAACCCTGCTCCATGAAACATTACCTCATTTCCTGCGGCGGCACCGGTGGGCACCTTGCGCCAGGCATTGCGCTGGCCGAGGGGCTCGCGTCGCGCGGGCATGGTACGACTTTACTTGTCAGCGGGAAAAAAATCGACGCCCGCCTCGCCGCGAAATACCCCGCACTGAAATTCGCGACTGTGCCGGCTGCACCGTTCGCGCGCGGACCAGTCGGTCTGGCGAAGTTTGTCTGCCAGCAATGGCGGGGGCTGAGCTTTAGCTTGCGGCTTATCCGTGCGACGCGTCCGGCGGCGGTGGTGGCGTTTGGCGGCTTCACGGCGGGGCCAGTTGCGTTTGCCGCTCGCCTTGCCGGCGTGCCGGTCGCACTGCACGAGGCTAACCGTGTGCCGGGCCGAGCCACGCGCGTACTGGCCCGCTTCGCGCGGCGGGTATATCTTCCGCCGGGCGTCACACTGCGTGGCTTGAATGACGCCGTGCGCCGCCATGCTGCGCTACCAGTGCGCGCCGAGATTGTCCGCCGGCCGCGCGCTGAGGCGTGTGCCCGGCTCGGCCTGGACCCGGCGAGTAAAATTCTTGTTGTGCTCGGCGGCAGCCAGGGCGCAACCGCGCTCAACGACTGGATGCGACGCGAGCTGCCGGTGTTCGTGGCGGCGGGCGTACAGCTGTGTTGTGTGACCGGGCCTGGCAAGGCCACGGCGTTGGGCACCGGCGCGGGTGGTGCAGTGTTGCTTGAATTTTGCGACGACATGGCCGCGCTGCTCTCGGCGGCTGACCTCGTCGTTTCGCGCGCGGGGGCGGGTAGCATCGCCGAGTTGGCGCGCTGCGCGACGCCGGCGCTTCTCGTGCCTTTTCCACACGCCGCCGACAACCATCAGCAAGCCAACGCCGCGTGGTTCGCGCAGGGCGGGGGCGGCCTCGTGGTCGACCAGCGGGAGCTGGAAAAGCTTGGCCCGCTCGCGCGCGCGCTGCTTGTGGACGACGCGCAACTCGCCCGCTTCCGTGCCAACCTCCGTCAGCTCGACCGGCCCGGTGCGCTCGGCCTCATACTCGACGACTTGGAATCGCTCAACCAGCCCGCTCCTGCGTCGGTCGCGATGCACTTCACCCTCGCATGAAACGCGACCCGCTTCCACCACTCTTCGGCCGCGCTGTAACCGCAGTCCACTGTGTGGGTGTGGGCGGCATGGGTGTCGGTCCGCTTGCGATTTATCTGGCACAACTGGGTTTCGCGGTCAGTGGCGAGGATGATGCGTTGACGGAGCCGATGCGCGCGCAACTTATCCGTGCAGGCGTGGTGCTCCTGGCAGCAGGTCTGGTACCGGAGGAGTGCGGGCTCGTCGTGTATTCCTCAGCCATCGCACCTGCGCATGCGGCTGTAGTGGCCGCGCGATCGCGCGGGCTCCTGCTCGTGCGACGCGGTGAACTGCTGGCGGAGGTGACGAGAGAGAAAAAACTCGTCGCGGTCTGTGGCTCGCACGGCAAGACGACGACCACCGCGCTGCTCGTGACCATATTGCGCGCCGTAAATTTTCCTGCGGGCTATGTACTGGGTGGCCTGTTTGCCGACGACACGCCGCCGGCGCGCGCCGGGGGCAACGAGTGGGTCGTCGCCGAGGTGGACGAGAGCGATGGCACGATCGAGAAATTTTCGCCGGAGATCACGCTGGCGGTGAATCTGGACTGGGATCATCCCGACCACTACCACCGGCTCGCGGATTTGGAGACGACATTTGCCGCGTTGTTTGCGCGGACCCACAGCACCGTGTGCGTGAGCGACGCGTGCGCGCTGAGCGCGCGGGCGACGGCCCAGGCCGAGCGTGCCGGGCGGGTGCATTCCACCTTTGGACGAACGGGAGACTTCTCCAGCGAGATTTCCGGCGAATCGGCCGGACAGATGACGCTACGGTTAGGAGGGAAATTTCGACTCGCCGCTGCGACCGTCGCGACGCAAGGCGATTTCAATGCCGCCAACGCCACGGCCGCGCTCGCCGCCGCGCAGCTAATGGGTGCGGAGATCAAGCCGCGCGCGCTGGCCAGTTTTCCCGGGGTGCGCCGTCGACAGGGGG
>CAIQKQ010000268.1 GCA_903872425.1 uncultured Opitutia bacterium | reverse complement strand
TTTTGCCCGCGTTGCCGGGCGAGGCGGCGCACCAACGCGCCTTCGGGCCGGGCGCCGAGCGCGGCGAGGTGCGTTTCCACGTCCTCGGCGGTGAGCGGCAGCATGCGCTCAGTGCGGATGCGCAGCTCGGCGGTGGTCTGTGGGCCGCGCAGGAGCAGCTCGCAGAGGATGACGCGCGCACCGGCCTCAACGGGATAGACGAGGTCGAGCGTCTGACGGTATTTCGGCACGCGGGCGTCGGCCCCGGCAAAGACGGAGGCGAGCCGGCGGTGGCGCAGGCCGTCGAGCGCGGTCTCAACCTCGCGGGCGGCGGCGTCGAGCACAGGGTCGCGGTTGCTGCGTTGGTTACAGGCGTTTAAGAGGGCGTTAAGCGTAAGCGGGTAGATGTCCGGCGTGGCCAACTCCTTCTCGATGAGGCAGCCGAGCACACGCGCCTCCAGTACGGAGAGGGGCGGCTCGGCGGGCAGTGCATTCGAGGGGCTAGGAGTGGACGTTGCGGCGGGCGCTGGGGTTTCCATGAGGAACGACCATTGAGAAATGCACGCCGCGAGAGTCAAATCGCGAACAACAACCTTTACCGGTTGGCTGGCTGTAGTTCCCTCAGCGCGTCGGCAGCGATCCATCGGGCGGTGCGGCTGTCAAGTTTTTGGATGCGCCTGGCCTCGGCGATGGCGGCCCGGCGCAGGCGTGGATTGCGCTTGCCAATCTGGCGCAGGGCCCAGTTAACGGCTTTTTTCACGTAGTTTCGTTCGTCGTCCGACTCGCGCGCTATCACGGGCAGGAAATCAAGAAACACGGCGTCGGGCAGTTCCTTGCGGTGCACGGCGAGCGAGGCCATGAGCACGAAACCGGCGCGTTTCACAAACTCCTCGCGGCGCCGACTCCAGAGGTGCGGCCGCGCGACGGCGTACGGCGTACGGTCAAAGACGTTGCCGCAGACTTGGTCGCACACGTCCCACGAATCAAATGCGCGCACCCACGCTCCCATCTGGCGCACAGTCACGCGGGCTGGATCCTCCACAAAGGCCGCGAGGAGCCGCGCTTCATGCACCGGCTGCTCCCAAAGTGCGAGCGCCAGATCGTGCCGCCGTCGGAGTGGCCGGGCGAGTCGACGCAACACCGGGATGGGGATACCGAGCTGTTCCGTCCGCGGTGTGACCCCAAAGCGGCGCTGGCTCGCGATGTTCCGGTCGTTGCGGCACGACCGCAGATGTGCGAGGAGGGCGGGGACGTCGTCCATGTGCGGTTAGGTCTTGGGCGTTGGGGCCGGGAGTGCGCCGGGGGCAACACCCTCGCGGAGGGCGAACGTGGCGAGCACCTTAGGAACGTAGAGGCGCGTCTCCGCCGGCAAGTCGGCGGCAATGGCGGCAAAGGTTGTCGCTTTACGCGTTGTGAGCAGGCGGGACACTAGGCCCTCGCCGGCGTTGTAGGCAGCCAATGCCAGCGGCCAGGAGCCAAAACGGCCATGCAGCCGGCGCAGCATCCGGGCGGCGGCGCGGGCGTTTTTATCGGGGTCGGTACGTTCGTCGGGCAGCGTCGTGCTCAGGCCAAGTTCGCGTGCGGTGGCGGGCATAAGTTGGTAAAGCCCGCGGGCGCCGGCCGGGCTGCGCGCGGAGGGATTGAAGGCCGACTCTGTCTCGGCCAGCCACACCAGCGCCTGGGGCAGGCCCTCGGAGGCAAAAACCACCTTGAGTTGCGGCAGTAACGCGGCCGCGCGGGCGGGCACGGCGCGAGTGCGCAGGCGTTCGACCCAGAGACCGTAGAGCGGCACCTCGTTGGCGGGATCGACAGGCGTAGGGGGCTTCACACCCGTGGGTGGCTTGGCGGCAAGGCGCTCGGCCTCCTTGGCGGCCTCGATATTGTCCAAGAGTTCCTCCAGCCAGTCGGCGTAGTCCTCGTAGCCGGGGAGCGCGCGCAGTGCAGCAGCGGCAGTGCGGGCCTCGGGCTCCAAGGCGGCTAACTCAGCCATCGAGCCGCTGTCCATCGCCGCCTGTAGGTGGGAGAAAAAAACGTCCCATTCTCCGCGCGTGGGAAATTCGAACCGCGCCTTAATCTCCGGCGGTGCGTAGGCGTCGAACAGCGCCTGGCCGGCAGCAAAAAGGGCGTCTGTGTCGGCAGCTATGGCAGTGGAGGTCGTTGATGGCCCGGGCGGCAGCACCCGCGGGCGAGCGGGCGCTGTTTCCATCGCCGCTTTGAGCGCAGCGGGCGGCGCGGGCGGGGGTGGCGCAGGCTTGCACCCAGAAGCAACCAGCACCAACACCCACCCGATCAAAAGGGACAAGAATGGTCTCATGATGTGTATTAGACCGCCAGAATTGGCGTTGGTAAGCGAGACAATGGCGTGGTCGCGTGCCGCATTTAATCCGAAACAAACGCCCGCCGTATTTCAGTAATGTTTCGCCAACGCCGAGGCTTGGGCAACGCCGCCAACTGCGCTCAGCTTGATGTGGCGGGTTGAGGCTGAAAGACGGGGTAAATTGACCCAACGCGGTGGCCAATGTTCATAGTTCGACCGCCCCGCCGTCGGTGTGGCGCGGAGCCAAACCAGCGATAGCGGCGCAGACGATCCCGGCGAGGTGCGCGAGCGGAACGGGTTGCGCGCCATCGGCCCCGAGATCGGTAAGGAGCGGCTGACGGCTGGCTGTCTCGGCGGCAATTTTCACCGCAAGTAGCAGCAGCGCACCGCACCAGAACCAACGGTCAGAGCCGACGGCGCGCAGTTTCAGCACTGCCAGCAGGGTGATCGCGCCCGCGGCCACCCCTGAGAGTCCAGCGTAGCGTGTGAGCGCGGAGTCGAGTGCGAGCAGCACCGCGCCAATGATGCCTGGCGCGATTGCGAGAAACAGCCGAGTGCGCAATGGGGCGAGTCGCTCGGCCCATACCGCGGCAGGCACGAAAACCACGAGGTTCCAAACCAGATGCCCGCCGCCGAGATGGACAAAATGCGCCGTCCATATGCGCCACCATTCTCCACCCAGCACGCGGTCGCGCTCGTAGAGTAAAACGTCCGTCGCGTCCGGCCAGAACCACCCGGCAGCCGCGAGCGATGCGACGAGCAACGCTGCCCACGGGACGCCGCGCCCGGAGGCGCCGACGGGAGTAAAGCTCAGCGTTTCCGCCACGGTCGACAGATCAAAGCGAAGCACAACAGCGCGACAACGAACTCCCCGCCAAACGCGCCGACGCCAATGTAACCGGGCCGGTGTTCGATGTGCGCCACAGAGTCGGGCGACTGTTTCACGCGCTCGCGGAATGTCTCGAGCTGCTGCTTCAAGTTGGCGATCAAATCGGTGGTGGCGAGATCGAAGCCTTTCGCGCTATCGACCCGAAGATCCTCGTTCACGTTCACGGCGGCGGATCGGCCTTGCACGCTGCTCACGCCGGGCGCACGGAAGAGTAGGTGTTGGCTGGTGATGTCATAGACCGCCGCCTCAAGGAGCGTTTGCGAATCGTTTTTGTTGCCGTGAAACAGATAGGCTCCAACAATGGTCCAATAGGAAAGCGCTAGGAGATTCTCGTCCGTGAACTGTACTTGGTCATAAGCGACAAGCGCGATCACATCCACGCCGAGGAGATTACGGACCTGGCTGAGGTTGGTAAAGCTGCCGCCGGGGCGCAAGTAAGACGAGGGCACGATCTCAATGCGTTCGATGTAGTCGCGACCCTTAAACTCGTCAGCCACACGTTGGAGCAGCGCGGTCTTCTTCACCTCAGGTAGGCTGTCGGGCGAAGCATAGCCACCGCGCCGACTGCCCGCCGGTACGAAGGCGACGCCGACGCGCAGCGGTAGCCGCAGCACCGGGAGACCGGAGGGTGGGAGCGGGTCAACCTGATCGGGATAAAGAAACCCGACGACACTGCTGGCCTGGTGTTTCTCGCGCGGGCCGCCCCACATGGAGTAACAGCCGCCGGCCAAAAGCATGAGCGCGCAGCCGAATGCCAGCAGCGCGGGGAGATAAAAACGCGGATGTTGGGTGGGCATGGTGGGAAAATGCTCTCTGCCGATGCGCGCGCAACGCGAATTAAACCGCAGTATGGATGGTTGAGACCGCAACCGACGACGCGGAGCGAGCGGCGTTCGCGCGTTGACCAGCCGACAGTGGGAGCGCAGAGTGACATCTCCGAGCATGAACCGCGTCATTATCAAGACCTCCCACCTTCGCCTCACGGCTGCTGCCGTGACGCTGCTACGCAGCTAGGCCGCGACCAGATGAACCGCGTCCATATCAAAACCTACGGCTGCCAGATGAATGAGCGCGACAGCGAGGCTGTCGCGGCGATGCTGCGCGCACGCGGCTACCGCATCGTGCCGGACGAAGACAACTGCGACATCCTCCTACTCAATACTTGCTCGGTGCGCGACGCCGCCGAGCAGAAGGCGATCGGCAAGGCTGGCTACCTCGCCCAACGCAAAAAAAAGCGGCCCGACTTCGTCCTCGGCATCCTCGGGTGCATGGCGCAGAACCGCGGCGCTACGTTACTCGATCAGTTGCCCGACGTGGACCTCATCGTGGGCACGCAGAAGTTTCACCGCGTGCCCGACTATCTCGACAATCTCCGCGCCGCGCGCGACGCCGGCGTGCCGCTCGGCGCGAGCATCGTGGACATCGCCGAAGAAGCCGGCTCACAAAACACCATCCGCGACCATCTTGTGTCGGAGCCCAAGTCCGACGCTGGCAACGTTTCCAACCATGAGGAAAATGGCGCCGGCGAACCCGCGCCACAAGTGAGCGCGTTTGTCTCCATCCAGCAGGGCTGCGATATGCACTGCGCGTTCTGCATCGTGCCGAAAACGCGCGGCGACGAACGCTCTCGTCCCATGGACGACATTGTCGCCGAATGCCGCACGCTCGCCGAGCGCGGGGTGCGCGAGATCACGCTGCTCGGCCAGATCGTGACGAGCTATGGTCGGCGTGATTATGCGGCAGCCGACGGCGTCGGCGCGTTTGTGCAGCTCATCGAAAAAGTTCACGCCATTGAGGGCATCGCTCGCATCCGCTTCACGTCACCTCACCCGCGCGGCTTTCGCGACGACCTCGTCGCCGCCTATGCGCGGCTACCAAAGCTCTGCGAATACGTCCACCTGCCGATGCAGAGCGGCAGCAACCGCATCCTGCGCGCGATGAACCGCCCCTACACGCGCGAGCGCTACGCGGAGATCGTGGCGGCGTTGCGCGCTGTACAGCCGAGGATGCATTTCTCGACCGACGTGATAGTCGGCTTCCCCGGCGAGACCGACGAGGACTTCGCACAGACGCGCGAACTGTTTGCTGCGGGCGATTTCGACATGGCCTACATTTTCAAGTATTCCATCCGCACCGGAACACCGGCTGCGACGATGGAGGCGCAGGTACCCGAGGACTTGAAAGAGGCGCGCAACCAAATCCTACTTGACGTGCTTCGCGAAAATTCGCTGCGCCGCAGCCAGTCACTCGTCGGCACCATCGAGGAAGTCTTGGTCGAAGGCCGCGATCAGACTGGCCAGCGTTTCACTGGCCGGACCCGCGGCAACCGCGTGTGCGTGTTTGACGCCGAACCGCGTCTCATCGGCTCGCTCGTGCCATTGCGCATTACCCGCGCGAGCGTGAGCACGCTGTATGGCGAGCTGGTGTTGGTCGGTGTCGAGAGTCGAGCGCTCAAGGTCGAGAGCCAGACTCTGGCAGCGACAGCATCATCCGGGGCTCGACTCTGAGCGCTCGACTCCCGACTCTCCGCGCTCGACCTTTTCACCTGAATGTCCCTCTCTACCGCCACCCTCATCCCTGGCCTGCTGCTCTTCGCGCTCGGCACTCTGCTGCTCATCGGCGGCTCGACCACCAGCACATTCCTCAAGACTGTACCGCGCTCCACGGCGGCGGCGGTGGTGCTCTTCGGCGGTGCGACGGTTTGGTTTCTCTACAACGTCGAGCACATTGCCGTGGCCGACCTCATTGTCTTCAGCACACCCACGCCACTCGTCGTCGGCTTCGGTGCGGTGGCGGCACTGTCATTCAAATTCGCGGCCGAATTTCTCGCAGTGCGTGGGCTGGCGGCACTCATTTTGCTCGGCGGTTGGCCGCTGCTCAAAGCGGCCTACATGCAATACGACAAACCGCAGCGGCTCCTGATGGTGACCGGGGTCTATCTCGCCGTTGCGCTCGCTCTTTGGCTCGGCGCGCAGCCGTGGCGGCTGCGGGACTTTCTCAGCTGGCTCTTTACCCGGCCGTCACGCCCGACAACCATCGGCCGCGTGCTCGCGGGCTACGGACTGTTGCTCGTAGCGGTCTCATTCACTTACTGAAGCAATCCGATGCGCACCGTCGTCCCGCCGCCCGTGCCGTCAGTGGAGAGTCCGCTGGGGCTTTTGCTGGTTCTCGCCGGTCCCGCAGGTTCGGGCAAGACCACGCTCTGCGAGCGGCTCGTCGCTGCTATCCCAGCCTTCGCGCGGGTCGTCACGGCGACGACCCGCCCACCGCGCCCCGGCGAGACTGACGGCAAGGACTACCATTTTCTCACACCGGAACAGTTCGACGAAAAAGTCGCCGCTGGCGCATTTCTCGAGTGGGCGTGGGTACATCAAAAGCACCGCTACGGCACGCTCGCCAGCGCGGTGCTCGGTCCGCTAGCGGTCGGCTGCAACCTCGTCATCAATATTGACGTGCAGGGCGTGGACCACTTTCGCCGCGCGGCGGCCACCAACCCGCTGCTCGCGCGCACCCTCGTGACGGTGTTTATCACCGTGCCGGCTGATGAGCTGCGCCGGCGGCTGACCGCGCGTGGAGACAGCCCCGCTGAGATCGAACGTCGCATGGCGACCGCCGCACGCGAACTGCCCGAGGCGGAAAAGTTCGACCACATCATCGAGAGCCGCGCGCGCGACGAGGACTTCGCCGAGTTGCTGAAAATTTGGCAGTGCCGCCTCACTGGCACCTGAAGTTTGGCAAAAAAAAGGGACGAAGCCCAAAGGCCTCGCCCCTCGAAGAATCCGTTCGTTGGTAACGCCGGCTCAGTAACGGCGCTCGCCGCGATCGCGGCCGCCGCCACCGCCGCCGCCGCCGCCACCGCGATAGCCGCCACCGCCGCCGCCGCCGTAGCCGCCGCCAGCCGGACGGTCCTCTTTCGGACGAGCCTCATTGACGGTGAGAGCGCGGCCGCCGAGGTCGGTGCCATTCAGTTTCTCAGTCGCGGCCTTCGCCTCGTCGGCGGTGCCCATGGTGACGAACGCGAAACCGCGGGGACGGCCGGTCATTTTGTCCATGGCGACGTAAACGTCGGTCACGGAGCCGAACTGCTCGAAGGCCGAGCGGAGCTCGGACTCGGTCGTGTTGAAGGACATGTTTCCAACATATAGTTTGGAGTTGCTCATGATGTGTGATGATTCGTCTGAATCCCGTCTGCTGCCAGTCCGTTCCCGATTTTCGGGTTTCAAATCATCACGGGAAACTCCCACTGACGACCCACCAGTTCCTGTCACCTAACGTAGCTCTGACGATAACGGATCCAAGCAGGTCTCAACTCCAACCGAACGCAAGGGTTATCTTTTGGTGGGGTCGGCCGCCCGACCCTGCCCCGCTAAGTCATGCGATCACGGTTTCGCGGCAAGCACGGTTTTAATCAAGGTAACGAGAATGACAGAGGCGGCGAGCTGGAAGGCGATAAAGAGCGAGATGGCAACGCGCACAATCGTCGGCTCCCAGTTACGCTTCGGGCGAGTTTGCGGCGCAGTCTCGGTCTCAGATGGCGGAGGCTCATCGGTGGCGGGACGTTGAAAATTGGTCGACCAAATGGGCGGCTCCGGCCGGCGCGGTGCGGGCGGGGGCGCGGCGGACGAGCGCGGCGGGAGCATTACGCGCGGCGCCGTGGCCTGGTCGTAGGCAAGGTTGATTTGTTTTAGCTTTTCCTGCGCGCGGCTTTGCAGACGCGGATCCCCGGCGAAGCGATCGGGATGCCAGACTTTGACGAGGTCGCGATAGGCGCGCTTCAGCTCGTCGGGGGTCGCCCCGGGCTCCAGCTCGAGCAGTCGGTAAGATTCGCGGAGATCGTCCATCGCGCCACAGGATGCGCCGGGCCTCATACCGCGGGCAACCCAAAATCTGCAGCGCGGCCAGTCACGCGCCGTGCTTGCGCCGGACAACCCGCTCCCGTTTGTTTGTCGGTACATGCCCAAACGCCGCCAGCTCCGCGCGTTCGACCTGAAACAAATTTACGGCTTCGCGAGCCTTATCGGCGTGGACGAGGCCGGTCGCGGCGCGCTCGCCGGACCGGTCGTCGCGGCGGCTGTAGTCGTAAATCAAAATTTTCTCGAAGGCCGCTGGGCTATCGGCCGCGCGGGGCGCGTTAACGATTCTAAGCTCCTCACGCCAGCGGACCGCGCAGAGCTCTTCGCTGAATTCGAGGCGCTCGCCGCGGCCGGTCAGATTCACGCGCACCACGGCACGGCCGACGTGGCCGAAATCGAGTCGCTCAACATCCTCGGCGCCACGAAGCTCGCCATGCGCCGCGCGTTGGAAGGCATCTGTCCGCCGTCCGCATTCGCGTCAAAAACCGAGCCCGATCTTTTCGCCAGCGCGGAAGAAGTGGCCAGTTTTTCGCCGACGATTTCGGCGCATATTGTCGTGGATGGACTGCGGCTGAGAAATTTTCCCTATCCGCATACGCCGCTCGTCAATGGCGACGGCCGCTCGCTCTGTATCGCGATGGCGAGTATCGTCGCCAAGGTCACGCGCGACCGGCTCATGCGTGAGCTCGACGCCAAGTACCCCGGCTACGGTTTCGCTGCGCACAACGGCTACGGTACAGAGGAACACCGTAACGCCGTGCGGCGCCTCGGCCGCTGCCCGCAACACCGCGAGCTATTTCTCCGCAAGCTGCTTGCCACGCGCGTGGACCCGGCGCAGATGGATTTTCTGGCAGGGTAGTGTTTGAGTGGTATGGGCCGCTTGCCCACATGGTTTAGCGATGGGCCGGAGGACCAAGCCGCTTCCCCCTCTGCTTTTCAGTCTTTCAGTCTTACCCCCTTCCGCCTTTCTTTTAGCCTATGCCCGCCAAGAAAACCACCTCGCTCGACCGCGTGCTCGGCCGGCTCGATACGCTCGACCCGGTCAACCTCGCTAACCTCGTGCAACGGCTGGCGCGCGAGCGCGGCTTGCTGGAAAATATTTTCAACACGCTGCAGGAGGGGGTACTCGTCATCGCGGCCGACGGCGCGATTGACTACGGCAATGCCGCCGCGCGCCGCCTCGTCGGTCTCGGCGATGGCGAACTCGCGGGCGAGACGCTCTGGCGCCTCGTGCCCGGCTTGCGCACCTCGCTCGGCCCAGCCCTCGACGAGAACGCGGCTGGCGCAACGCCGCCGGTGGTGACGCGCGAGTTTGAACTGGCTTATCCCGAAATGCGCGCCGTGCGACTCTACATGGTGCCGTTTCCCGGTGACGGCCGCGACGCTGCACGGCGGTTCGCCGTCATCCTGACCGATATCACTCGCGATAAGCAGAGCACCGAGGCGCGCATCGAGAGCGAGCGCGAGTCCTCCCTGCGCCTGCTTGCCGCCGGCGTCGCGCACGAACTGGGCAACCCGCTCAACTCGCTCACCATCCATCTTCAGCTCATCGGACGGAAATTAAGAAAACTCAAATCGGTGAAAGATCAGGACACGGTCGCACTCGCCGACTCCATCCGCGTGTGCGAGGGCGAGGTCGCGCGGCTCGACGGCATCATCGCCAACTTCCTCGAGGCGATTCGCCCACGCCCGCCCGACCTCGCCGAGACCAACCTCGCCGAAGTGCTCGCGGAGGTACTGCGTTTCCAGCAGCGCGAGCTCGCTGACCGCGGCATCACTGTCGAAGCCGAAATTCCCGCCGCGCTCCCGCCGGTCATGGCCGACCGCAATCAGCTCAAGCAGGTTTTTTTCAATCTCATCAAGAACGCGTCCGAGGCGATGGGACCCGGCGGGCGACTCCGCATCCGCCCTCGCGCGGACGACGACAGTGTGTTCCTCCTCTTCGGTGACACAGGAAGCGGCATCAAACCTGAGAACTTCGCTCGGCTCTTCCAGCCCTATCAAACCACTAAGACGAACGGCCACGGCCTCGGCTTGATGATCGTGCAGCGCATCATGCGTGAGCACGGCGGACAGGTAGGTATCGAGAGCAAAGAAGGGGTGGGTACAGTGGTAACACTGCAATTTCCCCGCAAGGACCGCCGCGTGCGAATGCTGAAGTGAGGCGGGTTGACGCCACCGCTCTACTCGCTCTGCCTTAAATATAAATCTGCCATGCCCGCCCGCCCCCTCCGCATCGGCCTCACTTGCTACCCGTCCGTCGGCGGCAGCGGCATCCTCGCTTCCGAGTTGGGCGAGGAACTCGCGCAGCGTGGCCACGAGGTGCATTTTATCAGCTACGAGCGGCCGTTCCGGATGCCCGCCGACGATCCGCGCGTGTTTTTCCATCCCGTTATCGTCAACAGCTACGACCTTTTCAAATATCCCGACTATACGCTTCCCCTCTCGGTGAAAATGGCGGAAGTCAGCCGCGACCACGATCTCGACGTACTCCATGTCCACTACGCTGTGCCGCACGCCACCGCCGCACTGCTTGCACGCGACATGCTGCCCGTCGACCGCCGCCCAAAAATCGTCACCACCCTCCACGGCACCGACACTACTCTGCTCGCCCGCGATCCCGGCTATGGCCCCGCTATCCGCCATGCGTTGGAGTACTCCGACGCTATCACCACCGTCTCAGAGTTCATGCGCCGAGAAACGCTCGCCCACCTTCCCGTCACCCGACCCATCGAAGTCATCCACAATTTTTTCGAGCCCCGCCCGCCCGCCCGCTCGATCGCTGACGTGCGCCACGAACTCGGTCTGCGCGACGGCGAGGCGATGCTCCTCCATCTCTCCAACCTCCGCGCTCTCAAGCGAATTGACCTCCTACTGGAAACCGCCGCCCGTCTCCACCGCGCAGGGGAGAACTTCCGACTTGTGATTCTCGCCGGCGGCAACTTTGCGCGCTTTGCCGACGACGTGCAACGCCTCGATCTCGCTGACCGGGTGGTCGTGCGCGAGAATGTGACCAATATCGAGGACTACTTGCAGGCCGCCGACCTCGGCCTGTTCACCTCCGAGACGGAAAGCTTCTGCCTAAGCATCCTTGAGCTGATGAGCCTTGGCCGCCCCAGCGTGGCGTTCGCTGTCGGCGGCATCCCCGAAGTCACGGCGCACAACGAGACCGGCCTACTCGCCCAGGCCTTTGGCGACACCGCCGCCCTCGCCGCCCATGTGCAAACCCTGCTGCGCGACCCCACCCGCCGCGCTGTGCTCGGTGTCGCCGCCCAAAGTCGCGCTCGCGAACAGTTTTCCGCCAACGTCATCGTCACGCGCTATGAAGCGCTTTACCGGCAGCTCGTGGCATAAAAACAAAACCTCTCTCGTTATTATGATCGTTCGCCTCTCCCTCTGCGGCGTGCTCGTTCTGTTTTGCGGTCTCAGCGCGAGTTGCAACACAACGCGGTTCGCGACTACAGCCGAGCGGCTTGCGTCGGTCGCGCCTTATGCCGGTACAAAGGTCGGCCAACAACCACTTCACGATTTTCTGTTGGAACGTTCGGCAGCCGTGATCGAGGACGAGAAAACGGACAATGCCTCGGTTGGCGTTGGTTCAGCAGCGGCCATTGACCGTCGGGGTTATTTGCTGACTGCAGCCCATGTCTTGCGGGGCAATAATTCGACCCCGCTTGTATTCAGCATGGGGGCTATCCGGAGGTTAGGACAAGTGCGGGCTCAGGTCGTGTGGCGCAGTGATGTCTCAAAAAATCAGCCAGACGTTGCGATCCTCTACATCGGTATCCCATTGACGGAAGTTTTTGAGTGGGCACCGGAGCCCAAGGACGGGGACATTGTCTTTGCGGTCGGGCCATATTTCGATGAAAGCCATAAAGGCGGTTTGGCGATTAGTAATTACAGTTACGTTGCCGGACGGCTATTGAATGCCTCCCACCATTCCGTGCAGATGCCGCCGATCAATTGGTTCGACCACAACGCCCCTCTTCATGGCGGCGACAGTGGGGGCCGCTCGCAACAATGGACGGCCGCCTCCTTGGCATCAATACGAAGGTCTTTTTGTCTTTATTGAGCTGGCACGACGGGCGTGCCATTCGACCCGATCTGGACTGGTTGCGCCAGATCATTGCCGAAGATTTTGCCCAGCGCTCGGCGAATCAAAACACCGGCCCCGCTAGCATTTAAATTCCAAAGCGTGGGCTGGGGTTCACTTTGACCTGAACCAGCACGTGTGCGTGCTGAAACCGATGCTAATGCTCATCTCCGCTCGAGTCGTTGGCCACTGCGGCCATGTATTGGCTGGTGTTACTGGCCTCACTCTGTCCGCAACGTCACGACTAGCGGTCGGTGATCGCTTGCCTTCATCGTCTCAGGTGCGTCGTAAATTTTCGCCGTCTTCACCGCTGAGCGCAGGCCGGGCGACACCAGCGCGTGGTCAATTCGCTCGTAGGTGTCGTGCAACTGCCAGAAATACGTCCACACCTCACCGCGGCTGTCCGCCGCGGGCAACCAATCGGTGATGGGTGTGTTGCCTTTTTTGAGCAGCGCGCGCAACGGCCGCTCGTTACGGTCCGCATTAGCGTCGCCCACGATAATAAATTTCGCCTTCGCCGGATCAGGAAAGATTTTTAGCACCCGGTCGCGCACCGCTTCCGCCTCGCCTGCGCGCTCCAACTCCGACTGCGGGTCGTCTGTCCGTTCGGTGAGCTTGCTCTTTAGATGGACGACAAAAATCGTCCACTCAGTGCCGCCCACCGCAAGCCGCACCTCGAGCAGCCCGCGTTTCGCGTTCTCGATGCCGCCAAAATATTTAAAAGTCAGGTCGGCGTGTCGCTTGACGGAGGTAAATGGCCGCTTCGAGAGCACGGCGAGGTGCCGATCTGGGTCGATACCCTCGGCCTCCAAGATAGCGGCGTATGGGTAGTCGAGGCCTTCGGTTTTCAGGTCATGGCGCAGCTCGTCGAGAAATGGCTGCGGCCCCATCTCCTGTAACGCCAGCACGTCGGCTTCCAAGTGACGGATAATGGCGCGGAGCGCGGTCTTCTGTGCCTCTGGTTTCGGGTAGTCGGTACGGTAGCCGGCTTCCGTCAGGCGGTCGGCGGCGTTATAATTTTCAATATTGTAA
>CAIQKQ010000267.1 GCA_903872425.1 uncultured Opitutia bacterium | reverse complement strand
TCTCCGCGAGCTCGCCGAGGAGGTCAGCCGCCTGCTCGCACCGATGTTGTGAGGCGGGCATCCTGACCATCGCTGTTCGCAAACTGGACCGGATGCCCATGCGATTCCTGCCGCGTTGTCACGTCTGCGAGAGCATGTACTCCACCGAATCGCGCAACGCCTCCCAACTCGCATCGATGATGTTGTCGCTGACGCCAACCGTACCCCAGATGCGGTGGCCATCACCGCTCTCGATCAGCACGCGGGTACGCGCGCCCGTACCGGCGGCGCTCTCGAGAATACGCACCTTGTAGTCGCGGAGCTTCATCGCGCGGAGCGTCGGGTACGATTGATCGAGTGCAAGGCGCAGCGCCTTGTCGAGCGCCCCCACCGGGCCGGCGTCCTCGGCGACGGTGTTGCTCGTTTTCCCGTCCACCTTGAGCTTCACGGTCGCCTCGGACACGAGCTCCGAGCCGCGCCGCTCAACAATGACTCGGTAGCTCTCGACCTCAAACAAAGCTTTCCGCTGACCGAGGCATTTCGAGATGAGCAGGCGGAGCGAAGCGTCGGCCGCCTCGAACTCATAACCACGGAACTCCAGCTCCTTCAGCTCCTCAATGAGGTTTTTCAGCGCAGGATTTTTTTCGTCGAGCTCAAAGCCCAGTTCGCGCGCTTTCATCACGATGCTGCTGCGACCGGCCATATCAGACACTAGCACTCGCGTGCGGTTGCCGACGAGCGCAGGGTCGATGTGCTCATAGCTGCGCGCAGCCTTCGACGCGGCGTTGGCGTGCTGACCGCCCTTGTGCGCAAAGGCCGACGCACCGACATAAGGCGCCTTTGGGTCGGGCCGCAGGTTCGCCAGCTCGTCGAAGAACAGCGACAGCTCGCGAAGCTGCGTGAGGTGCGGCGCACAACGGGCGGCAGAGCCCATTTTCAGCACGAGCGCGGGCAGGATGGTCGTGAGGTTGGCGTTGCCCACACGCTCGCCGTAACCGTTCATCGTACCCTGCACGAGCGTTGCTCCCGCGGACACGCCAGCCAGCGAAAGCGCGACACCCAGGCCACCGTCGTTGTGGCAATGCACGCCGACCTTGTCCGCGCCAAATTCGCGTACGATGTGGGCCGTGATGTCCTTAAACTCTTCCACGAGCGTGCCGCCGTTGGTGTCGCAGAGCGTAAGGTTGGCCGCGCCACCCTTGATCGCAGCAGCGAGAGTGCGGAGCGCGTAGGCCGGGTCGGCCTTGTACCCGTCGTAGAAGTGTTCGGCATCGTAGACGACCTCGCGGCCCTGCGCGGTAAGGTAGCGCGCGGAGTCCTCAATCATGGCGAGGTTTTCTTCGAGTGTGGTGCGGAGGACCTCCGTGACTTGTAAGCCCCACGTCTTCCCAACGATGGTGAGCACGGGCATTGCGCTGTCGAGCAGCGCACGGAGCTGCGCGTCATCAACGGCTTTTACCCCCGCGCGCCGCGTCGCACCGAACGCCGCGAGCTTCGCGTGCTTGAGGCACAGGTTTTTCGCTTCCTGAAAAAACGTGATGTCGCGCGGGTTAGAGCCCGGAAAGCCTCCCTCGATGTAGTCCACGCCAAACGCGTCGAGTTTTTCCGCGATGCGGAGCTTGTCGGCGACTGAGAAGCTGATGCCCTCCCCCTGCGTGCCATCGCGGAGGGTGGTGTCGTAGATTTTTACATGGTTGGGTTTCATGGGAGGTCTTGGTTCAGTGGGAACTGGGCTGCTAATTCTGCTTCTGGATCCGTGCTTATCCGTGCTATCTGCAGAAAAAATGAATTGGAAGGTTTGGTTGAAAACGAAAAACCCGGGCTGGTCGGCCCGGGTCAGGAAACTTGGCGTTGCTTGTGAGGTGCTTACGCCGCGTCGTCCTGCCCGGGTTGGCGGGCAATGATAATAATCGCAGCAATGATGGGGGTGGCGTGCACTAAATGAACAGGTTGTTCGAGATCGAGGGATTTGTCGAGGATGAATTTCGGTCAAGGGCGACACGGAAGCCGAGGTTATTGAGGTGACCGTTGTAAATCGTGGGTTAGGCGGAGCGAACGACCCGCGGCATGCATCTCCCAACTAGTGCCAATATAGAGGCAGAGCCCAAAATTTTGGGTGGTTGATCCAAATGCCCCCGCCATCCCCGACACAGAGGAAAGCTCGTGTGGGCTTGGTGGATTATCACGGGTATCTAGCAAGGTGTCGTGAGTTTGCGCGTTCCGCCGGTTAAAGTGCCTGCAAGCAGTCGGCCTATGCCCAATGTGCGGAACACTGAAGCAGGCCACAACCCGCCACCTCACTTCTTCCGTCCGCCGTCGGTCACGAAAGACGCATAGACAACACCGATGAGATTATAGGGTGTCACGCGAGCATGGTCTTCGGTCTCGTTGTTTAGCCCTTGCACGCGCCAGCCCTGAGATTCCTTTGCGACGAGCACATGGAGCACGCGCGCGCCGCTGTCGGCCACATAAGCCACCTGCATACCGCGCTGCAGGGCAGCGAAATCGATCTTGTTGACGACGAGCACCGTGTTCTCGCCATAAACGGGCAGCATCGAGCGGCCGGAGCCGATGAGTGTAAAGCGGTCACGGCTGAGACCGGTGATCAGCTCGGCGTCGCGCCAGGCCTCTAATTCGGTTACATCGGAGCTGGGCGGGGCCTGAGGCGCAGCGGCAGATGGTGCGAGGCCGGTCGTACAGCCGACGAACAGCATGCCGCTGACGGCCAGCGCGTACAGGCGGACACGGGCCGACTGGCCGTCGGCGGCGAGACGGCTGAGGGCGAATTGTGGCAGGAGGAGCTTCACGAAAAACAAAAAAGTGTCGCTATTCATCGGCACAACGGCACCGTGGCTTGCGCCGCTGCCGAACTTTTTTCACCGATTTCCCACCGCTTTTTCCTGTTCGTAAATTCCGCATGAAGCGCCTCGTTATCATCGAAGACCAGACCGCCATCCGCGAGATGCTCGCGGAAATCCTTCGCCTCGACCCGAACTACAAGCTCGTCGGTGAGAGTGGCGACGGCCAGAGCGCGCTCACCCTCTGCCTCGAGATCAAGCCCGACCTCATCGTACTCGACGCGAAGCTTCCCGGCCTCAATGGGGTGGACCTCCTCCGCCGCCTCAGCAAGCAGCTCAAGCATGTCCGAGTGCTCGTGTTCTCCGGACATGAGAACCCCGTCCTTGTGCGCGAGATGCTCGAGGCCGGCGCGCACGGTTTCGTAGAAAAAACTGCCGGCTTGTTCGATTTCAAGAAAGGTCTCGAGACGGTCGCCAACGGCGGCACCTACTTCGGCCCAGCCGTCGCCAGCCTCCTCCGCAATGTCGTCGCCAACCCCTCCGCGAGCGATACCGCCGATTTCCTTACCGACCGCGAGCGCGAGATTTTACAGCTCGTCGCCGAAAGCCATAGCACCAAGGAGATCGCCACCAAGCTCGGCATCAGCGTGAAAACCGTGGACAACCACCGCACGAACCTCATGCGAAAGCTCAATCTTCACGACGTCGCCAGCCTCACCCGTTACGCGCTGGAGGTCGGCCTTACCGAACGCAAGCAGCCGCTGTGATTGCGGCAGAGTGAGACAAAACAGCTTGTTCGTTTTCAAGCGCTCCCTGCGGCCCGTAGCGCGGGTAGGCAGGCCCCCTACCTCATCGACGCCAGCCGGTCGGCCAGCACATCGATCAGGAGCGGATGCGCAGCCAGCGGCTCTGTCATCTGTGTGCGGAGGTCGGGGCGCTCAGACTCGGCAGCACGGCAGATTTGGGCGAGATCGCCGTCGGGACCGGCATGGCGGCCGGGCGAGAGAAATTGCAATGC
>CAIQKQ010000266.1 GCA_903872425.1 uncultured Opitutia bacterium | reverse complement strand
GTGCTGCCACACTCCGGAACTCGGTTGCCCCAACGCCGAACACCGTAACCTCCGGATTGAGAGGCGCCGCCGCCGTCGACGCGATGTCCGGCTCACCGCCCACCGAGGTGAGGTCTCGGTCATGCTCAACCGCAGCCGAGCCACCCTCGGCAAAGGTGAGTCGCTTATGGACGCTATACCCGTGAGCGGACAACGCATCGATCGGACCGCCACCCACTTGGGGAGGGGAGTCACTACCCCCATCAAGGGCTTCCAAAGTGACGACCTTGCGCATCCCAGCATCCGCTCGGGCCAGGCGATGGGACCGACTGAACAGAGCGTCGGGGTCGACTCGAGCTGGGTCGCCCAAGTCATTGAAGTAACCAATGAGATGCGGGTCAGTCTCCACCGCCGTCATCATCCGGGCCGAGAAGACCGACCTGAGCTCGTCCACGTTGAGCATCTCGTCGGGTAGTCGAGTCTGACTCCGGACCGCTCCCACGGCGACCGCCTCCCGAGCCGCGACGGGGAGCGAACGCATAACTGATACCGGCAGGAGGCGTAGTATTCCATGAGTGAAGTCCCACTTGGCGTCGTTAGCCTGATAGGAGCCCGGGTTCAGCTGCCGATACTCGCCGATAGTTTTCGCGTCACGGTAGGCCGCAAACCGATGGGCGCTGGCCCCAGACTTTTTGGTCGCCGTGTCGAAGTACAGCGGGGTGGCCTGGTCCATGTTTGTCAACCAGTGACGCGATCCCACCGCCCCGACCGGCGGCCTAGCCGCCAGGTTGATTGGCGGCGGCGGCAACGATGAGTGCGGCAGTGGCGCCGGCGGCGGCCGCGGGGCCGCTGGTGCCCTCGGCGTGGGCGACTTCGATGGTGGCACCGTCGCTGGCGGGACAGCACCCGCCTTGGGTACCGCAATCGCCGCACCGGCGACACCAGGGGGAGAGGGCGAAGCACCGCTGGCCACTCCACTGGCACCGCTGGACGAGGTCACCGATTTTGCGGCCCTGGCGCCGCCGCCTCGGTTACCAGGCACGCTTCGATTACCGGGCTCGGGTGGCCGTGGGCGGGCGCGGACCGTGCGGGATTGCTCCATGAGGACGATTGACCCGTCCAGGCGGGCCTGCACCAGCTTCATCGGGTGGCCAGTCACCGGGTCGAGAATGACCAGGTACTTGTCGGGGTTGCCATCCCCGCCCTTCCGGACTTCGTCGGCAAGAAGGGAGAGGGCGCCGCTCGTAACTGCCGCCCCCGATGCCTCTTCGATTCCGTTGCCGTCGCGAATCATCCCTGATTGGAGCGCGGTGCGGAGGGCGATCGCCTGCTCGACGTAGCCGCTGGGGCCAGACAGCCGGCGCACTGCCCTCGAGGTGAAAAGCTTCTTGGTCTGGCAGCTCCGCACGAGGTATCCCCCCTCGGATGGGTGGATGAAAATGCAGTGCGTCCCGGTGGCTGCCCCGCCGCTGGCCTTCGCGCCCTGCTCATCCACGATCACGATCTCGCCAGGACCGGCGATCATCTTCGACAGGTCTGGCTTCCGCGCCGTGATCAGCTCCTCCGCTGAGCGCGCCTGGCGCTTCCGGTCGCGCGACTGAGGATGGGGGAGATGATTCATCGAGTACGCCGCCGCTTGCAGCATGTCTACCCAGCTGAGCGCCGAGAGCCTTCCGCACTGGAGATAGAAGTTCATGAGGTGGTACAGCTGTCGCGCTGCGCACTCGACAGGGTTGAGAGCCTGGTGGTGCGGCGGGGAGTGCGTGAACGTCATGCTCTCAGACAGGGGCAGGTCGTCGAGGTAGCGCTGCAGCTCCGGGTTGTTCCGCTGATTGCCCCCAATGGCCCGGTTGGCGGTGAAGCAGGGGTCGCTGTCCGCCCGCACAGTTCGGACCGACGTGTTGAGGCGCGCACGAATGACCATGCGGTATCTCTCCAGCACGCGCACGAACTCCTTGCACG
>CAIQKQ010000265.1 GCA_903872425.1 uncultured Opitutia bacterium | reverse complement strand
TCGCTGACTAAACACGCGCCATCGCCCTCTTTCCTGGCTACACCGAGGCGTATAATAACCGAGCACTCGCTCGCACCAATGCGGGTGACCTCAAAGGTGCGCTCGCTGACTTTGATGTGACCATCGATAAACATAACACCCGCGTCCCGGTGGCCTACATCAATCGCAGCGACCTTCGCCGGCAGTTGGGCGACTTTGATGGGGCCTTGGCCGACGCCGAGCGCGTAATCGCTCTCACCTCAAGTGACGCGCGCGGCTACGACCGGCGCGGCTTGGCCTATCTAGCCAAAGGCAATGACGTTGCGGCCCTGGCCGATTTTGAGCGGGCCATCCGGATTGCCCCCAACCAGCCCGACGCCTATGTGAGCCGGGGCGAGCTGTATCTGTCCAACGCCGCGCCTGCCAAGGCCCTGCAAGATTTTGAACACGCCATCCGGCTCGAGCCAAAATTCATCCGTGCCCAACTTGGCCGCGGGATCGCACATACCCGATTGGGCGACGACCGCGCTGCATCGGCTGACTACCAGCAAGCCCTTGCCCTCGAGCCCGACCCCGCCATCCGCAATTTCATCACCGGTTCTACCAAGGCCCGAGCCAATAACCTATCCGAGGCCCGAGCCGACCTCTCCCGCGCGATCGAACTCAACCCCGGTTTTGCAGAGGCCTATCTATGGCGTGGGGAGGTCGCGCTCAAGCTGCGCGACTTCGACGCCGCTATCGCCGATCTGAGCAAAGGCATCGCGCTGGTGCCAAAGGACACTACCGCCTACCTCCAGCGTGGTATGGCCCAAATCGCCAAAGGCATCGATGCCGTCGCCCGTAGCGAATACGATCGCCAACTCGACGCTGCGAGCGAGGATTTTAACCGCGCCATCGCACTCGACCCGGCCATGGCCGCTGCCTATTTTCAACGCGGGAAACTGCGGCGGGAACGGAAGGATTTCGAGGAAGCGCTGGCTGATCATAACCGGGTGATCGAGCTCGCACCCAAAAGCGCAGCGGCCTACGATGACCGAGGGCAGGACAAACTACTCTTGGAGGACTTCGGCGGCGCGATCGCTGACTTCAGTCGCGCCATCGAACTCGACCCCAAATTCTCACAGGCGTACATTAATCGCGGCAACGCGCGCGAGGCCAAAGGCGACTCAGCCGGCGCGGCGGCTGACTTCGCCCAGGCTAAGACCCTGACTTCCACCATGACTGCGGTCCCACCGTCTGCGGCCAAATGATCGCCGCTCAATCTGGGCGCGTGACCGAAAAAACTTCCCGGGTGCGCGCGTAGGCGTCGCCGCCCAATCGGGCAACGAGATCGAGTTTCGCGGGGTCGGGACGACCGTCCACCCCAAGCACTGCGTCGCTCACGTGCGCAAACAGGATGCGGGCGAAAATCACATTGGCCGCCTGCGGACCCTCGCCAATGAGCACGACGCGATCGAGCACGCACTCGAACGCTACTGGCGCAGCGGCCACGCGTGGCGGCCGCACCCGTACACTCGGTGTGGATGCGATACCACAGTGCTCAAACTCGCTCTCGCCATAGGGCAGCGACGCGGCCGACGCGCTCATCTCCTCTGCCAGCACGAACGGCACAAGGTTCACGACCAATTCCGGCACTGCCTCGAGATTGCATACGGTATCCTTTTTGGTCCCATCGGGCCGGTTGGCCACAGAGAACATCAGCGTGGGCGGGCGAGCACAGACGGCATTGAAAAACGAAAACGGTGCGAGATTCGTGCGGCCGTCGGCCGAGACGGTTGAGACCCACGCGATAGGCCGCGGCGTGACGGTGGCGAGTAGCCAAGGGTAGGAATCGCGAGTGGCAAGGGTGGTGAAATCGAGCTGCATGGCGGGGGCGCGTATTTCTAACCACCAGCGACGGGGGGGATGAAGACCAGCTCCGCGCCGTCGGCTACTGGTGTATCCCACGCGGCGAACTCGCCGTTGATGGCGACGCGCAGCCGGTCGCCGGGTAACGTGAAGCCGTGGCGCGCGCGCAGCTCATCGTAGAGCGCATTAGCCGTCGGCGCCGCGGTGGAGAGCGTTTCATACGCGAGGCCGCGCTGCTCGCGCAGGATGGCGAAATATTGCAGGTGGACAGTTTTCATTTTCGGCGAGACGGACGTTTCCTCGCGGCCGGCGGGGTGACGACCTCACGCCATTCCTGCTTACCACCGGTTTTTTCGAGCAGGCGTATTTCTCGGATGACGATGCCGTGGCTCACGGCCTTGCCCATGTCGTAGAGCGTGAGCGCAGCGACCGATGCGCCCGTGAGCGCCTCCATCTCGACGCCGGTTTTCGCGTGCGTTTCCGCGCGGCACCGGATTGTCACCTCGGCCGTACCGACGGAGTCGGGTGGACCGACCGAGATCTCAATGCGGCAGTCATCGAGCGGTAGCGGGTGGCAGAGCGGGATGAGTTCGCTGGTCTTTTTCGCGCCCATAATCCCAGCGAGGATGGCGGTCTGAAACAGTGGGCCCTTTTTTGAGGCGATTTCGTTGCCGACAACGAGGCGCGCGAGCGCAGGCGGGAGCTGGACCATGGCAACCGCGAGCGCGACGCGGCGTGTGACCGCTTTACTGCCGACGTTGACCATTACCGGTTGGCCGCGCGGGTCGAGGTGAGATAGCCGGGGCACGGGTTTCATCGCGGCGGCTGGGCTGACGGCGGCGGCTTAGGCTTGCCCTTGCTTGGCAAAAATTGCGCAAGCTGATCAACCACGGGGGTGGCCCACGCCGGCTCGTCGCGTTCATAGACCCATTGCGTGCAAAGCAGAAACACCAGAAAAAGCGCCATGCCAGCTAGAAGGAGTTTGCTCATCTGCGCGGCAAAACGGATGAGCACCACCACAACGATAAAGCCGACGATCGAAAGTGCGACTAGCCACCAAGTGTGCGACGGCACCTGCTGGAGTTGTTCGAGCGTTGTGGCGGCGATTACAGGCATGCGTTGCACACGATGACCGGCTCACACGGCTTTTCGAGTGCAAATATGCGCACCACCGGGTGCCGTCTGTCGGCCGCCTCCGCGTCGGCGCTAGCCGGCCTACCCCATTTTTCGCCGGCTTATTTGTGACAAACGCGTAACGGGGCCAAATTGGCTCGTTTCCGCGCACCAAAACACTAAGTTTTTTAATCTTCGCTCCACATATGGCCGCCAAATCGCCTGCTCCTGCCCGTGCCGCCGCCAGCCCCGCCGCGGCGGTGATGCGTGGCGGCGACTCAGCCCCGAGCGTACAAGATGGCACAGTGCCAGCCAAGCCGGCCAAGGCCACCGCTACCTATTTTAACCGTGAGCTGTCGTGGCTGGCATTCAATCGCCGCGTACTCGAGCAGGCGCAGAGTGAGCGCCATCCCTTGCTGGAACGCGTCAAATTTCTCGCCATTTTTAGCTCCAATCTTGACGAGTTTTTTGAGATCCGCGTCGCCGGCCTCATTCAGCAGGCGGACGACGGCGGCGTCGGCGAGCCGAGTATTGATGGATTGGACGCGCGCGTGCAACTCCACCGCATCCACTCGGTGGTCGCATCGCTGGTTGAAGACCAATATAAATGCTGGCATGGTCAGATCATGCCCGCGCTCGCGCGTGAGGGCGTGCTTTTCCGCACCGCAAAGGAGCTGACGGCCTCCGAGCTGGGCTGGGTGGAGAATTATTTTCGCGAGCAGGTCTATCCCGTGCTCACGCCGCTGGCGCTCGATCAGTCGCATCCGTTTCCTCAGCTCGGCAATAAGACGCTCAACATCGTCGTTTCACTCGTCGAGCCTGGCGCGGTCGCCGGCGACGTCGCGCCGGTCGCGTTGCTGCCTGTGCCGCGCATCCTCCCTCGCCTCGTGCGCCTCGAACCGGCGACGGCCGGACCTCAGCGCTTCATCTTTCTGACCGACATCATCAAACTCTGCGCCGGCACGCTCTTCCCCGGCTACACCGTCGGCAGCGCGCACGCTTTCCGCGTCACGCGCAACAGCGACCTCTACATTGATGAGGAGGAGGCCGAGAACCTGCTAAAAAAAATCGAGGAGGAGCTGCGCAACCGCCGACGCGGCGCGGCCGTGCGGCTGGAAATCGAGGACAGCGTACCCGATGCCATCTTTACCACGCTTTGCGAGCACCTTGCGCTCTCGCATGAATACGTTTTCCGCCTCGCAGGCCCACTCAATCTTCTCCGCCTACTGAGTCTGTGCGACACTGATCGGCCTGACCTAAAACACCCGCCATTCACGCCCGTTAACCTCTCGCCGCTGCGCGAGCCAGCGCGCATTTTCGACACGTTGCGCGGGCAGGACGTTCTCCTACACCATCCCTACGATTCCTTCCAGCCTGTGGTGGATTTTGTCGAGCAAGCCGCACGCGACCCGGCGGTCTTTGCGCTCAAGCAGACGCTCTACCGCACGAGTGGCGACTCGCCCGTGGTGCGCGCGCTCATGGAGGCCTCGCGCAACGGCAAACAGGTCACCGCACTCGTCGAGTTGCGCGCCCGCTTCGACGAAGCCAACAACATCCAGTGGGCCAAGCAGCTCGAGGAGGCGGGAGTCCATGTCGTCTACGGCCTCGTCGGCCACAAGACTCATTGCAAATGCTCGCTCGTCGTCCGCCGCGAGGAGCGCGGCCTGCGCCACTATGCGCACCTCGGTACCGGCAATTACAACCCCCGTACCGCGCGCCTCTACACTGACCTCAGTCTCTTCACCGCCCGCGCCGACCTCACGGCTGACGTGGCCAACCTCTTCAACACCCTCACTGGCTACAGCCGAGCGCCGGTGTTCACGCGCCTGCTTGTCGCGCCCTTCAACCTTCACGAGCGCATTCTCGCCCATATCGCCCGGGAGACGGAGCATGCCGCCGCCGGCCGCCCCGCCCGTATCATGGTCAAAATGAACTCCCTCGTGGACAAAACCGTGATCGATGCACTCTACGCCGCGTCGCAGGCCGGCGTGATGATCGAGCTCATCATCCGCGGCATCTGCTGCCTCGTACCCGGTGTGCGCGGCCTGAGTGAGCGCATCCGCGTGCGTAGCGTTGTGAGCCGCTTCCTTGAACACGCGCGCGCATTTTATTTTCAGAACGACGGCGGCGTGCCGCTCATCTATGCCGGCAGCGCCGACTGGATGCCGCGTAATTTTTTCCGCCGCGTCGAGGTCGTCTTCCCGGTGGACGACCCCGCGCTGCGTCGCTGGGTGACAGAAGAGCTGTTTGGCATGGAGCTGGCCGACACCGCCAACGCCCGCGAGTTGCAAGCTGACGGTAGCTACTTGCCCGTCGCGCGTACGGACGGCGCGCCAGCGTTTTCGGCGCAAAATTATTTCATCGCTGCCGCTGGCCAACGGGCACTGACGGTGACGGCGGTGTAAGCTCTGCTGTGTGCGGGGAGGTGGAGCGCGTTGACCCCTAGTCGCGGTCGAGTGGCGGGAGCTGAGAACTAAACCCGAAGTAGGCGTCGCCTCCCCATTTTTTCCACGCGAGCTAACCCGACTCTCATGAGTTGGACAACTCTGGGTAGTCCGCTTCGTAGAAAGCGGGCGGCTTGGGACTGTATCAGGGCGCGGGACCGGCGCTGGCCTTTCCGCCGTTACCGTCATTCAGTGTCGCCACGATGGCGCGTATTATTTCAATGTTTGCGGACAGTTGGGTCGCGATGATCACCGAGCCATTGAGAGTAATTTTTGAGCCAGACGGAAAATCAACCCCGCTTTTTTTAAGAAATAGCTGAATAACCTCTGCGTCGTCCGAAACTTGGCCGGGCATGGCCGCAGGGGCCGCTTGCAACCGCATTTGATCAATCATGCTTTGGCTGACTGGAATCCACACAGTCTCAAAACCCGGGCCACCGATGGTCGGTGCTGCTGACGACTGTTGCTGTGCAATGAGCGTGTTCAACGCGGCTTGCAGCAGGGCGGGATCAACCGCATTGACCGTCGGGTCTGGCTGCGTCGCGGCAGCGATATCGGACAGTTGATCCAGCACGGCGGGTGCAACCGTAGCCGCAACGACGGGCCGCGACGGATTGGGCGCGGATTGAAAAGGGCTGTAGTAGAGAATGGCCGCAGCGGTGATGATGAGCGCGATGGCTAGCGTGACTTTTGCGGAGTTGGTCATGGCGAGAAAAGTTGGAAACAGAGGCGCAGACACACCGACAGAGAGCACGTTGTCCATCACTACCGCCGCCAGCCCGGTGGGTGCAGCCGAGACGGCATTAGAAGAAATGACAGCGGCCATACCGTCCGCGCTGGCAATGATGCCGCGCTGGGCGAAAAATTTGCGCAGGCGGTCGAGAGCGCGACTGGCGCGTTTCTGGGCGGCGTCCTCGCTCGTGCCGAGGACTGCGGCGATCTCACCCAAGGATTTATTCTCAAACCAACGGAGCAGGACGACAGCGCGATCGGTATCGTCGAGCGCGTGCATGGCCTCGTCGAGCAGCGGCTCGAGGGCGATCCAGTCGGCGGTGGGGGCGTTCATGGCGGTGAGTTCATAGGCGGCGTGCTCGCGGAGTCGGCGGCGGGCCTCACGGCGGGCCGCATCAATGGCCGTACGGCGGGTGACTGACCAAAGCCATGCTGGGAGTACGGTGCCGGGCGCGAGGCGGCACGCGGAGCGGGCGAGGTCAGTGAAGACCGACTGCGAGACCTCCTCAGCCAACGGCGGTGAGCGGACGTGACGGAGCGCGACAGAGTGGACGAGATCGAGATGGCGACGCACCACCTCGGCAAACGCGGTATCGTCGCCAAAATTGGCGTAGCGTGCGAGGAGCTGGAGGTCTGGGGCATCCATGTTGGGTTCACAAAGTACATCGCCGCCCGACACGGAAATCCGACAAAGATATATTGGGTGGAGCGTAACCGCTGTTAAATATATCGCGGCGCGCCTTACCTTTGGTCTCACGCCGTTGTCAGCAGGCCCCGCGTGCGCAGCCACGCCTCGGCGCGACGGGGCCACTCGCCGGGGCCGCCGACTTCGGACTGCAAGCCGAGGCCGTGGCCGCCGCGCTCGTAGAGGTGCAGCTCAGCCGACACACCGGCACGGCGCAGCGCGAGGTAGAACTCCACGGAGTTTTCCACTGGCACGATACTGTCGTCCTGCGAGTGAACGAGGAAGCACGGCGGTGTATTTTCTCGTACCTGCCGCTCGACAGAGTAGAGCGCGACCAAATCTGACGACGGCGCGGAGCCAAGCAGCGCGTCGCGCGACATAGCGTGGACATACGGTGGGGCCATCGTGATGACGGGATAGATCAGCGCTGTGAAATCGGGTCGTGCGTTGACCGCGTCGAGGGCCGCGCCGGTCTTACCCACAGGATGATCCCACAATGTCGCCGCGCACGCCGAGAGATGGCCGCCGGCCGAAAAGCCAAAAAGTCCAAGACGGTCGGAACGCACGCCGAAGCCGGCCGCGCCCGCGCGCACGAGACGAAGCGCGCGCAGCACGTCCTGCAATGGCGCGGGTTGGCCGTATTCGACGAGGCGAGATTTGAGAACGAATGCAGCGACACCGAGCGAGTTGAGCCAGCGCGCCACAAGCACGCCGTCGGTTTCCACCGCTAGGCGCACATAACCCCCACCAGGGCAGATGACAACGGCCGTGCCGTTGGCCAGCGCGGCCGGCGCGGGCCAAAACGTGAGCGTGGGCCGGTGAATGTTGGCGACGCGAGTCTCCTCAACGATGCGTTCGGGGCCACCATCAGCCTTGAAGTCCGGCACGCCCTCGGGCCAGAGGTCGAGACTACGAGCCGGGGTGGATGGAATGGCGGGCGGAAAAACAGGAGACCAAGTCACGCGCGAGTTCTGCGCCCGTGAGTTTGAACCGTCAAGCCGACGCGCACGGTCCGCACCATTTCAGACTTTCAGCCCTTCCGCCTTTCCGCCATTCTTCACCTCATGCCCACACCGCTGCCCATCGTCCGCTACAACGACCCCGTGCTCCGCAAAAAGGGGGCGCGTGTCACGGCGTTCGACGCTGCACTGGCGGCGCTCGCGGACGACATGGTCGCCACCATGCACGACGCCGAGGGCATCGGCCTCGCCGCGCAGCAAATCGGCCGCGCGCTCCAACTCTGCGTCGTGGATTTACGCGAGACGAATCGCGAGTTTGTGTGGGAGCTCGACGGAGCGCGCGCGCCGCTGGAACTCTTCATGCCACTCACGCTCGTTAACCCCGTCGTGACCGTGCTGCCATCGGACGAGACAATTTATGAGGAGGGCTGCCTGTCGTTCCCCGGCATCCGCGGCGATGTGACGCGACCCGACGCCATCCGCTTGGACTTTAAGGATACTCAAGGTGTGCCACACACACTTGCCTGCACGGGTCTTCTCAGCCGCTGCGTGCAACATGAAGTGGATCACCTCAACGGCGTGCTCTTTATCGACCGCATGGACAAAAAAACCCGCGCCAAGCTCGACGACGAAGTGAAGGCGCTGGCGAAGGAAACCACGGCGTCGGCGAAGCCATGAACGGCTGGGGCAACACGCGAGGTTGAGGCCACGCCTGAAACTCAGGTAGGGCGCCTGAAAGGCAGCCGCCCTCCGCTCAAACTCACACCGCGTGCACCTCGATGAAGGCCCGGATGGCAGCCGGAGTCGCGGGGAGTTTGTGCTTCACTAGCGGGCGGGACTTGAGGGCCTCCAAGCTGGGATGCGTGGGCTCAATGCCGATGGCGGCGCGGATGGTGTCCGGAAATTTTGCCGGGCTGGC
>CAIQKQ010000264.1 GCA_903872425.1 uncultured Opitutia bacterium | reverse complement strand
TCTTCTCTCCTCGAACTCCGCGCCATCAAAAAGCGCTTCGGCGCGACAATTGCGCTCGATGGGGTTAGCCTGGAGGTCGCACCCGGCGAGGTGCATGCGCTGGTGGGCGAAAACGGCGCCGGGAAAAGCACGTTGATGAAAATTCTCTCGGGTGCGCTCGCGCCCGACGCCGGCACCATCACCTTGGGCGGCGCGGCCTACGCGCCCGCCGGCCCGCTGGAGGCGCGCCGCGCGGGGGTCGTCATGGTCAACCAGGAGCTGGCCATCGCGCCGCATCTGAGCGTGGCGGAAAACATCGTACTCGGCGCCGAACCCGGCGGTCGCCTGTTCGTGCGCCACGTCGAGTCACGCCGCCGCGCCGGAGAGGCGCTCGCCGAGCTCGGCCGGCCCGATATCCCGCTCGACGTCCCCGCCGGTGCGCTCAGCATCGCTGAGCAGCAGCTGGTCGAGATCGCGCGCGCCCTCGCACTCGGCTGCCGCGTGCTGGTGCTCGACGAGCCGACCAGCAGCCTCACCCAGGCCGACACGGAAAAATTGTTCGCGCTCGTTCGGCGCCTGCGCACGCAGGGCAAGTCTGTCATCTATATTTCCCATTTTCTGGAGGAAGTGGTGGCGTTGAGCGACCGACTTACGGTACTGCGCGATGGACGCAGCGTCGCCACTGCCCGCACCGCAGACACCACGACGGGCGAGATCGCTCGCCTCATGGTGGGGCGTCAAGTGAGCGACCTGTATGTGCGCCACCGCCGCGCGCCCAGCGAGGTGATGCTGGCGGTGGATAATCTCGCCGGGAACATGAAACCAACCTCGGCCACGCTGGCGCTTCGGCGCGGGGAAGTGCTCGGGCTCGCCGGACTCGTGGGCGCGGGTCGGAGCGAGTTGCTGCGGGCGATCTTTGGGCTTGATGCTGTCCGCACTGGCACCGTGCGGGTCGGGGTGCACTATGGACCGGCATCACCGCTCCGCCGCTGGCGGCAGGGCGTTGGTCTGCTGAGCGAAGATCGTAAACTGGAGGGTCTGGCACTCAATCTTAGCATCGAGCAAAATCTCACGTTACCGTGCCTGGATGCATTCATCCGGCCGGCGGCGCTCGCGGCAGAAACCGAGTCCTGGATCGAAAAACTCGGCGTGCGTTGCGACCGCCCCGGTCAGCCCGTCGGCGCTTTGTCGGGGGGCAATCAACAGAAAATCGCGCTCGGTCGCCTGCTGCGCAACCAAGCCGATGTGCTCCTGCTCGATGAGCCAACGCGCGGCGTGGACATCGGGGCGAAGCAGAATATCTATCGCCTGATTGATGAGCTCGCTGGAGCCGGCAAGTCGGTGCTGATGGTGAGCAGCTACCTGCCGGAGCTGCTCGGCACCTGCGACCGGATTGCGGTGATGTGCCGCGGCGTGCTTGGCCCCGCGCGGCCAGTGGGCGAGTGGAGCGAGCACGAGATCATGCTCGCCGCCACGGGGGCAGCCGCGTGAGATGAACCAAGTTTATTCTGCCGCGCATGAGTGATTCTCAATCAACCGCCAAGACATCCTGGCTCCGTCACGTGCTCACCGCATTCGGGCCGCTCTTGGGGCTGGTCGCCGTTGGCGTGTTGTTTAGCGCGTTGCGCTACGAGACATTCGCCACGCGCGACAATTTCGCGATTATTCTCCAGCAGACGACGGTCATTGGGGTCGCGGCGCTGGGGATGACTATCGTGATTGTGGCCGGCGGCATTGATCTCTCGGTGGGCTCTATTATCGCGCTCGTCACGGTCGTGATCGCGTTGCTGTTAAAGCATGGCGCACCGCCGTTGCTGGCCGCGCTGGGCGGGGTGGGGGTGGCTGCGCTTTGCGGTGCGATTTCCGGCCTGCTCATCACGCGACTGCGGCTGTTGCCGTTCGTCGTCACCCTGGGGATGATGGGCGCGCTGCGCGGCACCGCCAAGTTTGTCGCCAACGAGCAGCCGATTTATCCCGACGAGACCTGGCTCAACCGCCTGATGCAGCTCGGCACGCGCGGCTCGCTGTCCGGCGGCGTCTGGCTGATGCTCGTCCTCGCGGTGCTGGTGGCGCTCGCGATGCGCTACACGCGGTTCGGTCGGCATGTGTTCGCGCTCGGCTCCAACGAGCTCACCGCGCGACTCTGCGGCGTGCCCGTCGAGCGCGTGAAACTGGCCGTGTATGCGCTCGGCGCGGCGTTTGCCGGCGTGGCGGCGGTGCTGCAGTTTGCCTATATCACGGGCGGTGATCCCACGACTGCCGCTGGCCTAGAGCTCAACATCATTGCGGCAGTGGTCATCGGTGGGGCGAGTCTCACTGGCGGACAGGGCACTGTCACTGGCACACTCGTCGGCGCGCTCATCATGAGTGTGGTGGCCAACGGCTGCACCAAGCTGGGGCTGTCCAATTCCGTGCAAGAGATCGTCACCGGCGGCATTATCGTCGCCGCCACCATTCTCGATCGGCTCCGGCAGCGGGCGTCGTCGCAAGTATGATGGAGTCCTCGGGGGTCGAGTTGCGGTACACTTAACCCAAGTCGGGGTGCCGGAGGCAATAAAACACGGCCGTGTTCGCTCTGGTGCGCCGAGAGGGAATCGAACCCTCCTCTCAAGCTTGGGAAGCTCACGTTCTACCGATGAACTACCGGCGCATTTCAGATTGGGAGATAGTTTGCCGACCCCGAGTGGTGGCGACAAGCCCAAATCGGCGAGCCGCAGGGTCCGCCTGCTACCGGCTTAAGCGGCGCTTAAGCAGTGCTAAATGAGGCGTGGGAGGTGGGACGCTTGGGATGGTTTCGCCGCACCAACGGTTGCTAGGGTCCTCGCACGAGGAAGCGCCAAGCACTATCACTCAGGCATAATCCCGCCGGCCCTCGAGCGCGCTCCGGAGCGTCACGGGATCGGCGTAGAGCACGCCGCCGCCACTCGGCAGGCCGAAGCCGATACGGGAAACTTTGACCTCGTGGCCGGTCGGGAGATGCTGCGTCACGTAATGACACGTCGCCTCGCCTTCGACATCGTTGCCTAGCGCGAGGATCAGCTCGCGCACTCCGCCGGCCGCCACGCGCGCCAGGAGTGAGGCGAGGTTGAGTTGGGCGGGACCCACGCCGTGGATCGGCGAGAGCCGACCGTGCAACACATGATAGACGCCGCGATACGCACCCGCTCGCTCAATCGCGACCAGGTCGGGCACCTGTTCGATCACGCACACGATTCCTGGGTCGCGTCGCTCGTCCGCGCAGACCGCGCATAACTCGGCCTCGGCAAGGTTTCCGCACCGCTGGCACCGCCGCACACTCTGCGCTGCCGCCTGCAGCGCCGCCACGAGCGCCGGCAGTTTCTCCGGCTTTTCTACGAGCAGGTGCAGTGCGATTTTTTCCGCCGAGCGGTAGCCCAAGCCGGGCAATTGCTTGAGCTGCTGCTGCAATTGCTCGAATGACGATGCCATGACGCGGAGGCGGCGCTCACATGAAGCCCGGCATCTGGAACTGCCCGGTGACTTTCTGCATCTCCGCGTCGTGGTAAGCCTTCGCCTGTTTCACGGCGTCCTGCACGGCGGCGAGCACGGTATCGGCGACAAGCTTCGCGTCCTCTTTTAGAAACTCGGGATCGAGCGCGAGGGCGAGAATCTTGCCGCTGCCGCTCACCTTCACGCGCACGGCGCCGCCGCCGCTCGTGACTTCAATTTCCTTGGCGTCGAGCTGCGCCTGGAGCGCCTCGATGCCGCGTTGCATTTTCTGAGCCTGTTTGAGGAGTTTGCCGACGCCAGCCATAATGGAATGAGTTGGGACTGAAGGGAAGGGTGGATGAACAAAACGTAATCTGCCAGCCGCACGACGCTGCCATCCATTGGGGCGGCGGCAAGACGTGCAACCGTTTAACGAACGGTCGTACTAACGCCGCCGCGGCCAAGGGAAAAGCAGCGGGTCGCGCCGCTCAGGCTTTCGTCAAAAGGTCATCAATGTTGTCGGCTTCCACGCTCACGTCGGCGAAGAGCCAGGTCGAGAGGTAGCGCTCGGTGCTCGACGGGACGACGACCACGATCTGCTTGCCCTTGTTTTCTGGGCGCTGCGCGAGCTGGAGTGCGGCCCAGATCATCGCGCCGGAGGAGATGCCGACCGGGATACCGTCGAGCTGGTTGACCTGCTTCGACACGGGGCCGGAGTCGGCTTCCTTCACGCGGATGACCTCGTCGTAGATTTTGGTGTTGAGAATCGCAGGGACGAAGCCGGCGCCGATGCCCTGCAGCTTGTGCGGGCCGGGCGTGCCACCCGAGAGCACGGGGGAGGCGTCGGGCTCGACGGCGATGATTTTCACGCCGGGCTTGCGGGCCTTGAGTACCTCGCCGACGCCCGTGATCGTGCCGCCGGTGCCGATGCCGGCCACGACGAAGTCAACCTTGCCGTCGGTGTCGCGCCAGATTTCCTCCGCCGTGGTTTTGCGGTGGATGGCAGGGTTGGCGGGGTTGGAGAATTGCTGGAGGATGAGCGAGCCAGGGATCTTGGCGGCGAGTTCCTCGGCCTTGGCGATGGCGCCCTTCATGCCCTTCGGCCCCTCGGTGAGGACGAGTTTTGCGCCCAGGATTTTCAAGAGCTTGCGGCGCTCCGTGCTCATCGTCTCCGGCATGGTGAGGATCAGCTTGATCCCCTTGGCGGCGGCGACGAAGGCGAGGGCGATGCCGGTGTTGCCGCTGGTCGGCTCGATGAGGACGGTGTCCTTAGTGATTTTGCCGGATTTGAGGGCATCATCGATCATCGAGAAGCCGATGCGGTCTTTGACGGACGAGAGCGGATTGAAGAACTCCAGCTTGAGGAGCACCTCGGCCTGCGCGTTGTGGAGGGCGGCGGTGCGGTTGAGGCGGACGAGCGGCGTGTTGCCGATGGTCTCAGTGATATCGTTATAGATTTTAGCCATGACGGGTGGAGGTGATTAAGGGTGGTGAGAGTTGGTGCAATCGCCGTCGCGGGTGGCGGTGGGCAGCCGAAATTAATGATGGTGAAGACGGTCCGGGGCAAACAGAAATGTCGCCACCACGGTCCGGCCACGCCGGTCAAGGAGGCGCGGTGAGCGGCGGTTTATTTCACCGTATGCTCGATCTCGAACACATGGGAATGCAGGTTGGCGATCCATTGCTTCCCATCGAGCGTGACCTTGAGGTATTTCAGCGCGTCCTGGATGTAGGGGCTGACGACTTTCCAGTAAAAGGTGGCGTAGTTATTCCGCATCTCCTCCGGATTTTTGTAGCCCATTTTTTGGTTCATCCCCAGCTGTTCAAACTCGTAATAGAGGGCGGGGATTTTCCGCAGATAATTGGGGTCGCCGAGCTGCCCGATAAAATCGGCCGCGCGCAACAACCTGCTGTAGGTGCTGGTTTCCCGGTAGGCCGGGGTGTCGGGCGACGGAAAGCGAGTCATCTCAATATGAGCCGCGATCAACTCCGGCTGCACCTCACCCAAGAGCGACTTGCCGAAACGCTCGCGGACGAACTGCTGGCTACGGCTCACATGGTAGTGGGTCAGCGCGGCGTCCGTGCTGCCCTTCGGCAGCTCCACGGTCTCGTCGCCCACGCCAGTTGCAAACCGGCCCGCCCCATCCAGCCGACAGACTCCCCGCACATAACCGATATCGTGAAACAGCAGGGCGAGCATGAAATTCAGCCAGTCCGCCGGCTGCACACCGCCCTCGCAGAGGTGTTTTCCGAGTAAAATTTCCTGACCGATGGCCGTCACCAACATGGTGTGCTCGACATTGTGATAGAGCATGTCCGAGTTGCCGATATTCTCGAGCGCCAGCCGGCCACCCCAAGCGATCACCTCGCCAAGTTCCGGCTTCATCTTGCCGTAGGTTTGACGATAGGCGGCTTCCAACGAGGTAGTGAACCGGTCGATGACCAATTGCTGGGAGTTAAGCATGCGTTACCCTGTTTCATGCACGGTTGGAGTCGAGCGCAAATCTCTTGCGATCGCTCACCCGACCAATCCCGCCCAAAGGCGGTGGTGGGCGCGAGGTTTAAGCCGGTACGCTGGGTAAGCAGGAGAAAATAGTGAGTTCGGTCATGGGCAATCTGAAATCGAGTAATCTGGAACCGAGATTTTGGAATTTAAGGATCTTAAATTTAAGCATTCGGAAGCTTAGTTCCCAAAACTAGCGACATACCACATCCCAGCCCGGCTTGACCTGCGCCGCTGCCTGTCGTGCACTCGCGTTACCCTATGAAAACACCCCGTCGGCTGCTGGCCGTTTTATTTGTGCTGTCGTTCTTCACGGTTGGCCCAGTTGTTGGGCAGCCCGCGACCAATGCCGCGAACGGCGCGGTGCAGGCCGTCTCGCCGGAGGTTGGTGCCGATCGCTCTATCACTTTCCGGCTCTACGCGCCCAACGCCAAGAACGTGGGGTTCAATGGTGATTTTTATCCGGAGGGCAGCTCGGGACAGGCGATGACGAAGGCCGACAACGGGGTCTGGTCGCTCACGCTCCCGCCGCAGCCGCCGAGCATCATGGGCTACTATTTCCGCGTGGACGGCGTGCGCATTACCGACCCGAGCAATCTGCTCATCTCCGCCAGCGCGGAGTTTCTCAAGAGCTACGTCGAGGTACCGGGCGACGGGCCGCAGCCTTGGTCGGTGCGCGACGTGCCGCACGGCCAGTTGCACGAGGTCTGGTATCGCAACCCCACACTCGGCCAGCGCCACCTGATCATCTACACCCCGCCAGGCTATGACGCAGCGGCAGCCAAGACTTATCCGGCCATCTACCTGCTGCATTCGACGACGGACAATGAGACGTTCTGGTCGCGCGTGGCTCGCGCCAATTTCATCGTGGATAACCTCCTCGCCGACGGGCAGGCGAAACCCGTGTTGCTCGTGATGCCCTTTGGCCACACGTCCGTGCCGCGCGGTCCCGAAGAAGGCGCGGGCGGCAACGATCTCTACGACGTAGCGGTAATTGGCAAAGACATCGTGGAGCAGGTCATTCCGCTCGTGGAAAAAGAATTCCACGCCGGGAAAACATCAAAAGACCGGGCGATCTTTGGCGTGACGATGGGCGGCTACCAAGCCGTGACCATCGGCATGAACTACGCGGGGACGTTTGGCTACGTCGCCGGAGCGAGCTCGAATTTCCGCACCAACACCAACCTCGCGGCCAACTTCACCGCGCTAGGGACGAAGCTCGACCTTGCGAAACGCGACCTCCGCTATGTCGCGCTGATGACCGGCACGGGCGAGGCTGGGAGCTATGCGCAGAGCCGACGCGTCACCGAGTATTTCACTGGACTCGGCCTGAGGAACGAGTGGATGACGCCGCCGGGCGGACAACATACGTGGCAGAGCTGGCGCGGGTTTTTCCGCGATCTCGTGACGCGGAAGTTTTTCGCCGACGACCCGTACGCCGCCGCCCCCGTGGGCGCGGCTCAACCGGTTAAGCCCTGACAGGGTGGGCGGGTAGGGTGGCAGACTTGCCGATGCCGCGTTTTCGAACAGGGTCGGAACTGTAGGGCGGGGTCGCCGTACCCCGCCGGATTGGGGATCCCTCGGAGAATTTCACCCGCTGACCAACGGCTTTTCCAAGAAGCTGTAAAACCTGTAAAACCCGAGCACTCCGTCGCCCTGCATTACATGTTCTAAAACTTCTGCCGCATCCACCAGACCTTGCGTGTGACCCCGGCCATGCAGGCGGGCGTTTCTGACCATGTTTGGGAGTTGTCTGAGGTCATCGGGCTGCTAGACCAGCAAGATGAAAAAGCCGCCTGAACCCGACGTAAACGGCCTGCCAGCTGAGACGGTTCCGAATCGCTGGAATTTTCGTCATCTTTTTGGTGCCTAGAGCGGGTGCGCCGCCTGCTGTTTGACGAGCTGCCGAACGCGCCGCCGGCTTTGGCGCGGCTGGGAGCCCGCGCGAAAGCGGAAGACAACAGGAACCAAAAGCCGCCCGACGTGCACACGGCCATCGTGCGGCAGCGGCTGTTTGGGGAATGTCCGTCGGATCTGCGACTGACCACCGCAACCGGCACGGGTGGGATGAGGACGGTGGGAGGGATCCCACAGCCCAAGGGCGAGCGCTCGCAGTAAACAGACACGTTCCTCAATGAAGATGCCCAGCAGATGCGCTAGACCTTGCCTGATACAGTCTGCCGGTTGCGGCCAGCGTGGCGCGGACGGAGGAAAATCAAACCTAATCAAACCTAATCAAACCATGTTAGCTGAAATACGATCGCGGCGGGGGATAAAGCCCAACCGGCGGGGATCGGCGTCCCCCCCTACAGCGGAGGCGGACGCGGAGCGGCGGGGTACGGCGAAATGTCGCTACGCTCGGTGCGGCGACCCCGCTCTACAACGGACAAGGCCTCGAACCGGCGGGGATCGGCGTCCCCGCCCTACAACGGAGGCGGACGCGGAGCGGCGGGGTACGGCGACCCCGCCCTACAACGGACCAGGAATACAATCGGCCCTACATCGGACGCCCTGTTTCGCCACATCCTGCTGGACACGATGATTCTGCCTGCCACTTTACTCACATGAGCCGGCCGCCCCACGCCCTTTCATTCCTTCCCCTTTCTCTCGCCGGGTTATCGGCTTGGTGCCGTCTTGGTCTGGCGAGTGCGCTTCTAGCCGCGCTCCCGGTGGCGCACGGCGCCGAACTCTTCAAAGAGGCCAAACCGTTTCTTGAGAAAAATTGCGGTGATTGCCACGACGCCGTGACCAAGAAGAGCGACCTGGATCTCGTGGGCATGAAATACGATCCGGCCGACCCGGCGAATTTCGCGCTCTGGGCGAAGGTAAATGACCGCCTGCTCGCGCACGAGATGCCTCCGAAAACCGAGCCGCAGCCAGCCGCCGCGGAGCTGAAGACTTTTCTCGACCGCCTTTCTTCCACACTCGTCACCGATGAGCGCACAGTGATTGCGCGTGACGGCGGCCGCGCGGTGCAACGTCGGCTCAACCGCTACGAATATGAGAGCGCGCTGCGCGACCTGCTCAACGTCCCATGGGCGCAGATCAAGGACAAGCTGCCGCTCGACGGCGAGCGCTACGGTTTCAACAAGAGCGGCGAGGCGTTGGACGTTTCGTTCGTGCAGATGGACCGGTACCTCAGCGCATCGGATTACGCGATGCGGCAGGCGATGGCGGCAGCGTTTGAGCGTCCGGAGATGACCGTGCAAAAAATTTATGCCCGCGCGGGTGGTGGCGGTTACCTGCCACGGGAGAACGGCACGCTGCCCGATCGGCTGGCGTTTCCCGTGCTCGACTCGCACGCGCAGATTGACGTGCGCTATGGCCGGGTGCCGAACACCAGTGAGGAGACCCGCGAGCGTGAGGCCGTGGGCCGGGTCTCGAGCATTTTTAGCGATGCGGGCGGTTACACGTGGGGCTTCAGTGCGCCGCGCGCCGGACGGTATCGGGTCCGGCTCAAAGGCTACAGCATCTGGGTGAGCGGCGGCGGCATCGGTCGCTGGATGTTTGATGGCCAGGGCGCGGAAAAAGCCGGTACCTACTGGCTGCCTGTCTGGCACCGCCCCAACGCCGACGAGGTCTGGCCAGGTCGTAACAATGAGCCAATCGGTTTCTATGCTTCGAGCACCGGGCAAACACGGCCCATCGGCGTGGGAGATTTCACGCCGGAGCCCTCCGTCATCGAAGTGGAGACGATGCTAGCGGCGGGCGAGAGCATCCGCACCGACGCTACACGGTTTTTTCGCACACGCGTGAGCGGCAGCGATGAGCAATACGTCAATCCGCTCGCCACCCAGGACGGTATGCCCGGCTATGCCGTGCAATGGCTGGAGGTCGAGGGGCCGTTGCCCGATGAGTCGATTACGAGCGGTTATAAGCTGCTGTTCGGCGACCTGCCGATGCGCCGGCTCGACGCGGGACAAGAAGGCGGCGTGCCGCTGGAAGGCATCGCGCAAGGCGGCGGCGGTCGCGGTGGATTCGGTGCGGCCCCTGGCGGCGCGCGCGGCGGGGCGGGCGGCGGTGGCGCAGCGCCAGCGCGCGGTGCACGCGGT